>JBBKVQ010000362.1:0-35685 GCA_037968515.1 Bradymonadaceae bacterium
CGCTACACCACGTCCCTGCCGAGCTGATGGATGAAGCCCTTAAGGAAGCCGAGCGGGCGCTGAAACCCGGCGGCGTGCTTTTAGTCCTCGAGCCCGATATTCATGGGCAGTTTTCACAAATGATTCGGCCCTTTCACGACGAAACACTCGTCAGGGCGCTGGCGCTAAAGGCCATGGACCGTGCCGCTGCGCTGTTTGAGAGCGTGGAAGAATCGTGGTTTAGCTCGGAAGCCCGATTTGAGTCTTTCGAGGCGTTCAAAACGCGAATGATTGGCATGAGTTTCAACGATATTGTTGCCCAAAAAATTGAGCAGCCAGAAGTCGAAGCAGCTTTTGAAGCAGGCAGGGTCGATGGCGGTTTTCGATTCACAAACCCAATTCGAATTCGCGTTTTTCGATAAATCAGCCTAGTGGTCGGTGGTTGCTCGGTGATTTCCCGAGCATGACGAATCGCGTTGCAAGCACGCCTGAGTACCAAGCCGTCGAGACCAAAATGAATGAACCTGCTTTGATGTTCCGTGCGGGCGCCGCAAAATACCGCGACCTTGTTTTTTTGATGGGTTACTGGGGACCGCCAGATGAGCTGCAGGCGCCGACGATGGCGACCGTTTTTGATGAAGAACAAGTCGAGGATGACACCCAGGGGTGGGGCCTTGATCAACACGAGTACGTTTTTGTGGACGTCGTTGCTCACCAGAACACCGACTGGGATCGGCCTTCGTTTTGCGCACTAAGCATCGACGGGGTGGTCTTCTTGGACCTCGACGAAGACACCTACGAAAACATCCCGAACGACGCCCATGGCCCCTTAGAAAGAATCGTTTCTATTGACGACTGCCTATACGCCATCGGCGCCCTTGGACAAGTCTATCGCCGTGATAAAAAGGGAGCTTGGACACATTTTGACCAAGGACTTCTTGAGACGGCCGATACTAAAAATCCGCTAATTATGTCGTCGATGTGTGGGGCCGATGGCCAGTTCTGCGTGACCGATAAGTCTCGTGGAGAAATCCACTGGAAGAACTCTGCCAAAGACCCTTGGTTTTTGTTGCAGAAACATAGTGGTGAGCGTCTGAATGCTTGTGTTTCAGACGGTAACGGAGCCGTCTGGATCGTGGGAAGTAATGGGCTACTTCTTCACGGGAATGGGAAGGGTCTGAAAGCCATCGATTTGGACGACGACCTTGAGTTTGTTGACGCGTGTCTGCACGACGGCACCCTGTGGTTGTGCACCGATACCGAGCTTTACACATTCGCTGACGGCAGCCTGACCCAGGTAGAAACCGGGTTGAACCCAGAGCTGCGGAACGCACATCGACTAGAATCCGTCGACGGCGTCTTGTGGTCTTTTGGCCTAGACGACGTGGCTCGCTTGGAAAACGGCGTCTGGCAGCGGTTCTTCTGCCCTGCCTGCGCGGACTTTTAGGTCGGAACCCTGTTGGCAGGCCCAAACACTAGCCGGCAGATCCAAACACATCGTGGCTTAGAACAAAGACGGACACGTGGGCGCGAGTCTGATAGGCTCCTCCGCGCCTTGTAATGGAACGAAGATGGATGACCAAGCCGAGCCGCTCACACTCACAGAACGCTTACCCGAAGGGGGCGGCGACGTTGATTCGCTGTTCGACATCTTTGTCGAATGGACGTCCGAAAACGGATTTGAGCTCTACGAGGCTCAAGAAGAAGCGATCCTTGAGATTTTTGACGACAACCATGTGATCCTGAACACGCCCACGGGTTCGGGGAAATCCATGGTCGCATTGGCGATGCACTTTTACTCCTTTGCGACCGGCAGAAGGTCCTATTACACCTCGCCCATCAAAGCGTTGGTGAACGAGAAGTTTTTTGATTTGTGTCGCGTGTTTGGGGCTGAAAATGTGGGCATGTCCACAGGTGACGCTTCGATCAATCCGGGCGCTCCGATCATCTGCTGCACCGCTGAAATCTTAGCGTCGATCGCACTGATGGAGAGCGAAAGTGCGGACGTTCAGCACGTCATCATGGACGAGTTTCATTATTACGGTGACCGCGAGCGCGGCATCGCGTGGCAGCTTCCCCTGTTGCTTCTGCCGCAGACCGCATTCTTGCTGATGTCGGCGACTCTGGGCGATACCACCAAGATTTCAGACCAGCTTTTCCAGGTTACCAAACGAAATGTAGCGCTGGTTAAATCAACACATCGACCCGTTCCGCTCGAGTTCAAGTACAGCATGATTACGCTGCTGGACCAGATTCAGGAAACGGTCGAAAAAAATCTGGCGCCAGTCTACGTGGTGAACTTCACGCAGCGCGAATGTGCCGAGCTCGCACAGAGTTTGACGAGCATTAATTTCGCGACCAAAGAAGAAAAAGAACGAATCAAAGAAGAGCTTTACGGTCAGAAATTCGACACGCCCTATGGCGATACCGTCCGCAAGTATCTGGCGCATGGCATCGCGCTGCATCACGGGGGCATGCTGCCCAAATACCGCCTGCTGGTCGAAAGGCTAGCCCAGCTTGGACTGATCAAAGTGATCGTCGGGACGGACACGCTGGGCGTAGGCATCAATATGCCGCTGCGCACTGTGCTGTTTTCGAAGTTGTGCAAATACGACGGCGATAAAGTTCGCCTGTTGAAAGTGCGAGACTTCAAACAGATCGCGGGCCGTGCAGGGCGTAAAGGGTACGATAATCAAGGCCTTGTAATTGCACAGGCTCCCGAGTACGTGATCGAGAATATTAAAATCGATTATAAAATCGCGATGGACCCAAAAAAGGGCAAAAAAATGCGCAAAGCAAAACCTCCCGAAAAAGGTTTTGTTCACTGGGACGAAGAAGTTTTTGAGCGCCTAACCCACAGCGAATCCGAGGAGCTTTCTTCGCGATTTACAGTGACTCACGGGATGCTGCTGAACCTGTTGCAACGCCCGGGAAACCTAGGCCCACTGGGGTACCGTAGCCTGATTGACCTGATCGCTTTAAGCCACGGTACCGACGGCAAAAAGGGGAAATTACGACGTAAAGGTCGGATGTTGTTCCAGTCTTTGAAACAGGCCGAAATTCTGGAAGTGGTGCCCAAAGTCGAAGGTCGAGGTCAAGTTGTTCGCCTGCACGAAGACCTGCAACAAGACTTTTCGATTCACCACGCTCTGTCGCTTTTCCTTGTGCATATTGCGGCTGAACTCAACCCAGAGAGCCCAACCTATGCGTTGACGCTCCTAAGCTTCGTAGAAGCGATTCTGGAGGACCCTCGTGTCGTTTTGATGCGGCAGCGCGACAAAGCCCGTGACGCCGCCTACGCTGAGCTCAAAGCTCAGGGCGCCGAGTACGAAGAGCTCAAAGAGAAGCTCGAAAAGGTCGATTACCCGCAACCCGACGCGGACATCATCTATCAGTCGTTCAACGCTTATGCGCAGCGGCGCCCGTGGGTTGGAAGCTACAAAGTGCAGCCGAAGTCCGTCGCGCGCGACATGTACGAGCGCTACGCGACTTTCAATGAATACGTAAATCAATACGGCCTTGAGCGCTCGGAAGGTGTGTTGTTGCGGCAGATTTCGCAGACGTACAAAGCGCTGCGCCAAAACGTTCCTGAACAATTCAAAACCGAAGAAGTCCATAATCTGATTGCCTACCTTCGCGATGTTATTTCGCGCGCGGACAGCAGTCTGGTTCAAGAGTGGGAATTGATGCGCGATGGCGTTCCACCGGAGCTGATTCAGGAAGAAGTTGTCGAGGCTCTCGATGCCGACAAAACTGCCTTTGCTGCGAGGATTCGCGCGGAACTTCGCGGGCTCGTTGGCGCGCTCGCCACCGATAATCTAGAGGAAGCGGCAGGGTTGCTGCGCCAAACCAATCAGAAGATGTGGACCCCGATGGGGCTGGAGCGCGAATTGGAGCCGTTTTATGCGGAATACGAACGCATCGAATGGAACCACGACGCGCGATCAAAAAACCTAATCAATATCACCCGTGAGTCCGAAGGCGTCTGGTCTGTGACTCAGGTGCTGCTGGACAACGAAGGCGACAACGAGTGGTTCCTGAAGGGGTCGGTGCGCGTTGCTGATATCACCGACCCTACCGGTCGCCTGTTTGCACTCGAAGAAATCGGGCACTGAGCGGTGAGCAGCTGGCGGTGAGCAGTGGGCAGTTTAAGCTGCTCACCGCAAATACGGTTCGACCAACTGCTCCAACAAATCGACCAGGTCGTCGTCCATATATTGGTAGTCATCAGGGATTCCCAAGACGTGAATCACTGCGTATTCGGCCGCCTGTCCAAACTTGGCCTTGATGATGGCACGATGTTTATTTTCCATCACAAAAATGATGTCGGCCCAACCAATATCGGCTTCGGTAATCGTGCGACGCGCATTGGGGCTGGTTCCAGCCGAGCGCGCATTCACGCCGACTTCCTTGGCCCAGACCGTCTCTGCAGTTGGACTGCGCCACTGATTCCGGGAGCAAACAAATAGTAGATTTCTATTTTTCATGACATCAAATCTCGCAATCTCTCCACTCCGATAGCGCGATGCAGGCCAGTAGGGCATGTTAACCAAGCGCCGCGCCAAACTGCTCACCGCTCACTGCTAGAATTTCCATACGAGGAAAAACTGCTCGGTATAATAGCTGGACGAGATATTGGGTAGGTCATCGGGTCGGGTCTGCCGGTCGTATAGGTCGGCACCGAGGATCACGCCAAATCCTCGGTAGATCGAAGTATGAAGATGAAAACGCGAGACACCCGCGTATTCGTTGGCGCTCACTCCTCGGAGGGCACGAAGGAAATACCGAGTATTTGACAGGTATAACTCGATGTCGCGGAACCAGGTTTTATTATTCGTTTTGTAATCGAGGCTCAGGAAAGTACGCGCCATGGCTCCTGCCCCAAGGTCGTATACTTCTTCAATCGATGGTGGATACAGCGAATTAAATCCACCCAAGGCGATGAAATTCAAATGAGATCCGGCGTTCAGCTCTAATGCATCGGTCAGGACAAAACGCCCGCCGAAGGTTCCACCAAACGAAGAGGTACCGACCTTAAAGATGGGGGTATCTAAGTAGGCATAATGTTGATTTATGCCAACAAGGCATTGGCCGGGTCCGCAATCAAAAACATGGCGATTTATCAATGCCAAAAGCTCGATCCCACCGCGTTGCACTGTGCCATTATTTAGATTCGCCGAGGCCGTAAACCGAAACCAATCAAAGGGTTCGAAGTCTGGTTTCGGGGCGAGGTCTCCATATTCAATTTCAACGCCCAGGCTTACGCTCGTCATCTTGAGCCGTGAGCCATCTTCGCGAAGGCGATCGCGCCCAATAATTAGGTCGACGCTGACGTCGGGCGCGACGGGGCGTGGACCCTCTTCCGCGATCTCCCAATTCACCAGGCGAGTCAGCCCGACGGTAGGAGAGAGTGCTGTCGCGGCAAGTTCGCGAGCGACCCGCTCACCACCGCTAGTCGAGGGGTCCAAAATCGCCGATGAAAGCCGATAGAGCACCTCTCCGGCCGCCGCCCCACCAAAGGTCGTCGTGACAACATCGTTGTAGGATGGGAGTTCATTTTCCATGAACATTTCCCACTGCAGGCTTCCAAACAAAGTGTAAACAGTCGAGGTCCAATACCCGAGCTTCGACGCTCGAGCCGCCGCAAAATAGAGGCTACCTTGATACGGATGCCCCAGCTGGTTGGTGGCAAACGCATCAGTATCCCACTCAAAACCGACCGTGAAATTTCGCTGAATGGTGTCGAGGTCCACTGCCGAGTAGTCGGATTTCAGGACGAGGCGCCCAAAACCCCAAAATGCAAAGTTTTGAAACATCGCGAGGCCCAAGGGCAGCACATAATTCCACGCCTTCAATTCTGGTTCAGCACGGGTGGATTCACCCAAGGGCACGTCGGTCGGTGTCTCGGCCCAAAGCGGCGCCGGCATCGAGAACACGAGCGCCGCTATCACAGCGAGGGTCGATCCTGCGAACATCCTAGGCGTTAAGTGTATGGGTTTGATTTTGCATTTCCGCTCAAGGGTTTCAGCTGAGTAAGTCCCTAACACTATTTGAGGTTCTTTCCATGCGAAACGATTTATTCCCCTTGTTTCACGAGGCTCTCGATACGCTGTTCCACCGCCTGCAACGCCTGCACCGGATCAAAACCGTCTGAAAAAAGCTGGCTATTCTGCAGTGGTTCGCCGACCCGAAATCGAATCGTCCACGGAATCCACGGGAACAAAACCAACGGCGAGGCCAACCACAGGTACGCAAGGCCACCGCGCAACCAAATATTGAGCGGCAGAGCTGCAATTCCAACACAGCCAATCACTCCAAGCAGAGACAGTGCCCACCGTTTGATGCCGAATAGACGCGGCAGCACCAATAACCACGCCAGCCATTTGCCCCGAACCAACATCGGCGCGGTGTAATGACTGCCTTGAATTCCCAAGGGCACGATAGAAACCCCAGACTTTTCGGCAATACGCAGAAATCCCTTTCGCCCCCCAAAGTCGACACGGTTTGATTGCCACACGGGACGAAGGGTCTCGTAGTCACCCCCCGGAAACATTAGAATCGGAACCCCAAGCTCCAAGGCGTGATAAGCGGCTTCATAGGTGGATGGAATGGTTCCAAGTCTTCGATGCACGGCTGTGCCAGGCCAAAAGGCGAAACCGAGGGGATGAGCATACCCGGCGATGGGTCGAGAGTCTCCAAATGCCTCGACCCAGAGCGCGGCAAAACACAGCAGCTCTGCCAACCCCAGCCCAGCATTATGGTTCGAAACCAGCAGGTAAGGTCCGTCTTTGGGCAGGTGTTGCGTTCCCTCGATCGTGGGGCGAAAAAGCAGCAGCACCGCAGGCAAGACGACCCTTCGCAACACCAAAAGGACACCAGCCGACGGGACACCCGGCCCGAGCCCGTCGTGTTCGGAAGTCATCGCAGTGGGTTCCTGTGTTAAGTAGAGAGTATGTCGAGGCGATCTTACGCCGAGTTGAACGCATATAGGAAAGTGAACATGAACAAACGGCTTGGAATCTTTGGCCTCTTTGCTGCGAGCGTAATTGGGCTTGGCTTCTGGCAGATTTGTTCGGCACCCGTGACCCCACCGCCAACAGCGGTGGATAAAACCGCCACGGCAATCGCTGGCGCCCTCCCCTGGTTGTCGCTTGGCTCAGTCGAGCCTTCGATGCCGGGTATCGAAAAGCCCTCGGCTACGCTCGATGATGTGCTGGCCTCCTGCCTTGCAACCAAGCAGAAGGACTACAAACCTCGCACCGAACACCTAAAACCCGACGGTCAGCCGAAGTTTTTAAACAGGCTTACTTGTGAAACCAGCCCCTATTTGCTGCAGCACGCACATAACCCGGTGAACTGGTATCCATGGAGCGACGAGGCGTTTGCTCGCGCCAAAGAGCGGAATGTTCCGGTGCTGCTGAGCATCGGCTATTCGACGTGCCATTGGTGCCATGTGATGGAGCGAGAGTCGTTTGAGGACATGGAAATCGCAGAGTTCATCAACAGGAACTTTGTGGCGATTAAGGTCGACCGCGAGGAACGTCCAGATATCGACGACGTCTATATGTCCGCCGTCACACTGCTCGCAGGACGAGGCGGATGGCCGATGACCACCGTTTTAACCCCCGATCGAGAACCGTTTTTTGGCGGCACGTATTTTCCGCCACGGGCGAGCGCTCGGGGCAAGGGTTTTTTGGACATCCTGCAGGATTTGAGTGCCGAATATCGTGATGAACCCGACAAGGTTGTGGCAAAGGCCAAAGAAATCACGGCGCGTTTGAATCGCGCCGCTGAGTCGGCCCCCGGACGCGGAGTGCCCACGGCAGATGGAATTTCCAGCACGGTGCGAATGCTGGCGAGCGCTTTTGACCCGGTTTACGGCGGGTTTCGGGGCGCGCCAAAATTCCCAACACCGGTGAACCTTGAACTATTATTGCGGTATCACCGACGAACCGGTGACCCAAACGCCTTGAAAATGGTGACCGTGACCTTGGAACGGATGGCCAAAGGCGGCATCTACGACCAAGTTGGGGGCGGGTTTCATCGCTACAGCACGGATGGGCAATGGCTGGTCCCACATTTTGAAAAGATGCTCTACGACAACGCCCAGTTGGTGTCGGTGTATCTGGAAGCCTGGCAAATCACCAAACGCGATGATTTCAAGCGAATCGTCCGGGAGACTCTCGATTATGTCGCCTTAGAAATGACTCATTCACAGTATGGATTCTATTCGGCCACCGACGCTGACAGCCTGACTCCATCGGGTGAACAGGAGGAAGGCTATTTCTTTACCTGGACCGAAGACGAGCTGATGAAGACGCTGGGCCCTGACGATGGACTCATCGCAAAAACACTTTGGGGCACAAGTCCTCAAGGGAATTTTGAGCATCGAAATATTCTAAATATTCCGCTCTCCAGCGACGCCCCGGCGAGTGACGAAGCCGCCGAAAATGCTCGCCTTCGGATCATCAAGAAGCTTTATGCAGAACGTCTGAAACGGCCGGCGCCGCATCTTGATGACAAGGTCCTGACGTCGTGGAACGGGCTGATGATTTCGGCGTTTGCACGTGCCGGTTTTGCGTTGAACGAACCGAAATACGTGGCCCAAGCCCAAAAGGCCGCCGATTTTATTTTGGGAAATCTTCGCCAACCTGATGGACGTCTGCTGCGGTCATGGCGAAATGGCCAGGCAAGACACAATGCGGTTTTGGACGATTATTCGTTTTTTATTGCCGCATTAATTGACCTTTTCCAGACCGATGGCGACACAAAATGGCTCAAAGAGGCCTTGGCACTTCAAACGATTTTGGACCGCGATTATTGGGACGAAACGAACGGTGGATATTTTCTGATACCGGCATCGACGTCGGGCCTCTTGCTAAGGCCGAAACCAGAGTACGACGGTGCCGAACCCTCGGGAAATAGCGTGGCATCCATGAATCTGCTGCGCCTAGCCGAATTGACGCTGAACGACGCCCATCGAGACCGCGCTGAAAAGCTCTTGGCGAGTTTTGGAAGCGTCTTAATGGCGCGCGGAATGTCGGCGGCGCTGATGTTGGCAAGCCTAGATTTGTATCTGGACCAAGCGCTTGAGGTCGTGGTTGTGACGGCGGATGGCGACGACGGCGAAAAGCTGGTCGACGTGGTTCGTGGGTCGTTTCTTCCCCAAATCGTATTCACTAAAACTACGCAGGACCGCATTAAAACGGACTCCGCGCTGATTCCTTTTATCGAAAGCAAAATCGCAAACGGCGGCAAGGCCACGGCCTATGTGTGCCGTCGAAGCGCTTGTGAATTGCCTACGAGTGACCCAGCGGTGTTCGCCGCTCAGCTTGCCAATACTGAGCCGTTCGGCGTCGCAGTGACTCCGTTGAGCCTTCCTGAACCGGGCTACACGCCTAAACCGTACGAGTACGACCCGAAGACCAATAAACACTGGGATCCGGGTCATGGTCATTGGCACGACGGGCAACCTCCAGCCGGCCGCTGAATCACCACGATGCTTCGACGCTTATGGCCCTGTATTGTCGCGGACAAGAGGAGTGTCAACTACTGTGACCCCACTGGCGAAGTCCAACGCGCGAGCGTTACTGAACCCTGAATTGCCCACAATTTGCAGAAATCCCCCGACCTCGATGCCAGCACTGAATCCATCGAAACTCGCGAACGCGTTACGAGTGATGAAAAAATGATCTGTCGTTTTGACAGGGCCGATCTTAAGCATCTCCATTGGCCCCATGCCGCGCAAGTCCATCCGGCCAGCTTGCTGCAACACAGGCAGTTCTATGCGGACAAATTCTGGATGACTAACCCCGTTATCTTGCGTGCCTAAATGTACTTCTCCTATCACCACTTCTAGCGCAGGGAGCAATACCTCAGTGAAGGCCGATGGTGTTCGGATAGTCAACCTACCATTTACTTTCTTGAGATTTGGCATGCTGAATGCGGTGGGGCTGAGCGTGGGATCATTGGTGATCATGAGATCCCCTGTGACCTCGATCAAGTGCGCCGCAAAAGGCAATGCGAACGCGTCTACGAATAGATCGCCTTCAAACACTGGGACGACGATGCGCACACGAATCCTAGGCGAAGTTACGGTCAAGGTGGTGTCAGGCACCGAGGTAGTGATGAAGAACGACTGTTCCAGACAGCGCCCTGTAGGGGACACGGAAAAAGTGGCCACACCCAAGTCGTTTGACAGTCTTTGGACTGCGTCCATCACGACACATTCGGGGCTGGCTTCAACACTGACCAGGGCGCCCGCAACTCGACGAAAAACCCCCGCATCATCAGCCGCTTCCGCGACTACCGTAAACGGCGTAGGCCCAGATATTTCTAGGGGGAGATCGATCGTTTGGCGCAAATTATTTAGTGGTACTTGCGGCGACGTACTAACCCGACCGAGTTCCAGCGAAAAGAAATCCACGGGCATTAGCTGGGTCACGACGAAGGCGTAGAATTCGTCGGTCTTTCCGGAACCGGTCGGGACAAATGGAATCGTGAATTCGGTTTGGCCAGGCATGGCCACGATGCTGGCGACCTGCTTCGGAGTCTGGGAAGGTGGTTCAACCCGCAAAAGTAGAATGCGGTTCACGTTGTAAGGGCCGATGAGGGGTAAAAAACCGACTTTCGACGGGTCGAGCGTGACCGTGAAATTGACCATATCATCGGCGACAAACTCGCCGACGTTGGCCGTGATTGTGCCGGTCGGCGAAGTGCCAATCTCTTTGTTGATTTCAGCCACGGTTTCAGCCACCGAATTCAAACCCATGAACGCGGCCAAGCCAATGAATCCGGTGTCTGCGCCGGCCTTGATTTCAGCCTGCAGCTTGTAGTCGGACTTATAAGTAACGTCTTCGATCTGCGTGAATTGAGGGGCAAAGCTGCCCTTCAGTGCGGCGCCCGCTTTGACCACAAACGCGTTGAAACGCAGTGATTTTAGAAATGGGTTACCGATCGACAACTTCACGAATGCGTAGATGGACAGAGTGGGCTCGACTCTCAGGTCTCCAACACTTGGGGCATCCACAACTGGCGCGAAGTTTAGATCCAGCTCGCCCAATTCGTTGACGACTGAACATGTTGCGCCCTCGGGACACGCCAGACCAATATCGACGGTTGTTTTGGCCGTCGTAAGCGCAGAAATCCCCATATTGGCCGCGGTGAGTTTTCCGCTGAGCTCCATACCGACGCCAATCGGCAGCTGACCGCCAATCACAAGTGCTATGGGCCCGCCCACAGGGAGCTTGACGACCAAGAGTTCGACCTCGCAAGTCACCTTGGCTTCGACTGCCACCAAGACCTTCATGCCGCCGCCGACGGAAAAGGTAGGTTTAGCGCCGACAACAAAACGCTCGAGGCCGTGAGCTTTTGTGAAAAGCACGTCCAGCGAATTGTTCAAAGTAAATGAAAAGGTAGGCAAATCATTGGTCAGGGCGACAACCTGGGAGCCGGCCCCAGCTGCCCCGTCGCCCACGAGCTTGCAGGTGAAAGGCCCAAGCTTGAACTCCTGCTCAAGCGGTTGCTGACGTACGTTCAACTGAGTGAGACCACCCGCGGTTGAACTGGGTTTTGCGGTGAAGGTGTACGTATCGCCCTCAATCTGGACGTCGTATTTCTCGAGCAATGATTCGGGGATGGCCACCTCTGCCTGGTTAAGGTCGAACACCTCGTTGATGGCAAGCTCTGGGAACATCTCCCGCGCGGGCACCAATGCGAGGGTCACGCTGTGTCCGTCATTGGCCGATTTCACGTCCGTGACGCGACCCGCGACAATCTTGCCTTCGGTGTTGATCAGCAAAGAGCCGATGGCTGGTTTTTCGACCCCAATCAGTTGAATCGTATACGTGTTCCCTACTTTCGCTTCCGCATCAGGGCTGGTCTCTTCAGGTTCGCCGACGATGTTCGCGTCCGTCAGCAGCACCGCATCGTCTGGCACTTTCGTATGAACCGCCAATAGTGGCGGCGAGGCGAGCGTGCCGATGTGTGCGGTAATCTGGCTGGATCCGGCGGCGCCAGTGGCTTTGACCACACCATCGGCGTCCACAGCCACTTGTTCGGGACGTGTTGATTCCCACCTTACCTCTGATTTGATCTCGGCTCCGTCGGCGTCAAACACCCTTGCAGTGAGTACTTTCGTCTGGTCAGGGCGAGTCAGTATGATGGCGTAAGGCGAGATCTCGATGCGAGCAGCCACGCCGGTGGCCAATTCGGTCGGGGTCGTGTCGCCAACTTCGCCGTCGCTGCAGCCAAAAACGACAAAGATGCTCAAGAGTGCGCAAGCGAACCAGCGCATATTCCATCCAACGAAACGTGATTCGGCCATGGTCGCTCCCTTTAACTTGTCAGTGGTGCCAAAATAGCACCGCGCATTTTTCGCGCAATAGACTGGGCAGCGATTTTCGTAAATTTAGACGGGTACTTGGACGGCCTTTAGGCCATTTTCACGCGGCCGAAGGTTGGAGTTAGCCACTGCGCCGTCAAACTGTCCTGATCGAGGTCAAAAGCGCAGCGGAAATGCGTCATTAATTTGACGATAAACACTCGTTTCAGCTTGGTTTTTCGCTATTCATCCGCAGATCGACACATCTCCTTGACAAGCGATCTTGGCAACCTGAATGTGACTTAATCACTTCCCTCTGGAGAGCTATGAGAAGTCTTTTATCGTTTTGCGCATTTGGCCTGATTGCGTCCCTTGCTGTGTCGTGTTCTGACGATCCGGCGGGCACCAGTTCCACGATCACCACCCCAGATACCGGCGTCGAAACCGACACGGGAACCACCGAGCCTGATGCCGGATCGGATGCCACGCTCAGCACGTGTGCGGTGGATAACGGCGGCTGCGACGTGTTGGCTGCGTGCACCGATGGGGCTGCCGGCGCCACCTGCGGCGACTGCCCGGACGGCTACACAGGGACCGGCGATACGAGCTGTACCGACGTCGACGAGTGCGCCACCGATAATGGCGGATGCGACGAACTGACGACTTGCACCAATAACGACGGCGGAAAAACCTGCGGAATCTGCCCCATGGGCTACGACGGCACCGGCGACACGGCTTGTACCGATATCGACGAGTGCGCGACCAATAACGGTGGCTGTGACGCCACCGTCGCATGTGCCAACACTCCCGGCGGCTTCACCTGTGGCGATTGCCCAGTCGGCTTCACCGGTGGTGGCGATACGGGCTGCGTCGATATCGACGAATGCGCAACTAACAACGGTTCATGCGACCTACTGACAGTTTGCACCAACACGGACGGCTCGCGCACATGTGGCGCTTGTCCTGGCGGATATTCTGGCGACGGGACGACCGGCTGCGCCGACATCGACGAATGCACCACCGGCGCTTCAACCTGCGATACACTCGCCACCTGCGCCAACACTGCTGGCGCGTTCACGTGCACTTGCCCCAACGGCTACAGCGGCGACGGAACAACCTGCGCCGACGTCGATGAGTGTGCTGCCGGATCAGACAACTGCGACGCGCTCGCAGCTTGCACAAACACACCGGGTGCCTTCACCTGCGCTTGCCCCAACGGCTACGCTGGCGACGGAACAACCTGCGCAGACGTCAATGAATGCGCCGCGGGCTCAGATAACTGCGATGCGCTCGCAGCCTGCGCCAACACGGCTGGCGCGTTCACCTGCACCTGCCCAAGCGGCTACACCGGCGACGGAACTACCTGCGCAGACGTCGATGAATGTGCCGCCGGTTCGGATAACTGCGACGCGCTCGCGGCCTGCACCAACTCTGCTGGCGCATTCACCTGTGCCTGCCCAAGCGGCTACAGCGGCGACGGAACAACCTGCGCAGACGTCAATGAATGCAATGCTGGCACCGATAACTGTGACCCTCTGGCTGCTTGTGCCAACACGGCCGGCTCATTCACCTGCACCTGCCCTCCTGGCGCACCCGGAGACGGCCTGCTTTGCAACGATATCGACGAGTGCGCTAACGGCACAGATAATTGTGGACCGCTCTCGCTGTGCGCAAATAGCGTGGGCTCGTTCATCTGCACCTGCCCACTCGGTTCCACCGGAAACGGCGTCAACTGTGCCTATCAGGGGTCGTGTGCCGAGCTCAAATTCTCTGCACCAGCAACACCTTCAGGCGAATATGCCATCAAGGTCGGCTCGGCTCCTCCCCTGATCGTTTACTGCGATATGGATAGCGACGGTGGCGTCGGCTACACCATGGTTCGATTTGATGACCCAGCACTCAGTGGGCCTCAGGTTAACTACCGAAACTACTGCGCAAGCTACGGTTTGGAAGTCATCGTCCCCCGCACACGCGCTCACGCAGAAGCCATTCGAACCTGGAATAATGGCTCACCGCCTAACCTCGTCAACGTATTCCCTGACTTCAACGGCGCTGCTGGACTCAGCAATTGGTCGGGTCGGTGCAATGGCGCGGCATGCTCGTTCTACTTGAGCGACAGCAATAACGCGGGCTGCCTGGGATTTGAGCCAAATGGCGATAACCTCACCAGCGAAGCGCTCTACCTTATCGACGCAGCGGCGTGCGATTACGGGCATTGGAACGACGCAAACACCACCGTAGCGATCACGGGTCAGGTGATGTGTTCGACCAACGATGCTGGGCCTGAGCCGCTCACGAGCTGCCTCGAAACTATTGCACAAGATTCGGTTCATAACGCGGGAATCCGCGGCATCAGTGGCGTTTACGACCTCGTAACGCCTATCGGCGCCCCTTACACGGCCTACTGCGATATGACCACCGATGGTGGCGGTTGGACGCTGATCCTGAAGGCCAACGGCAACAACGCGACCTTCCATTACAATGCAGCACTCTGGACGGGCAGCGGCGTGCTTAACCCGACCTTGTCTAACCTCGATGGCAACGAAGCACTCTTGGACAGCTACTTCCAGGTCCCGTTCACCGAGACCCGAGTCGGCATGGCGACAGTGGGCAATCCAACGGCGCTGACTTTCTCGACGCTCACTCACACCGCCACAAATATGAGTGCGGTGATTACAGGTGGCTTCACACCTTCGTCGCTGGGTCGCGCAGCTTGGAAAAACATGGTTCCGACCGTCGGTTCACTGCAAGCATTCTGTAACCGCGAGGGCTTCAATGTTGGGCATCCGACGGACACCAACCCAATCTGGGCCCGCGCCCGTATCGGTATCATCGGCAATCAGGAAAACGATTGCCTCTCGCCTGATTCGCGCATCGGGATCGGCACAGCGGGAAGCAGCTGCAGCACAATCGACAGCATCTCGGTCGGCAACAGCGCCGGCTGCAGCCCTGACCTTGTTGACCCGCTTTCCTCCACCAAAAACGTTCGCGCCTTCGGTGCAGTTTTGGTCCGCTAAAAAAATGGGCCGCAGGTTTGTCCTGCGGCCTTTTTTTGTTTCCTCGGTGCTTACCCGAAACCTACAGACCTACCTTGGGTTTCGAGTTTGGTGGCACGATGTTAAGTGTGGGCCTTGAATTTCGGTTCCCGGCCCATCATGTCTGAATACCTCCCCATTTTATATTCCTTTCGGCGCTGTCCCTATGCGATACGCGCACGCTTGGCCATTTCATCAGCCCAAATCACCTGCGAGCTGCGTGAAGTCGTCTTGCGCGACAAAGCCCCAGAGCTCTTGGCTGCGTCCCCCAAAGGCACTGTCCCAGTGGTTGTGATGCGTGATGGCGAGGTGATTGAAGAGAGCCTCGAAATCATGAAATGGGCGTTGAGAGGAAATGATCCGGAGGGTTGGCTGGCGATGAGCGACGCAAACCGAGCCTTGGTCGACGACCTCATCGTGCGCAATGACACCACGTTCAAAGCCGCGCTGGACCGTTACAAATACTCCTGGAAACACCCCGACGATGATTTGGAAATCCAGAGGGAAATCGCCGCGACTATTCTGCGAGATCTGGATTTACGCCTGGCCAATCGGAGGTGGCTTTTGGGCGATTCGCCGTGCCTTGCGGACATGGCGCTGCTGCCCTTTGTGCGCCAGTTTTCTTTTGTCGACCGCGACTGGTTTTTGGCCCAGCCATGGTCAAACCTTAATCGTTGGCTCGACGATTTCTTAGAGTCCGAAAGGTTTGCCTCGATCATGACCAAACGCTCAAAATGGAGCGCTGGCGACGCGATAACCCTGTTTCCATCCGGTTGACGCGATGTTGTAGCCGGGGCAAATTATTGAGCAATACATTCAAGGAAAGCGCATGAGCGATGGTGGCGATTGGACAACCTACGACGAGGAAGAAGAGGTCAGTGATCCGAATGTTACAAGTGTTCGGTCGCCCAAGAATGCCGCAGCCAGCGCCCTTGTGGGCAAGCTGGCCATAATGATCATTGGTTTTGCGGCGTTGATGATTGCCGTCATCGGCTTCGTGATTCTTTGGGCGGCCGAACAACCTCAACAAAATCAAGAGGTCGTTCCGACCCAAGCGCAGCGCGTAGATACCAAATTGGTTGGCGGAAAATCCAAGGAAGCACCAAACATTGAAACGATCGAGGATCTAAAACGCCAACTCATGCAGGCCGCTTGGGGTGATTTCGATACTGCAAAACGTGATAAGCTGGCCCAACGGCTCGTGGATCAAACAGACAACCATCGCATTACTGAGCCTGAAATCACACTTCATCTTGCGGGCGCGTGGGATGTGCTGATGGACTTGCCGCCGCCACATAACGCCACCTGGTTTGACGTCCATATCCGGCGCGGCGCTTGGGATCGGCTGCTTGCGATGGACTCGCCGTCTGCAAACACAAGGAAGGGAACACGCGCGCTTTGTCTGGCCGGAGACGAGGCCAACGCCTTGCGAGTCTACCAGGCTCAATTCAAGTCTGCTCTAGAGAGCCCGGATGCCATCGCGTGCGGTCTCAACGACCAAACCGAATTGGGCCCTTTTCGAGGGATGAGTATACCGTATGGCTCGGCTGGTTTGGCGGCGTCGCGCAATGCGACCGATATCTTGGAACTCTATCGTCGCTCCAATGAAGACCGAAAAAACCACCATTCAGACCGAAGGGATCTTGGCGCGGTGCTTTACGTTGCGGGGAAAATTTCCGACAAAGATATGGCAATGCACTCCGTCCGCTCGGGGCCACACTGTGACGGGTTGCCGCGCGGACGTGAGGGCCTTGCTGAGTCAGTGCCCCCAGCAGTGTTGTTTGGAGCGGCCGACAAACTCGCTGCAACAGATTTCACAAATGTGACTCGAGACAGCGCGGTGGAGAATCTACGTGTCGCCGCCGTGTTGGCCGGCCATCTTCGGCATGAGGATCTGCGCAAGCATTTTGAAGTTACCACCCTCAAAAACGAATATTGTCTGGCTCAGGTCGAATACGAGTTTGAACCTGAGGCCGCGCTCAAACGCCTGACCCGGTTGGAAAAGACGCGACCAGACGACCCAGACCTTCAAGTGATGCTGGCCATGGCATCGGCTCGTATTGGCGATTTCGAAGCGGCGTTCTCACACACTCAAAAGGCTCAAAAAACCGCGCAGATCGACACCAAAACCCAAAAGAGCGCAGATTGGATGGCGATCGCCTTCGCGCATCGTCTGGGTCGCTTCGATGAGTTCAAGCTCATCAACCAAAAGGAAGAAGAGACGGCATTTTTGCAGGCGATCAACGGAACTGAGGCTCAGCAAAGTGATTTTCGAATTCAGACCAAGACGTTGCCCATGCAGATACCACTCGCGGTCCGATTTTATCTGCGTGGTGCCATCGCCCCGAGACACGAAGAAGCATACTCCGACGGCCTTGTGGACCCAAACAGCAGCGTTTCTTACTACCTCCAGGCACGCGCCGAAGCCGCAAATTGGAGAGGCGACGTTGATTCCGCAAAAAAATGGACGGATCAACGTGACGCCCTTCATCTGAGGGCCGCAGACGGCAGATTCGGCGGCCATCATCTGCTTTGGACCCAATAACACTCAAGAATCCCCGCCTTGACTGGCCGAGACCGTCGAAGTTCTTGGCCGCAATCAGCAATGCCTTGCATCTGCCGGCCGCAAAGGGCAAATTCGGTGGCCATCATTTGCTGTGGACGCGACAGAGACCAAGGAACGCTGAATGAGTCATGCTGAAGAACGCGCACGACGTGCTGCCCAACGACAACTCGACGCCTATAATAGCCGTGAAATCGACGATTTTGTGGCGGCCTACCATCCAGATGTCGAGCTTTTCGACTTAAAAACGAACGAGCTTCGCGGCAAGGGCCGCCAACACCTACGTGACACCTACGGCCCTTTGTTTCAGCGCTGCGAAACCCTTAACGCAAGCGTAACCACTCGGTCGATCGTGGGAAATGTGGCCTTCGACTTTGAATACGTAACAGGTCTGCGACCCGAGCCTGTTCACGCGATGGCCATCTACGAGGTCGACCACGATGAGCTGATCACGAAGGTCTGGTTCGTCATCACCTGACCTATTTTAGAAGCCACATGAGATTTGCCGAATCCTATCGGCCACGCCGTCTCGCCCCGAGAATTCAATGTTGTACAGAAATCTAATTGCCGCCGCAGTCCTTGTTTCCCAGATGGGATGCTCCTCAGAGAGCGGCAGCCGCACGCCTGTGGCCGATGTTGGCCAGTCAAACGATGCTGCCATTCTGGATGCGACTTCGGACGCAGGAATTCTGCCCGTGACCTTACGTGTCGCGACGTTCAACGCGTCGATGTTCCGGGGCCAAGCAGGCGCGCTGTTGGCAGACCTGCAAGCCGATGACCCTCAGGCCAAGGAAGTCGCTGCAGTGTTGCAACGTGTTCGGCCAGACATCGTTTTGATCAATGAATTCGACTGGGATGCCACGGCAGATAGCGCAAAGGTGTTTGCCGAAAAATACTTAAACGTCGCTCAGGCTGGCAGCGAACCCTTGGATTACCCGTATTATTATGCCCCTCCGTCGAATACGGGAATTTCGTCGGGCGTCGACCTAAACAACGACGGGAAAGTCGAAGCCATGGCCGGTTCGCAGGCTTATGGCGACGACTCGTTTGGTTTTGGTCGTTTTGCGGGCCAATACGGCTTTGTGGTGTTCTCAAGACACCCCATCGCCAATCAAGATATTCGCTCGTTCCAAAAACTGCTTTGGAAAGACATGCCAGGCAACCTGCTGCCCCTTGACTGGTATACACCAGCAGCGGCCGAGGTCTTCCGGCTCTCGTCAAAAAACCATGTCGATGTGCCGGTCGACGTGAATGGCAAGCGGATCCATATTTTGGCCAGCCACCCCACTCCGCCAAGCTTTGACGGCCCCGAAGACCGAAACGGAAAACGAAACCACGACGAGATTCGCTTCTGGTCGGACTATATCACCCCGACAGCCTCAAACGGCTATATCGTTGATGATCAGGGCAATAGCGGCGCACTCGCCACCGACGCTTCATTTGTGATTTTGGGCGATTTGAACTCCGACCCAATTGATGGCGATAGCATCCACACCGGAATCGGTGATTTGCTGGAAAATCCAAGGACCCAAGATACTGCGCCACAAAGCCTTGGAGCGCCTGAAGCTGCGGAAAAAGACGGCCAGGCCAACACCTCACACACGGGCGATCCATCGCTCGACACCGCGGATTTTAGCGACGGTCAGGTGGGTAACCTGCGCGTCGATTTTGTCCTGCCTTCCTCGGACCTCAATATCACCGATAGCGGGGTTTTCTGGCCCGCTGCAGGCTCAGCCGACGAATCCTTGGCTGATGCTTCGGACCATCACCTGGTCTGGATAGATATTGACCTTTAAAATAATCAAGCAAAGTGGACCCATGTTCGAAATCTCCCAACCCATCGCTTTTGCCCCGCTGACCAATGTCCAAAGCCACGAAGATGGCTCGATTTCGGACACTGAGTTCAACTGGTTGCTGAAACGGGCCCAAGGCGGTTTCGAATGGCTTAGCACCTGCGCGACGTATGTGAGCGACGGTGGCAAGGCGTGGCATGGCCAGCTAGGCATCGCATCGGATGACCACTTAGAAGGCCTTACACGACTCGCCAGCGCCCTCAAAGCGGCCGGCGCCAAGCCTGTTGTGCAGCTGCATCACGGCGGCCCCATGGCAGTGGTTGCACCCGATGGTCCGATCGCCGCAATGGCGCGCGAAGGTGTGCGCCAAGCGTCCACAAAAGATCTAGAGCAAGTGAAACGCGATTTTGTTGAGGCAGCTCAACGCGCCGAAACCGCGGGGTTTTCGGGCGTCGAAGTGCACGGGGCAAACGGGTATCTTTTCACCAACTTCTTGTCGCCCACGGATAACACGCGGCAGGACGCTTACGGTGACGGCCTTGCAGGCCGCGCATTGCTGCTGCGCGAGACCCTACAGGCGATTAAAGCTGCGGTTTCGCCCGACTTTGTTGTGGGGGTTCGATTATCGCCGGTCGACCTGTTCATGGCCCGAGGAATCCTACTGGCCGAGAGTCTGCAGACGGCCAAATGGCTGGTGGAAGACGGGGCAGACTTCATTCATCTTTCGCTTCAAGACGCTCGGTCCACCGCCCCCGAAGACCCCAAAGGGCCACGGATTGTGTCGGCTTTCCGGCAGGCTCTGCCAAAAAACGTCCCTCTACTGGCGGCCGGCGGAATCTGGACCCGGGACGACCTAAATCATGTGCTGGAAGCCGGAGCCGACATTGGCGTGATTGGCACGGCAGCCATTATCCACCCCGATTGGCCGCGCGTGTCTTTGCAGCCCGGATGGAAACCGACTCGGCTTCCATTTTCTGTGGACGGTTTGCGAGCCGCAGGAGTTGGCGATGGTCTGTTAAACTACCTTTTAAAACGCCCCGGCTTTGTTCAGGGCGGCGCGCCGCCACGTCACTAAACCCACACACCGCGAGCAAGACCGATGGAAAAGAAACGAAACGTCGCCGAAGAGCTCCGCGGTTTAGGGCAGATTCTGGTCGAAGCCACCAAAGACGCGACCACCGTGGTCGAAGACATGCACCAAACGATCGCCGGAGGGCCAGCGATTTTAGGGAGGCCATTTCTGCCGGTCGTCAAGCTATGCACGGGAGGCGTTTATGGCAGCATTCGTGGCATCGCGGGTTTGGTCGGCAAAGGGTTGGACAGCGCACTGGAGCGCATCGAACCGCTGGTCGCCGATATCGCTCCCGGTGAAGAGTATAATATCGTTCGGGCGGCGATGAACGGGGTGATTGGCGACTACCTCGAGGACCAAAACAACCCGCTAGCGATGGAGATGGAACTCCGTTCGAGCCAGTGCCGACTGGACCTGACGACAGACGCGCTGGCCGAGCAGCTTCCTGCCGCAACGGCTCATGTGCTGGTCTACCTTCATGGCTCGTCGATGGACGACACTCTGCTGACACGAAAAGGCCATAACCACGCGGAATCCCTGCACGATGACCTCGGCATGACGCCGATCTACATGCGCTATAATAGCGGCTTGCATGTCTCGACCAACGGCAGACGCCTTGCGCCGATGCTGGAAGCGCTGGTCAAAAGCTGGCCGGTTCCGATGGAGTCACTGACGATCCTTGGGTTCAGCATGGGCGGATTGGTCGCCCGTTCCGCGGTTCAAGTCGCTGAAGACGACGGCCTGGATTGGCGACAGCAATTGACGGCGATGGTGTTTTTGGGCACGCCTCATCACGGCGCGCCCCTTGAGCGCTGGGGAAACACGTTTGAATCGATGCTTGGCCTCAGTCGTTACAGCGCGCCGCTCAAGAAGCTCGCGCGTCTTCGCAGCGCCGGCGTGACAGACCTTCGTTTTGGCAACTTTTTGGACGAACATTGGCATGGCCGTGACCGCTTTCAGTTCGGTCGCGATCCCCGCGTCACCTGCGGTTTGCCAGCCAATGTTCCATGTTTTGCGATCGCCGGGAGCACCGACAAGACTTTAAACGAGAGTTCGTGTGGCGACGGCCTGGTGCCAATTCAAAGCGCGTTGGGCCAGCACCTCGAGATCGGTTGCAACCTGGACATCCCAGCAGACCGCCGGTTCGTCGCAGCGAGTACTGGGCACCTTGACCTGTTGGGCAACGCGTCTGTTTACGAGCAGATACGCGACTGGCTTTCCCGCGCCAAATAGTCTCTTGCTAGAGCCCGCGGAAACCACTAATTTCCAGTCATCTTCCTAGATTATGGCCGTCCCACTTTGTGGCGGTTCGGGCTTCGGGGGCCCTCAAAAATGTCCAATTATCGACGATTTTGTGCTCTTCTTTTGATGCTTTGCCTGACTGCTGCTGCTTGTGGCGACGATTCCAACACGACTGCCCCCACCGCTGATATGGGCGCGGATACCAGCGCCGACACCGACACAGACGCCGACACGGTGCCGCCCACAGTTTCGATTTCTTCGGGGCTCAGGTCCAACGCGGCCGGCAACTACCGACTCGAAGGCATCGCGTTCGATAATCGCGGACTCGCCACCTTAACGTACGCGATCGACGACGCGCCTGAGGTTCCCATCACCCCTGCTGCGAGCCCATTTACTGTCGACTTATCGTTGGACACGGTGGCAACAATCACCGTAACGGCCACGGATGCTGCCGGTAATCAAGGGACCGCATCGATTACTGTGACGCGAGCGAGCGTCGAAGGACTGACAGCTGACTTCACAGTTTCAGCCGAAACCTCAACATTTTCGCCCGTGCTTTTTGACGCGGTCAGCTCAGTCGACCCACAGGGCCGCCCCCTTGATTACGACTGGGATTTTGGCGATTCAACGATAGGTTTTGGCGTCACGACTGCTCACCTCTACCCAAGCGCCGGAACCTACACGGTCAAGTTGGTGGTGAGCACCGCCGATGGCGACTCGGACGAAGTCACAAGGGACATCGTGATTGCCGACCCCACGCCTGCTTCGTTTGCGACGTTGCAAGGCGTCGTCGTCGATACCAAAGGGGCTCCGGTTCAGGAAGTCTCGGTGGTGAACCGCGCAGGGACCTTACTCACCACAACGGACAGCCTCGGACAGTTCTCGCTGATGGCGGGAACCGACGTGCCGCTCATATACGTCTTCAAACGTGGCGACTACACAACGCAGGTGCTGCGCACTCAGATTCAAGGCGGCAACGCGACGGCAAAAGCCACTGTTCGCATGATGCCTCGCGGTCGTCCTGTATTTCTTATGGACGCAGCGGCGGGCGGAACGGTCGAAGGTGATAACGGAGCCCGAATCGAGTTTCCGGCCAATGCACTTGTGGACGACGAAACAGGCGCCGCAGTAACTGGCCCGGTGGCCGTAACGCTCACGCCGGTCGACCACCAAACCAACGAAACCTTAGCCTTCCCAGGCCTCTTTGAAGGCGTCCATCCAGACGGCACTGCCGGGCCCCTAACGAGCTTCGGCCTCATGGAGGTCACATTATCCCAAGATGGGCGAAAGGTTCAGCTCGCGCCTGGTAAACCCGCCATAATCGAATTGCCTTATACCGCACCAGATGGCCAGGTCGGCACGACGATCGCGGTCTGGTCGCTCGACGAAAAAACCGGGCTTTGGTTTTTTGAGAACGACTCGCCGATTCAAGCCGCGACCACGGGTGGTGGCCTTGTTCAGCGCGCTGAGATTAGTCATTTTTCTTGGATCAATTGTGATCGCTTGACGCCAAACCCAGCCATTCGGGTGCCGTTTGAATTCACGAGCGATGGCACAACGATTACCGAAGAATTCGAAGTCGACGTGGACTACGAATGCCAAAGACCGGGCCGAAGCGCCAGTCGGATTCCAGACGCCAAAAGCGGCGAAGAATCCCTCCTTTTTTACAGTAATTGTGATGCGACGATGCAGGCGCGGTCGGTCACTGGACGCTATTTTGGAACCGCCAGCCTCAACACAGGCGACAGCACAACGCCCATCGTGATTGAGGTTCTGGACACCACCAAATTCACTCTCCTGACGCCATCCATGTCGACTCAAGCCACGCTGGCCGCGGACGGCCGCAAATACTACGTGTTCGACGCGTTGGCGCTGAACAGTTTTTCGGTGCGGGTGAGCTCGCTATCTGCTGGATTCAGCGGGGCTATGACGTTGATTCCTCCAACCCGAATCGGACGTCCGACCCAAGCTTTTGCAGCACAAGGTGTGACGACAGCACACGCCACGGGAACGGGAGCTTGGGTTGTATCGGTCGACGCCATAATGGGCAGCGGGGATTTCGAAATTGAACTTGCTCCAGACCCCGGCGCGGTGCTTCAAAACCATGTCTCGCAGACCGCCTTTTTGCAGGCCGGAGCCTCGCGCGATTTTGTCGTGAACGCCTCGGCCAACGATTTTGCTCGCATCTTGTTCACGGGCGGTCAGTCCATCGGCCTGAACGTCTTGGATACGAGCGGCAACCCCATGCTTACAGCGCTGAGCAGCGGTTCTGACACCGGAATTTTCGAGTTCAAAGAGGGAGGCACTTTTATCGTTCGACTTCAGAACTTTGGCGCGGATGCGAACCTCACGTTGACGTACGCAGTTTCTGCTCCTGCGGTGGCCGTCACCTCCAACCACTTGACCTCGGCGGGAGCTTTGAAAGCCGGCCAGGTTGCAGTTTTTGTTCTGCCTCATGTTGGCGACTCGGGGGTTGTGGCGTCGGTGCGAAACAGCAATGCGACCAACGCGGCACCTCAGGTTTCCATGCTTACGGGAATCGGCGCGAACCTACCGAGCCCCAGCTTAACCGCTGCAGAATTACGCAACCCCGAAGAAACCGAGGCCTTTGCGGCCCTACGGGTGCCGGTTGTAGCCAATGAAAGCCCCTACGGGACCTTTGTGTATGTTTCGATGCCCACGCACGGCGCGGAAAACTTCGACCTCGAGCTCGACCGCATGTCCAAAGCTGGCGCCATTACGGTGGGAACGTGCCAAGGAGCCGACACGACTTCTGCCACCGCAGCAGCCATCGCGCTTGAGGATAACGGCGTTTTGACCTTCTGCTCGGAAGACCACAAGACCTTCGACGGCCTTCGAATGGCACAGCCTCATTTCACGCTCAAGGGCATGGATCGTAGTCTTTCACGGCTCGTTTCGTGGTCAGACGCGTATTATGGAGTCACCACGGGAACTTACGGCGCAAACCCGATTTTGGCGACGATGGATGCCAGGTTCGAGGACCTGACCATCGTGAATCGCAACCACGGCGTGTCTATCTCTTGGACGGACACCCTTCAATTCGAGCGGGTTAACATTGATGCAGACACACCGTTGAACTTATTCAACGCGTCCAGATGCGTACTTTCGGACGGCGGTTTTTCCTCAAGGGGAATCGTTAGCTTTGTCGACTCTCGCTGCGTGAATGCTCAGGAGGGGCTGAATCTGACGAATATCGACGATATTAGTCTAAGCGGGTCGATGATCGACACGACCGAGATAGGTATTTTGTCGACCGGTAGCAACGTCGTCGCGGTCCAAGACAACGTGTTCACGGGGTCTCGACGCGCCATTAGCATTCAGCAAAACAAAGACCTTGCAACCATCACCGGCAACGACCTCACGCAAGCAAATGCAGCGTCTGGATACGATTCGGTATTCTTGACGTTGCGAAACCAAACCATCGCCTTGCCCTCGACTCAGTCTGTGATTCAAGCAAATATCATTCGCCTGAGCGGATTGAATTCCAACGGCATTGCCTTCGGCTACAACGCCAACAACGGCGACCTGCTGATCGACGGGAACAACATCATCGGCAATGCCAGCGGGCAAATCGGCATCCGTGCTCTGGGAAGCTTCACCAACGTCTACGGCGGCGTGGTCAACATCCAGAACAACGTGTTGCGCGACATGGGACGCCACGCCGTACATATCCTGCAAACGGATACCTACACGGCGCTGGGACTGTTCAACAACTCGGTCCGAGTCCCCATCACGGGCGTGAATTCCTCGATTTTTAATATCGAAACCAAAAACACGGGGGGCACCGGCATCCTCGATTTCTACAATAATATCGTGATGGGCGGCGGGACAGCCAAGGGCCTCGCTTACACCGCTACTTTGAGCACATTCTACGGCAACAACCTGTTCTATCAGGTCGGCACGCCCTATCGGCCAAGTGGCAACGGCCCGGCGGGGACGCTAGGCGCAGGTGACCTCGAAACCGACCCCATGTTTGTGAACGACGACTTAATGGTCAATCCCAACAGTCCTGCCGTCGATGGCGGAACCGGCGCAGGATTGGTGCCCTTCACCGCATACGGCGGTGGAGCGCGGCCCGTAGGAGTTCAACACGATATCGGTGCTCACGAGCAGTGAGGCTGTCGTTGTTGTGCTCCGGCAGTTAGGAAGACTGCTTTGGCTTTCCATCATGAGGGCCCAACGGCCGCACAGGCGCATCTGCCCAATGCAGACCGCGCAGCGCTAGCTCTTCGTTTCGGGCTGAATTCACAGGATAGTGAATCTGGTTCCCCTTCTTGGTCGCTTCGCCGCCAACCAGCAATACAACCACGTCGTCGCTATCGTTGATGAAAGTGTGCGCAATGCCAGTCCCAGCGGGCAAAGCCACAAAATCACCAGGCACCAGCGCGTGAATATGACCATCGATCCAGACGTGCGGGGTTCCCGAAATCACATAGGCAAATTCTTCTTCATCGCTTTCGGCGTGTGGCCATGACGTCCGACGCCGGGGCGGCAAGACCTCGACATGAATCCCCAGCTTTTTCAGCCCCAGTTTACGCCCTACTGGCGCGCCGAAACTCAATATTTCGTCCGACCCAGGATAGGCGGCATCATCGGGATCCAGCAGGTCTTTGTAGTTACCGATGAACGACGGGCGATGATGGGCCCACCATTCCTGGCTGGTCAGCTCCCAGGTTTCGGCTTCGGTGAACGCCGGGTCGACAAATCCCGCAAACCGAACCCCAAGCAGCCGCGCATTCCCCTTTTCCTTCACTCGCCTTGACCCGACGTTGCCTACTGCATTCGAAAAAACCAGTTTCTGGAAACCGAGCTGTTCAAACGCAAAGGTTGTCGTCACTGCTGTAGCCTCGGTCATCAGCCCCTGCCCCCAAAACCGTTTCGCAAGCCAGAAGCCTCGGTGTTCGGGACACCCCTCACGCCACAGGTCGACAACACCGATGACCTCGTCGGGGTTTTCCTTCAAAAAAATCCCCCAGGTCCAGCGCGTGAGTCCTTGTTTAGGCAGAATCACGTTTTCCAAGAAGTCAGCGACGCCGCCAGCCGGGTAAGGCCAAGGCACTTGGTCCGACAGAAAACGAATCACTTCGTAATCGACAAAATTCTTCTCGTAGGACTCCGAGTGCGAGAGTTCAAGCGGTTTCAGCACCAGACGTTTTGTTTCTAATTTCGGTATCGTCATTTGCCGCCCAACTCTTCGCGAAGTTTCGATTTTAGGAATTTCCCGGTCGAGGTTCGTGGAATCGAATCCCGAATCACAAACTCATCCGGCACCCAAAACTTGGTGAACTTATGCTCAAGATAGGTCGCCAAAGCGGCCTTATCGACCACATGGCCAGGCTTTGGAACGATCACAGCCAAGGGGCGTTCCATCCACTTTTCATGCGGCACAGCGATGACTGCGGCCTCCAGAATTGCGGGATGACTCATCAGCGCATTTTCGAGTTCAACCGAGCTTATCCACTCGCCACCGCTCTTGATAAGGTCTTTGGTGCGGTCGGTGATTTTCACATAACCTTCGGGGTCGATGGTCACGACATCACCCGTGCAAAACCAACCGTCGGCCGTCCAGCTGTCGGCAGCTTCTGGAGCGTCGTAGTACGAACCTGCGACCCATGGGCCCCGAACCTGTAATTCGCCCATCGCCTTGCCATCCCACGCTGCAGGGCCGTCTTCGCCCATCGCCCGGATATCGACAAAAGGGACCGGATAGCCTTGTTTGGCTCGGGTTGCGTATTTCGCGTCCTCGTCCAGATTCTGCATGCTGGATTTAAGCGTCGCGACCGTTCCAAGCGGCGCTGTTTCGGTCATTCCCCATGCGTGAATCACCGTCATTCCCAGCGCGTCCATCGACCGAATCATGCCTTCTGGCGCGGCCGAGCCACCCACAATCATGCGCATCGGTTTAGGATATTTCCACTTGTCTGGATTGGCTTCCACAGCTTGCTGAATGCCAAGCCAGATCGTGGGCACGCCAGCCGAAACTGTGACTTGTTCCTTTTCATACAGGTCCAAGAGGCTGACAGGGTCCAAATGTGGCCCGGGATGGACCTGTTTGGTGCCGGCAAGTGCTGCCGTGAAAGGTAAGCCCCACGAATTGGCATGGAACATGGGGACGACCGGCAGCAATGTATCGGCCTGCGACAAGGCCAACGTATCGACCATGGCTGACGCAAACGAATGCAAGACCAGCGCACGATGTGAATACACAACGCCCTTGGGCCGCCCGGTGGTGCCTGACGTGTAACACATGCCCGCGCCGTCGTTTTCATCGGCCTGTGGCGGCTCCCACGACGAAACATCGCCCGCAGAAGCCAAAAATGATTCGTAGTCCGAATACCCTTCCGGGGTCGGTGCGCCAGTCCAGGACACGACAAAGATTTTTTCAAAACTCACTTCGCCTTCAAACGCGGACAGCAACTTCAAAAGCGTGTCGTCGACAATCAGAAAGCGGTCCTGAGCGTGGTTCACGATAAACGCGATATCGCTCGGGCTGAGGCGCAAATTCAATGTGTGGTAAATCCCGCCGGCCATCGGAACGCCATAATAGGCCTCCAAATGCGCGTTATGGTTCCACATTAACGTAGCGACCCGTTCGCCCTTCTTCAGACCCGCATCCAACAGCGCCTTAGCCAGCGATTTGGAGCGCTGATAGACCGAAGCGTAATTATGGCGCACCAGAGTTTTATCCGGTTTCTGGGACACGATTTCGACATTTGGGAAAAGCTGGGCGGCTCTCGCGACAATATGAGTGGTCGTGAGGGGGTAATTCATCATGGTTGAAGTCATCGAAACACCTAAAGAGTGACGCGTGAATGGATTAGAATATTATTCATCAGCATACCCTTCACCGTCATGGCCGATAAAGGACTTTCAGTTCGGAGATATTGACGCGGTTGAACGCACCATCGCGGCCGCCCTGCCCGCCCGTGTAATCGGCAAAATGTGAAAAGGCGGACATATTGATAAAGGCGTCGTCACTGGCGATCACGATTCGGTAGGTCTTGGCTGCATCAAGTTCAACAGCCACCAAGTTGGATTCGGCCCAACGGTCCCAGCTTCCAAGATGCGGCATGATTAGTGCGCCTTCACTGACCAAGGCCCCGGTTATCTCGTCTTCGACAATTAGTCGCTTCACAGCGCACGTGACCCCTGTGGTCAGCCCGCCAGCACCGTTTCCGTAAACACCCTGGACCAAATGGCGACCACTGTTGGTGGGCTGGAAACCCGTGATTTCAAGTCGATGACCCGCATCACCCCAATCGCCGTAATGAAATCGACCATGGCTTTCCGAAGCGGTGCCGCCCGTATTCGTAAAATCTGCAGCCATAAATGACTGAATATTCTGATATCCCGCGCCCCACCAACACATCGGAGCCGAGTGCTGCGAGGCGTTGCCGCTGGCAAACATAGCTTCGACCACGTAACACGGCGACCCGGAGCTCGGTGCGTAGTCGGGGTCAGTCCAAGCCGTGGTGTTGTTGGGCATGTCGGCGACCCTTTGGCCGTCGCGAAAAATCGCGAAGCTGACGTCGGCTGATTCGCCGTTTCGGTCGATTGAAAACTGCAATTTGCCTGCGACTTCGGTGATTTCGGAAATCACCGGCGTGCGCGGCTGAAACACGTTGGTCCACTCTGCATCATCGCGCTCAGTGAAGCTTCCAGCGGGTCCAGCAGGTCCCAAGACGACTTCCACCACATTCTGACCATCAAGCAGTGCCGTGGCGTTAATCGCACCTGTCACGACCTCGCCGTTCAGCCGAACCTCTGAGACCGCATAGCTCCCGCCCTGCCCGCCACTCATGGCGATGGGCAAATTGACCACGACCGTCACGCGATGCCCCAAATAGGGATAATCGTTGAGGACCAGCCTTTCTGCGGCCTTAAAGATCCCGTTGCGCATGGTGGATGTGATGTACGGGGCGACTTGAAGACCATCGGCGCTCGGATGAACGCCAAAAACCACGCCGTGAACCATCGCCAGATACCCGGCCACAGACCACAGCTGGCGCTGGGAATTTACGACTGGCCCAGAATACTCGCCGTCTTCGACATACGCAGCCCCACTCCCCGCTTCGAAATTCTCCATATTCGACAGGTTCAGCGCCGCTCCGCGCATCAGGCTTTGAACCATTCGATCAGCCACAGCCGAGTTATCTGCCTTGGCCGCGGCACGCAGCCAGTAGGCGCTCACAAAGGGCCACTCGGCGCGGTTATGGTAGATGGCGGTCTGCTGCTGTTGAGGCCATTGAACCGGGACGGCTGATCCATAATGGGGATAATTCTCTAAAATTCTTTTGGCCTGGGTCGCGTCCGCAACACCCAGAATAACGGCGAGCGAGGACCCTAAGAGGTCGAATCGGCGAGTCGAGGCTTGGTCTAAACCCGTTGGGATGAAGGTCGAAAAAAGGCCGTCTTCTTCCAACCAAAGGCGGTCACGAATCGCTGCTTTTAGCTCGCTGGCCCATGCTTCATATCGGTCGCGTTTAGTTGTATCCCCGGCATCGCCTGCCAGTTTGGCGGCAAACTCCATCGCATGAAAATGCAGCAAATTCGTACTCAGCGCCTTGCTCATCGCGATATGAACCGGGTCCGTTGCCGTCCACGCCGGATAGCTTTGTTCCCGCCAATCCAAGAACGACTGCTCACCCCGATAGAGCCCGTCGGCCGCGTCATAAACGATGCGCCGATCGTGTTCGAGCGTGTTCGATAGCGCCTCTAGTGCGCTGGCGGCAAATGCATCGCGTTGGTCGCCCTGAAGCGAATTCAACAACGTCGAAGCGCCCATAGCCCAGGCCACACGGTCACTCGAAACCGGATAAGATCCGCCCGTGCCCGTGTCCTGAACAACCTGTAGGTCTCCACCCGAACGGCGTTGACTGAGTTTAAAATTCAGCGAATTTGTGGAGCGAATGGGGTCGATGCCTGCAAGACCCAAATCAACTGCGTAGGCCGTGTCTCGGGTCCAGACGTATTTCCAAAGTCGGCCGGTCTCGAAACAACCGCCTGTGCCGCAGGAAACCGGATTTCCGTCGTTGAACGACCCGTCGCTTATCTGTGCGACGGAATTTTCGCGGACTTCTTCCAAAGCCAAGGCGTGCAGGGCATCGAAGATGTCGTTGCCCGTGCGTGTCGTAGGCCCCGCCCCCTCGATGATGACCCGAGGATTGCTCGGTTGGCCGTCCCGCAGCGACGCGGTCGTCGAGAGACGATAGGTGCGTGCGCATGAGTCACGATTGCTCACCACGACCGAGGCACGGCCGTTCGAATCTTCGATCGCACCAGCTTCAGCGCCCTCGACAGTGATGCAGTCACCCACCTGAGGCGAGGCGTCGGATTCGGCCATATCACGCATGTCGATAACCGCGGCGTCGGATTCAGTGGAGGACAATGGCTTTTCGTCGCTGCAAGCAACAATTAAAGCCAAAACTAACCATGCGGGCATAAGCTTCTTCATGCCGAGAGGGTAGGCAATCGGGCGCCTTGTCGCAACGATCGTCAGTCATCCTCGTTCGGTACGCCGGACAAAAAAATAGCGGCCTCAATGAGGCCGCTAAGGAGTTCGAAAGCACGCAAGGCTTATGCGCGGCGACGTCTCCACACCAAACCGAGCGCTGCGAAGATCCAAAGAACCGTTTGCGAACCGGATCCCTCGACCGTTGAACAGCCGCCTTCGACCGATGCTGCGGCAGCTCCGTCCATACCGTTGGCTCCGTCAGCGCCATCTGCGCCATTGGCACCATCTGCGCCATTGGCACCGTCAGCACCGTCAGTTCCGTCGGCACCGGCAAGACCAGGAATCGTGCAGAGGTACTCCGTCACGTCGACTTCGCCAGCCTCAAGCACGCCGTCGTTGGCGGTTGCACCACCATCGCCGTTATCCAAGCCACTATCGATCTGGACTCCACCATCGGCACATTCTGCGCCTGGGTCGATCGGGGTGAGTGCGATCAAGGCCGAGAAACCATCAGCGCCATCGGCACCGTTGAGCCCATCCACGCCATCGATGCCGTTCGTTCCATCGGTGCCGTTCGTTCCATCGGTGCCGTTCGTTCCATCGACACCGTTTGTTCCATCGACACCGTTTGTTCCATCAACACCGTTTGTTCCGTTGGTGCCGTTCGTTCCATCGGTACCATTCGTTCCGTCAACACCGTTCGTTCCATCGGTGCCGTTCGTTCCATCGGTGCCATCGGTTCCGTTCGATCCGTTCGATCCATTGGAGCCATTGGAGCCATTGCAAATATCAACGGATTGCGTGACCTCGTCGTCAGACAAAACGCCGTCATTGGGATCTCCAGCGCCAGCGCCATTATCAAGGCCGCTCTCGATGGAGACTCCACCATTAGCGCATTCCGCGCTTCCAACGGGGAGAATTGTCTGGCGGATCAGTGACGAGTACTGCAGTGGCGCACCGAAACGGATTTCGGAGACAATCAGGCCGGCACCTTGCGCCGATACAATTCCGCTGGAGATAGAAATACCGTCGATGTCCGCAGCAGCGCTTGCATTCAGCGATGTTGCACCATTCTTAAAATCGGACAGCGGGACAATCACCGTGCCGCCGCCACTTGTGGCGAAGTTGTACGTGTACAGTGTCCCCGCCGCATCAAGTGTGAGCGCGACCGTCGCGTTTGACGGTGTCGACACGAAATCGATACGGATCGTGTCGTTCGCGGATTTGTTCAAATTCAATGCGGTTCCCATTGCCGGACCACCGTCGACTCCGATTCGACTTCCCCAACGAATCGACTGTTCGGGCGCCGAACCACCCCAAAATTCAAACGCAGCGGTTGTGGAGCCGTAAACGTTAATATTGGATGTGCCACCGAATACGCAGCTATGGCCGTCGCGAGCACGTAGTTCACGTCGACCACCCAGAATCGAAGCATCTGTACCCACACTGAACACGGCACCGCCGCATGCGGTGACGGTCTGATTTGGCGCGGTAAACGAGTCGATGACCTGTGCAGAACCGAGGGCTGGCACGAGTGCGGAAGACGCAACAGCAAGAAACACAAAAAACGGCTTTTGTCTCAAAACGAACTCCTAACAGATATGTAGTTGACTGGTGTCTGTCTAATTATTCCGCCAAAGCAGTTTTGCTTCAATATCAAACTACGCCGCACGTCATTTTTGCCCTCACGACTGTGACTCAAGCGTTTTGGTTTACCACCAAGCCATCACCGCCAACGCGCCAACGGCGTTTGGAAGCGCGTGCACCAAAATCCCAGGTCCGATGCTATCAAACCGAAAGCGCAGCCAGCCACAAGCCAAGCCGAGCGCCATCGGGAGGACAGTGGCAAGCGGCCAAAGCTTTGGAGCAACCAGTAAGATGAGCAGGTGGGGCAGCGTGAAGATCACCGCCTGAATGATGTTCGCGGTCCAAATTCTCTTGGGGTTCTCACCTGCCGCAAACCGTCGAAAGATAGCCCCTCCGATGAGCCCCCGAAACAAGAGTTCCTCGGGAATTCCGGTTGCAATGAAGCCATACGAAAATGCAGCTGTGATAAGCGCGACAGACGGGGGCTGGTCCGCAAATGGCGCCAACATCGAGCCCTCGAAGCCCTTCGTCCATTGACTTATCAGCGCAGTCAAGCAGCAGAACGGAACACATATGGCCGCAGCCCACACGTAACCCTTAGCTGCGCCAATCGACAATCCAAGCCGTTTCGCAATCTCGCGGGCGCCGAAACCGTGACGCAGGGCCACAACAACAGCGTAAATGACGACGGGAATCCCGAAAATCAGGGCGTTTTGAAGATCTGCTAAAATGTCCATCGGATGCGGTTATCATGACTGAACACGTGACGTCGATCTTGGCGCTGACAATCGCACGACATAACCGTACGCTAGTTTTCACTAAAGCTGTCGAATCCCGGCCAGCAAATAGGCAGTCGTTCTATGAAAAAAGCCGTCATTTTCCTGATTCTCGTCACCTCATGCTCAAGCAACGACGATGCCCATATCCCCGGGATGGACGCCTCGACCGATATTTCTACTCAAGTCGACATGGGAAGTTCGAACACGACCGACGCCACAAACAACGTCATCACCGCGCCGGATATGGGTGAAGAAGACGCTGCTTCCATTTTGGATATGAGCGACACGCCCGATATGAATGCGCAGGTTTGGCCCCAATATTCAGGCGACCCATGCAATGTGGGCGGGCAGGCAGGCCGTTGCCTTCCTACGACTTCGTGCGACGGCGTCGCAAGCGCTGGCTACTGCCCAGGGCCGTCTTCAATCCAGTGCTGTGTGACTTCTTGTGGAGCCGGCGACGGAAGCGGCCTTTGCACCGCAAAATCGAGCTGCCCAAGCGCCCCGACCACTGCCGAATGTGTTGGCCCCGACACCGGATGTTGCGGACAGTCAAGCCAGGGCACGTTTTACGGCCAAGTCTATAATACTTATTATTATTTGGCCGCCGAAGCAGACTATACTGGCGCCGCAAACACCGTCCTAAATGACGTAAATTGCAACCCAATCGCCACAGTCCCTGCAGCGTATTCCGACGCGGCGTGCATCGAGGGCAGCGGCCGTCTTAAAGACGGGCGAGTGGTCAACTACGCGGCGAAATGCAGCTGCGGACGCCCCTGCCCCACCGGCGGAATCGTTTGTTGGAAAGCCCTCGACCCCGTCACCCAACCTTGGGGCCAAGGAGCGTTTTCGAATGCACTGGTCCCGATGCGCTCCATCGCGGTCGACCGAAACGAGTTTGCGTTAAAAACGGTGCTCTACCTGCCCGCGTTTGATGGTGTGCAGGTGCCCGCACTGGGCGGTGTCAGCGCCTTTACACACGACGGATGTTTCCGCGCAGACGACGTCGGTGGCGCCATCAACGGAAACCATATCGATATCTTTACGGGCCCCAAATCACTTTGGACACATTTTGAAGGCGTGTTCCCGACCCGAACTAATTTCGACACGTACTTGGGTGCCACCAAATGTGACTACCTCAAGCTCTAACGGCGTCACGACGTCTGGTACCTTTCGAATTCTGCAACGTTTTCTAATTCATCGTCCCAACTCGCCCTGCTCCCAGAAAAAATATGGGCATTGGGTTTGATGGTTATTTCACTGTCCAAAGACCCTGCTGGAACTTTCATTCGTGAACCATGAACCGTCGGAACCGCCGCGCCGCAGGTCGTACAAAACGAATGAATAAAACGAGTATCAGGCACCTGATACGTGCTGATGTTGCCCTCGCCGCTGAGCCAATTCAGCGTTGCTGTGGTCGAAAACAAATTCGATGCATGTGCTGAACCGGTGCCCTTTCGGCAGCGTTGGCAATGGCATAACAAGAAGTGTTCAAACGGGCCGTTGACCTCGAATCGAACCTCACCACAAAGACACGAACCCAGATATTTTTCGTCAGCCATTTTATTACTCCAGTCAATTAAAGAGTCCGTAGCATAGCGCGCTCCCCGACAATTTCGATGCGCCCAAACCAGTTGGAGCCACGTCAGTGGAACCACGCCGATTTCGTCCAGTGAGCTTGAACGGGATGTCTTAAGCCGAGTTCGCTCAGCCAAGACTCGATTCGGTGGGCCAAGTGTTACGACCCAATGGCAAGGCATCGAATACGATACTCGCCATCATTTCACAAAAGAACATCGTGCCTTTGGTATTGGTCTGGAGACTGCCCCATCGGTTGGCAC
>JBBKVQ010000363.1:0-11284 GCA_037968515.1 Bradymonadaceae bacterium
TAGTCTTGAAGGTTGACCACTGGAATTGTTTGCTCGGTCGCCATGGTGATACCTATATGCTTAGAGTTCTCGTCGCCGGGAAAATACACAAAGCCGCGAAAACCGCAATTGCCGTGAGAATCTGTGGAAGCCCTATTCCTAGTCATACGCCTGCTTGAAAAGGCCTCGGTGCTGGTTGCCGTAGTATTGGTGCTGGTGCTGATCAAGCCCGCACATGTGTGGCTTCACGAGACAGGCCGCCAAGCATCGGTCCGTCGTCGCCTGTTTTTGGCGATGCTGATGGGCGCGATGGCGGTGTGGGGTGTTTTCCTTGGAATGTCGGTCGGCGGGCAACGATTTAATGTCCGAATGTTGGGCATTGTGGTGGCGGGGTTTCTGGGAGGCCGAAAGGTCGGTGCTTCTGTGGGGCTGGTGGCCGGGGCCGTTTACGCTTGGAATCTGAAAGGGCCCAGTTTTGGCTATGCGCTGGCGGCAAGTGTGCTGGTCGGCCTGTTATCAGGTTGGTGGAGCCGTCGGTTCGGAACCGGGATGTTGGCTGTCGCTGGGGGCGCGGTCGTCGTCCAGGTGGTTTATCACGCGCTGATTGGTGGGGTGATGGTGTTTTTCGACCCTCAGCTGGCCGTCGCCGAAACCTCGAACTGGCCGTTGCACGTCGCTAAGATTGCGGCCAACGCTATGGGCGTAACGGTATTCATGGGGCTACTTTCGTTGATGGATGAGCTTGACCGCCTGCGCGAAGAAGCCCACGACAACAAAGAATTGGCTCGGGATGCAAAGCTCGAGGCCCTGCAGTATCAAGTGCAGCCCCATTTTCTGTTTAATCTGCTGAACACTTTAGGCTACCTGATTCGCACCGATCCTGTTCGGGCGCGGTCGCTAACGCTCGATCTGTCGGACTTTCTTCGTTACACGCTGTCAAACGATCGTGATGTGACGACTCTGCGCGACGAACTCAAACAGATTGACCGTTATGTGGAGCTGGAACGGGCTCGTTTTGGGGATGGCCTGAGGTTCTCGACGAACGTGGCTGATGACGCCGAACTGGGCCGAATGGCCGTGCCTCCTTTGATTCTTCAGCCTTTGGTCGAAAATGCGATTCGACATGGAACCGTCGACGGCAAAGTGTCGGTTGTGGTCGAGGTGACGGCCGTCGAAAAAGGGCATCTGGTCCGCGTGATCGACGATGGGCCAGGGCCAAGCGGCGAAAAATCCGAAACTGAGCGAGTTGGGATTGGGCTGCAAAACGTCCGCGACCGGCTGGAACGGTTTTTCCATGTCCCGGTGAGTCTTGAGTTGCGGGACGGCGCAGCGGGCGGCGCTGTGGCAGAGTTTGTGATTCCGGCCGAAGGGCGTCGCGAATCCAAGGTTGGGTTGAAGGCCCAGGCACGAAAACAGCTTCGAAAGGTGGTGATCGAATGAACGTGATTGTTGTCGATGACGAAAAACCTGCTCGTGAAGAGTTAATTTGGCTGCTTCAACAATGCGAGGGCGTGACCCTTGTGGGCCAGGCTGAATGCGCCGAAGACGCGCTGAGTCTTGTGAAGAGCGAAGAGGTGGACTTAGTTTTCTTGGACGTCGATATGCCCGGCATCGGCGGCATGCGACTTGCCGAGTTACTTCACGAAACCGACGGTTCGCCACAGGTGGTTTTTGTGACCGCCTATCAACATCATGCGGCGGATGCGTTTGGCGTGGCCGCCTTGGACTACGTGCTTAAACCCGTTCGGTTGGAACGGCTTCAAAAGGCCGTGGCGCGAGCTGCAAAGCCCGCAGACGCGCCCGTGCCGCGCCCAGCTAAGCCATTGACTCGAATCTCAGTCGAGGAGCGCGGCAGCTATCGCGTGGTGCCCATCGACGACGTCCTGTTTTTTGAATCGGACGATGGAATCGTGGTGATTCAGACTGCGCAGAAGCGCTTCATCACCGATTTCAGCCTGAAATTTCTGGAACAGAACTTAGATCCAGATGCGTTTTTCCGATGCCACCGCAGCTACATCGTTCGCTTGGACGCGATCGAGAACATCGCTCCGTGGGGGGCGGGAACTTACCGGCTGATTCTGGACCGGGAGTCCGACCTGGGCGTGCCTTTGGCTCGCGCCCGCGCGACTGAGCTAAAGTCGTTGATCCCCTGGTCTGCCAACGTTTTCGAAGACTGACGCTATGTGGTTGGGTTGGGTCGCCGGGCTTTCGCCCGGCGTTCGCACTAAGGCCGGAAGCCTGCGCTTCCGGAGTGTTTAGCGGCGACGACGAAGGCCGAAGAAGCCGAACAGGGCGAGCCAGATGGTGGCGCCAGTACCCGTCGTGCAGCCACCTCCAGAGATATCGTACACCTCGGTCACTCCAAGCCCACCTGGCGCGTCTCGCCAATCAGGAATCATGTTGCCGTCCAAGTCCACTGGATAGGTCTCAAGGCTTGTGTCGCCTGCTTCTGCCGAGTCTGCAATTCCGTCGCCGTCGGTGTCGAGGTCAAGGAAATCGGGGATGCCGTCGCCGTCGGTGTCGATGGGTGGGGTTCCGATATTATTATCGCCGTCCTCGTCTTTGTCCGAGATCGTGTCGTTGTCCGAGTCCAGGTCCAGATAATCCGGGATCGTGTCGTTGTCTGAGTCAATTGGCTGCGTATCAAGGTCCGCGTCTCCTGCCTCGTCCTTGTCGGCAATCGTGTCGTCATCCGAATCGAAATCGCGGAAATCCGGCACGCCGTCACGGTCGCTGTCGATCGGTGGTGTGTTCTTGTCGGAATCACCGGCTTCGCGGCGATCCAAAATCGTGTCGTTATCCGAGTCGAGGTCGAGGAAATCTGGAATTCCGTCGCTGTCGGTGTCGACCGGAAGAGTGGTCAGGTCTGTATCGCCAGCTTCGTCACGATCCAAGATACCGTCGCCGTCGGAGTCGTCATCAAGATAGTTCGGGATTCCGTCGCCGTCTGGGTCTTCAGTTCCTTCGTCGATGTCGCTGATCCCGTCATTATCTGAGTCGTCATCGCATGCGTCACCGATGCCGTCGATGTCGGCGTCAGCTTGGTCTGGGTTTGCGATGGTTGGGCAGTTATCGTTGACGTCGTCGATGCCGTCGTTGTCGTTATCAGGGTCACAAGCATCGCCGATGCCGTCGCCGTCAATGTCTTCCTGACCGGGATTTGGCACGAGTGGGCAGTTGTCGTTTTCGTCGATGACCAAGTCGCCGTCCGAGTCGCCTTCGCACGCGTTGCCGATGCCATCGTTATCGTCGTCTGCCTGGTCCATATTGGGTGTGAAGCGGCAGTTATCGACGCCATCAAGAATGGTGTCGTCGTCGACGTCTGGATCTCGCCAGTCGCCAAGACCGTCGGTATTTGAATCGACTGGCGGGGTGCTCAAAAGCGTGTCGCCAGCTTCGTCGATATCCAACAGGCCATCGTTGTCGGAATCAGTATCCAACGCATCGATCAGCGAGTCGCCGTCAGTGTTCACGGCAAGCGTTCCGCCGTTGGTTTCATCGCCGTCCGAGATGGTGTCGTCATCTGAATCAGGGTCATTCGGGTTGGTGCCGAAGGTGCAGCGCTCCTTAAGGTCTGGAGCTCCGTCGTTGTCGCCGTCATAAGTCGTAGGAATCACGTCCAGCTGAAGCGACAGTGGCGTGCTTGCTTTGACGTAAGCGTAGGTGTCCAGCAACGCGCGGTCGCCCGTGCTCTGGTTAACCGAGTTGTCAGTCTGGAAGCTACCCCAAGCGCGTGCATTTCCGTTCGGGTTTTGAACACTCGCGGCCACGGCCGTGCTGCCGTAGGTTCCCGAACCGATTCCGAGCGCGCCAGACCCCGTCAGCGTTGTCTGTCCGTTGGCGAGCGTGCGGTCGCCGTTGACGCGGCTGTCGTTCCAGAACATCTGCAGGGGACGTCGCGCGCCGCCAAGCAGAACCTGGTAGAGGCGGAAGCCCGGATACATGGTCTCGATATCGGCGGCGAGCCAGTGAAGCTCACCAACTGTGACGGTCGCTTGGCAGTTGTAAGTGCCACGTGGCAAGCCAATGCCATCGTTGTTTGTTCCGTCCCAAACAATGTTCAAGGTATCGGTCGGTGTGATCTCGCCCTTCAAGATGACGTCGGTTCCCGACGGGTCGAAAACACCGTTGTTGTCGGTGTCGCAAACGACCTGCCACACGCCCTCGACGTTGGATTCAATCTTGAATTCGGCGGTACCGTTTGGAGCAACCGCATTACAAGCCACTTCACCCTGACCATCGAATTCAAATACGGTGATTTGAGGGTCGATCGTGATGTAAGTCGCTTTAGCGGGCGGGCTTAAATACAGCGGGTATTGGGGCGTGACTGCGTCTGCTGTCAGGTTAGCGAGTGTCGGATCCGCACCGAGCAAAAAGTCCGAATAATTGACGCTCTGGCCTTCATAAGTCGAGATGCCGGCGCCATTGACAAATAGGTGGTACCACCAGCCTGCCATTCCGTTGAAATTCAGTTCAACGACAGCGTCTTTGCCTGGTCCACCTGCCTTGACGAGCGCGTAAAAGCTGCCCGTAAACGCGTACGCGCTGGTAAACCCGAAACCGACACCATCGACGGCGGTCGTGCCCGTTCCGCCACCATCAAGATGCCAAGCGTAGCTGAAGAGACGGCCTTTTTTCTCGAGTCCGGCTTTTCGAACTTCGATGTCCCAAGAAGGCTGCTTCACGGAAACCGACAAACGATAGATGCCAGCTGGGCGTCCCGCCATGGCGAAGCTTGTGCCACTAAGCACAACTCCGACCGGGGTTCCTGCAGTCGTCGTGATGGTCAACGCGCCTGTGCCACTCCAAAAGATGCTCTCGGTGGCTGGTTCGAGGACATCAACGAACATCTCCGTATCGGAGAACAAGCCCTGGCTATTGCCAGACGTGTTCACGAGCTCAGCTGAGCCCTCGGCAAAAGCCATTCCGGGAAGAAGCAAACCAAGTGCGAGCCATCCAAAACGCATATCATCCTCACAAGTTCATCGGTCAAGTGGCGGACATGTAGGTGAAAATCATCCCCAGATCAACCGGTTCCGGGTGATTTACGCAAAATCGTCACCGAGCGAATAGCTTGCGAACAAGGGTTGATCGTGGAAATCTGCAAAAAAAAAGGAGTCGTTTATGATTGCTGGGGAAGCCCGAAGTTGCGCGCGGTGCGGTTATCCGATGGTGGGACAATTTCACGAAGGCATCCGCGTCGACCATTGTCACCGCTGCGGCGGCTCCGTGATTGAGCCAGGTGGTGTCGCGTCGAATGTCGGTCATTGGGCCGAACCTTCGTTTTGGAAGGCCACTTTAGGCCGCGAGACACAGGGCGAAGTGCTCAGTTGCCCCGCGTGCCCCGGCCAGATGACTGGATTTCAGGTGCCTTGGGACGGCCGCTCGGTTGTGGTGGACCATTGTGGCACCTGTGGCGCCCTTTTCTTGGATAAAGGGGAAGGAGAAAAGCTGGTCGCCATTGTGCAGCAGGCCGAGTCACAAGGCGCGTTCTCGGGGGCCCGTGATAAATTGGGCAAGAAGACCAAACCGATGCGCCCCACCTATGACGTGGAAGCCGAGCTTACCGACGCCCAAGATTCCACGGATAAACCTCCACTTCCCGTGTATATCTTCCAGATTTTCACTGGAATGCCAGTCGAGGTGTGGAATCCGGTTCGCCATAGCGCCATGTGGACCCGGGGATTGACCGCAGTCCTAGGAATCCTGTTTTTTTGCTCGATTGGAATCTCCGTTGGGCTTGGCTCTCAAGAGAATATCGAAAGGGCCTTGGGGTACCTCGCACTAATACCCCAAAATATTCTGCACGCGGAAAGGCTCTGGACCCTTGCCACGCACATGTTTTTGCACGGCGGAATCTTGCATCTATTGGGGAACGCATACTTTCTGAACGTGTTTGGCGATAACGTTGAAGACCGCTTGGGAAGCCACCAATTTTTCGGGATTTTCATTCTGAGCGGTATGTTGGGCGGGGTTTTTCAGGTGATCTTTCAGGCTGACCCGAACATCGCTGTGGTGGGTGCCTCGGGCGGGATCGCGGGGCTGATGGGCGCGTACTTTGTGCTGTTTCCTAGGGTCAAAGTGTGGATGGTCTTCTTCTTTATGCAATTCCGCGTGCCTATTGCGTTCTATTTTGCGGGCTGGGTCCTGGTGAATCTGCTCGGGTGGTATCTGGGAGGACACACGATCGCTTGGTGGGCCCATCTGGGTGGTTTTTTGAGCGGCTGCCTGTTGGCGTTTTTCCTGCGCGATAAATCTGAATAAACCGAAGCTCAGTGTCGTCAGGTCCGAACTCAACGATGGAGAAGATTTTGAAATACCTGACGATTATGTTTTTTGGCCTGGCACTCGGGGCATGTGGCGACGACGACGGCAAGTCTGGTGGTGACGTGCAGATTAGCCCCGCTGGTTTCGAGCGAGTGGCGGCAGCACGATTCAACCCCAGTGGTTCGCGCCTAGCTATGGTCGGTGAAAACGACGGCGTTTACTCTTTATTAAATACTGACGACAGCGGTGGCGACGTTCAAGTTTTGGCTCCAGACGGTCTTGATTACCTGTCAGCGGTCGCTTGGACTGCAGATGGCGCCACGGTCTACTACTCGGGTGATGACGGAATTTTGAGAGTTCCTGCGGACGGCAGCGGCACCCCGAAGCTTGTGGTCGATGACTTTGCAGTGATGCAAATCGACCTTTCGCCCGATGGCAAAACGCTCGCCTACTCCACAAACGGCGGCGTCAGTATTCGCCTCGCTGACGTGAGCGCGTTTGTTGACACTGCACTTCAGTCCGACACCACCGCGACATCGGGATCTGGACCTCGCTTCAGCCCAAATGGCCAGCGGGTGGTCTACGTTTCTGGCGAGAATTTCAAGTTGAGCGACGCCGCGTTTATGAACGAGTCCGATGGGCCCACCGGCGCTGATTACTTGGCGAACTCCGCATGGATAGACGACAAGACTATCATCTACCTTGGTGACGATAAAATCCGAACCTGGTCAGATGATGGTAGCGTCAAAGCGCTGCGCGATGCGTTCGCTGGGATGGATCTGGACTTCAACGGCGCTACAAGCCGCTATATCTACGGCACCAACGGTAGCAGCTCGTTGACGATTGCCGACTACTAACAAGGCGCTCGCTGCCACGACTGACTGCTGACTGCTCTTGACGCGAAACTTGGGCGTTGTACGTTACGGCGGAATTTGTCCTAACGTTGAGGAGTCCCCGTGAGTCAGTACGATTTGGTTGTGATTGGTAGTGGTCCTGGCGGTTACGTGGCAGCGATTCACGCTGCGCAGTCGGGTCTTAAGACCGCGATCATCGAACGCGAAGAGACCGAGCGTCTGGGCGGCACCTGCCTGCTACGTGGTTGTATCCCGACCAAAGCGATGCTGCAGACCGCGGAATTACTCGAAAAAGCCCAACATTCCGAGGACTACGGCATCACGCTTAACGACGCTAAAATCGATATGGCGAAGATGCATAAGTTCAAGAATAAGGTCGTCACGAAGAGCGTCGGCGGCGTCAAATACTTGATGAAAAAGAACAAGATCGACGTGCATTTTGGTCACGGTCGAATCGAGGGCAAAGGCAAAATCTCGGTGACCGACAAAGCCGGAAAAGTATCGTCGCTGCAGGCCAAAAACTGCATCTTGGCGACCGGAAGTGCATGCAAAGACTTGCCGTTTATCAAGATGGACCACGAACGCATCATCAACTCCGATGATATTCTGGAAATGAACGAAATCCCTGAGCACTTGGTTGTTCTGGGCGCTGGCGCAGTGGGCTGCGAGTTTGCGAGCGTGTTCATTCGTTATGGGTCGAAGGTCACGCTGGTTGAATTGATGGACCGGGTGTTGCCCATCGAAGACGAAGAAGTCTCGACCGAAGTCGAAAAGAGCTTTAAGAAGCAGAAAATCGACGTGATGACGTCGTCAAAAATCACCGATGTAAAACGCAAAGGCGACAAGGTCACAGCCGTGATCGAAACCACCAAAGATGGCAAAACCAACACGAAAACAGTCGAGTGCAGCCACCTTCTTGTGGCCGTGGGGCGCAGCGCCGTCACCGAGGACGTAGGCCTTAAAAACACCAAGCTAAAGGCCGATGGCCGTGGGCAAATCGAAGTCGATAAGTTCATGAAGACCGCCGAAGACTGGATCTATGCCATCGGCGATATCGTGAATACGCCTTGGCTAGCCCACGTCGCATCCAAAGAAGGCATTCTTGCGGTCGACCATATCGCCAAAAAGAACCCTCGCCCGATCAATTACGACCTTGTTCCTAACTGCACCTATTGCAGCCCCGAGGTCGCTTCGGTTGGCCTCACCGAACGCGCCGCAAAAGAGCGTGGTTACGACGTTAAGACCGGCGTGTTCCCATTTTCGGCGATCGCGAAGGCGTCGATTCTTGGGCAGTCTGAAGGGTTTGTGAAAATCGTATCCGAGAAAAAATACGACCAGATTTTGGGAATGCATATCGTGGGGCCCAAGGCCACCGAGCTCATCACCGAGGGCACCGTGGCGATGGAGCTTGAGGCTACCATCGACGAACTGCTGCACACGATTCATCCCCACCCTACGCTTGCTGAAGCAGTCGGCGAGGCAGCTCATGCCGTGACGGGTCACGCGATTCATATCTGAGCCGAATCCTGGCATTTAGCCACGTGTTTTCGGCCTATCTGCAATTTCTGTGATTCTGCGCTTGGTGCGCAGGCCTTATGGCCTGCATGCGATTCTCGCGATTATTCTAACACATGCGAGCCATAGGGCTCGCGGACCAATCACAACCTCAGCCTCGTCATCGACCCCTTGTGCGACAGCCTCCATAAGGCTCGCGGACCAATCGCAAAAACAACCTCGTCATCGATCCAAATCTATTGCGCGGTGAAGTTCCAGACTTGGTTCGACTCCCCATTGACGTTCATCATCAGCGGCTGCGCGCGATCAGGAGTCGCCTTGGTTGCGTCCAAGGCTCGATTCGTGCCCTGAAATGCCGTCTGCATCAGGAACCCAGCGCCAGATTTGACGAAGCGCCAGCTCTGCCCCGTTGCGCCAACGGTTTGAACCAGTAGGCACGGGTTGGCGCCGTCAGCCCCTTCGAGCGAAAACCCAATGCCTTGATTGCTGGAATGCAGGTACGTGCCCCCTTGCGGGAATCGGGCGGCCATCCAAGAATCTGACCGAGTCTGATTGGTGATCAAACGGCAGTTTCCGTCCGTCCCTGTGGTCAAGTCGTAAGCCTGACCATGATAGGCGTTTCGGATCGCGTACTTCTGGCCTTCGGCAAGCGTGACGGTCGTGAATGAAAGTCGTGCCTCCACACCGAGTGCAAGTCCGTCGACCGACTTCAAACCCTCTTTGAACACCAAAGTGTATTCCGTCTGAAACTCTTCTAAACGGGCTGCGGGCGTCAACGTGATGATGGCTCCTTCTACAGAGGCAGCGGTGGTCACCGGTGCACCGTTCTTGAAAAGCAGAACATTGGCCTCGACTGAGGCGGGATCGACCGCTTTTGATGCCGTGATTTGCAGCGGTCGACCGACGGGCACGTCTGTTGCGCCCGGGGGCGGCATCGTTTCCAGGATGGTCAAACCGTCGACGACCGTCACTTTTCCAAACAACGCGGTCGACGGAGGTGTGATTTTTTCGATCGCGGCGTCACAGCTGGCCTCTTCCATCAAATAATAATAAATCGCGAATTCATCGACTACGTCCGGCGCCTGCATCACGATCGTTCCGGCACTCGACCCAGCGGCTCCATCCGACAGACAATGAAGATTGCCGTTGTCCTCTAGAATCACCTGGATTGGACAGTTCGGACAGGCTGCGGAGTTGGTCGTGGTCATCTTGGCTTCGACTTCGAAACTGGCCGAAGCCACGACTTGTCCGACGTCGGTGACAACATTATTAATACGTTTCTCGACGAACACCACCGAGGCAGCGTCGCCACCAGTTGTCGTGTTATTTGTGGTGTTGTTCGAGGCGTTATTGGTCGTGTTGTTCGAGGTGTTATTGGTCGTGTTGTTCGAGCCGCTATTGGTCGTGTTGTTCTGCTCGACCTGATTATTGAACACGATCGCGGGCCCATCGTCAGACAGGTTGCAGCCTCCCACGATCAAAGTCAGCGCAGCAAAAAGTAGTAGTTGTCGACCAATCATGATTTATTCCTCAAATTCGAGCGTTCCGCCCGAATCTAACAGAAAGAGTGGGCGTTTTGGAATACTCCTTATCGCAATCGATCAGGTTCGCCCGGCCAACAGTTTTAGACGTTCCGCTAGACCTGAATAGCGCGAGCCAGCGGTCGCATTTCGGACCGCAATCTGGACGGCTCGGGCAGAGCCAACCAAGACGACCAGTTTTCGAGCCCGTGTCACCGCCGTATAAAGCAGGTTTCGCTGCAACATCACAAAGTGTTGAGTCATTACTGGCATCACGACGACGGGGTATTCGCTGCCTTGGCTCTTATGCACAGTGACCGCGTAGGCGTGTTGCAACTCGTCGAGTTCGCTGAATTCGTAGGTCACAATTTTGTCTTCAAACTGCACAAATAGGGATTTTTTGGCGGTGTCGATGCTCGCAATTCGACCGATATCGCCATTAAAAACCCCCCGTTCATATGAGTTGCGGGTCTGCATGACCTTGTCGCCTTCTCGCCACCACTTCTGGCCTCGTTCCACGCCAAAGTTGTCGCCTACAAGCGCCGCCTGTAGCGCCTGATTCAGCGCTGAACAGCCGATCTCACCGCGATGCATTGGCGCCAGCACTTGAATGTCCTGCATAGGGTCGACCCCAAAGGCTCTTGGGATTCGCGTGGTCACGAGTTCAACAATGCGGTCCTGAGCCACACGAGGGTCGTCAGTAGAAATAGTGTAAAAATCAGTGAGAACGCCGTCTTTGCGCGGGGCGTCGACGGGCATCTCGCCGGCGTTGATTCGATGGGCGTTGGTCACGATGGTCGAGTCCAACGCCTGCCTAAACACCTCGGTGAGCTCCACGACATGGGCGATGCCGCTGTCCATGATGTCGCGCAGAACCTGACCGGGACCCACACTCGGTAACTGGTCAATATCGCCCACAAACACAATCGCGGCGTCGGCGGGCAAGGCGTCCACAAGCGCATAAAGTAGGTAGATATCGATCATCGACGCTTCGTCGACAATCAACAGATCCAGCTCGAGCGGTCGTTCGGAATTGTACTGAAAACCACCCTCACGTGGATTGAATTCAAGCAGACGATGAATCGTTTGAGCAGGTCTCCCGGTCGCGTCGGACATGCGCCTAGATGCTCGGCCGGTGGGGGCGGCGAG
>JBBKVQ010000364.1:0-8894 GCA_037968515.1 Bradymonadaceae bacterium
CCACCTTGTTTCCCGTTTTGCAACGCTTCATTGTTGTCCCAAGGGATCCAAGTCAGCTTTCCGGTCTCGGGATTATTGTACAGGTAATAGTTGTGCGGCATGCGCCCGTAGGTGTCCCAGTTTTGGATGATCTGGTTCACTGCCAAATACTTGAGGTATTCGTCGACATCGAAGACAGCTTCAAGATTTTCTCTCCAGACTGCGGGTGTGGCGGATGTGTCGTGAAGGGCAGCAAACAACGCCAGAATATCTGAGTAGTCGGCTTCGTCCTCGTTTGTTTTCTTTTCGAACTCGAGGGGGTCGAAACTGCCGTCCACGAAGTTCGAGTCTTCTGGTTTGTAGAGATTGCCGGAATCGTCAACAAACTGGGTGTCGATGACGGTGTTATCGACCTCCTCGACCAACGTATAGAGTCCGAAATACTCGGGTCCGTCTCCATGATCGACGTACAGCGTGTAGAACGCCGTGTGTGACGCGGGCACCCCAGCCATCTTGAACACATCAGCCGCTACCTTTTCGCGCATCAGAGATTTGTCGTCGTAGTTGTTTTTAAGGCTGAATTTCTTGAACCCATAAAAGCGCTGGTTGTCGATCTGCGGGTAGGTGTCTTCGTATTCGTCGAAATCCATCTTGAACGATAGTTTCAGGATACCCGACTGCCAGCTGCCTTGGAGTGATGAGTTACCTTTGAAGCGGATTCCGACGCGGTACCATTGCTTGCCTTCGTAAAACACGTCTGCCGGCACGAAAATTTGGTCTTCGCCGGTATCGACCAAGCCCGGCCCTCCGCGCTGTCCGAATTGTCCGTAAGTAGCCGTCATGTCGTCGAGCATGAGCTGCCAACGTTCTGGAGTGACCACAAAGTCGAAACGTTTGACCTTGGTATCGTCGAATACTTCCGCAAAGTTGGCGTCCGCTCCCTTGCTGTGCGTCTCGTCGGTCCAGTCAGGAATCTCGAAATCATCGCCTGACGTGTTGTTCGCCATATCTGCGGACATATCTGGCAATGTGTTGTTGTTCAGATCGACCGATGCATCACCGTCATTCGACATGTCAGCTGACACGTTGTTCGTGGTCGCAGCGTCGTTGGTGGTGTCGATTTCTGTGTTTGAGTCGCTGCCACACCCAAAGGCAAGCAGCGTCGAGATCAACCCGAGGATCAGCAAATACGCCCGGAACGTTGTCGGTCGATGTTTGTTAAAAGATGACTTGAACATTGAATTCTCCAAATTATGGAAGTGCTTTTGAACTAAGGAGAATCGTACCCGCAGAGTGTGCAGGAATTATGAAGAAACCTCGTCAACACTCAGGCATGTTGACGAGGCGCGACCCGTTTATCGCTTATTGCCGCGTTTGGGATGCCCACCTTCCGGAGCGCACGACAGCTGTTCGTCGCCCTCAGGTGGGGCGCTGCATGTCCCTGTCACTTCTTCGGAATTTCGGCCGCTGAACGTGCATGCGTCCCCCGCGGCGGCACCTTCACAGGCGGATATTGCCTCGGGAGGTGGTCCGTGAGGTGGCCGGCCGTCTTTAGATTGTGCGTTTGCCAGTGAGGCGTGGGCGCCCAAGATGAGAATTAGCGCCGTTCCAAGCAGTTGATGTTTAACGTTGATCATGAGGTTCTCCGTGCGGTTGGTTTCGCGGGACAAATACACTTTGCCTCTCAAAAGCGGAGCCAATGAGGAGAAAACCCGGAGAACTCGCGCAAATCATTCGAGCTTGTAGCCAACACCATAAATCGAATGGATCAGTTCGGCGTCATCCATCGCGTCGGACAATTTTCGTCGTAGATTCTTGATATGGCTGTCGACGGTGCGGTCGCTTACGATTCGGCGATCTGGATAGCTCGCATCCATTAGGGATTCCCTTGAGTAAACTCGGCCTGGATGAGCCATCATGGTTTGCAGAAGTCGAAACTCTACCGGAGTTAGCTCGAGGTCTTTGCCCTCGACTCGGCACAAGAATCGGTCCGCAAACACGGTGATGCCGCGGTATCTTAAAGCATCGGATGAGCTTTCTGCGACGTGCTGGACACGTCGCAAAATGGATTTCACTCTGGCAACGACTTCGCGCGGAAGGAAGGGTTTGCAGACGTAATCGTCAGCACCGATTTCGAGCCCGACCAGCCTGTCGATCTCGTCGACTCGCGCGGTGACCATGATTATCGGTACATTGGAAAACTGGCGAACTTCTTTGCAGATGGTCAGGCCGTCTTTGCCTGGCAGCATAAGGTCGAGAATCACCAATGCATGCTTTCCATCGCTAATCGCCTCGACTGCCCCCTTACCATCGAGAAGCACCGTGGCGTTAAAGCCGTCCCGTTTTAAGTAGTCCACTAGGATCTGTGCGATCTTTTCTTCGTCTTCAACAATCAGAATTTCTGCGTTGTTCATGTCAGGCTCCAGACAGGCAGTTCCACTCGAATGCAGACTCCACCGAGTTCGGATGGAACCGCGGTAATCATGCCTTGGTGGGCAGTTGCGATGTTTCGGCAAATCGCCAACCCGAGGCCGGCCCCGGCAGTTCGACGGCTACGGGACTCGTCCCGGCGATAGAGTGGTTCGAAAATCCTTTCGGATTCTTCGGGAGCGATTCCCGGCGCGGTGTCGTCAAAACGGACCACAGCAAACGAATTTTCAACCACGATGGACACTTCGATGCGGCCAGGCGCGTTGGTATAAGAAAGAGCGTTTTTTAGAAGATTCGAAAAAAGCTGGTCCAGACGTCGTGCGTCTGCGTTCACCATCGTTGGGGCGCCGTCACACGTGATTTCTAGATTCAGGTCCGCTGCACGCGCTCGAACGGAGTCGACTGCGACATTCAAAATCTGGAAGGCATCGACAGGGCGGAATTCGTAGCGCAATCCGCCGATGTCTGAGAGCGACAGATCGTAGAGATCGTCGATCAGAACACGTAGTCGAGCCACCTCTTGATCGAGCGAATGTACCTGAGACATATCGAGTGGGCGGATACCATCCTTGATCGCTTCGATCTCTCCTGTGAGGACCGTCACAGGTGTGCGGAGTTCATGGGAGATGTCGGCCAACCAGCGCTTTCGTGAACTTCGGTTCTCCTCAAGCCGCGCGGCTAAAAGATCGAGTTTTCCCATCAGCTGGCCGAGTTCATCGCCCCGCTGTTCGTGGAGCCGGTGGTCGTATTGGCCGTCGGCGAGTGCGGAAACACCAGTGAACATGCGCCGAATTGGGGCTAACAGCACGCGGGTAATGCCAAGTGAAACGATGATCGCTAGCCCGAGTGATACCATCCCAATCACGACGCTCGCGTAGAGCTGCTGCTGCGAAAAGGCAGTCTCTTGAGGTGAGTCAAAATGACGCCTGGGCTCGCTCCTGAGTTCACCCACTTTTGCGCCCGCGACCATGACCGGCACAGAAATGGCAGTTGTCGTTGCGGCGCTTAAGCGCCACCCGGCGAGTTGCGTGCCATTAACGTCAAACAACGCGGTGCGAGGACCTCGCGGAGGGCCAGATTCCGGCCTGGGCCGGCCACTTGGAGGTAGCTGCCTTGGCGGCGGCATTGGGCGCTCTTGTCCGTCTTCCGGGGGAGGCCCTGCGGGGACGGCGGTTCGAACGAGGCTTTCAAATCTGCGTTCGGTCATTGCAATCCACTGATTGCCGTTGGCTTCGTATTCTTGGGCAAGGGACTCGGCCAATGTTTGCAGACGGACCTGCTCGACCGCGTTGGCGTAGTCCATGAAACCTTGTTCAAAGCTCTGGCGAGCAAGTCCCAACGTGGCGACCAACACCATCAGTGTGACACCAAGGAACGCGAGCATCAGCTTTTTTGAGATCGTGACCACCATCGTCTGTGCTCCTAAAAAAACTGTTGGACGCCAAACGAGATTGGAGTGGTGCCAGTGCCGCTGAGCGGAATCGCATAGTCAATGCGCGCCACAAATTGGTAAATTTTGGGACTGATGATTCGCAGACCAATGCCTGCTGACGTGCCGTCTGCATCCCAGAGTTGGCTAGCTCGATCAGAAACACCAGCGGCATCAAAAAACAGAACATGGTGGAGCACTATCCAGCGATGATCCAGCGACGGCACGCGGTACTCGCTGTTCAAAAACCAGTAGAATGGTCCGCGAAAACGGGAATCGAAAAAGCCGCGGACAGTGTCGAGTCCGCCCAAAAAGAACTGGTTCTCGATGTGTTCTGCCGAGGTCATGCCCACACCAAATCGCAGGCCGATGTTCTGCTTGCCAGCAAATCGTTTGAACGCCAGCAATTGCGTTCCAGACGCGACGTAGGATTCGGAGGAGCCCCAAAGCTGATTGGAGGCCCCGAACGTTTGTGTCAGCCGAACGCCCTCGCGCAAGTAGCTGTCTTGGTCGATGTGTCCGACAGCGACGCTCAGGTTCAAGACGCCGTGTTCCTGCCCTTGAGGTAAGCCAGTGACTCGCTGTTTCTGAGCGATATCGTCTTGCACGAGGTCATAGGAAAAACGGTCGTGTTGCAGAATCAGGCCCCCACCGATGCTCAGGTCTCTGGAAATCTCGCGATCGGTCAGCAGCACAATGGAGCGTCGTTCGCGGAGATAGCCGCCTTCTGGTTCGCCAGATTTGTCGTAGAGATACCGAATCCTGCTGGACCACCAGAATTGTGCGCCGACGAATTGCCGCTCGTTTAGGAATCGTGGGTCGTGAAGCCAGAGCAGGAACGAGTTTGTGTCCCCCAATCTACGGTAGCTGCCGCCGGCCTCGAGGTAGCGTCCAAAGATGTTGACGTCGTAAATCCCAGCAAGAAGGCTGAACAAGTCCCCACCAGCGCTGATGCTAAAAAACGGTAAGGTCGTCCATCGTTCATCCACCACGATCACGACGTCAACTTCGATGCCAGTGACGTTTCGTGGGACCAACGTGTAATCCGCAACACGAAATAGGCCAATATTCCTAAGACGCTGAACGCTCTCTTCGAGTTGAGACAGCGTGACCAAACCACCGGCTCGGAAGGTGAGTTCGCGCTCCACCACAAATCTTTTAGTTCGGTCCAACCCCTGTATTTCGATGGCATTCACTCGCCATACTTCTCGGGTGATCGGGGTCGTGATGCCAGGCGGCTCGGCGGAAATCGCGAGGCATGTCTGTAGGATGACCAAGAGAACGACGAAGAGCCTCAACGATCCTCCTCGAGGCCAAAGTCAGCGACTTTGCGAATTAGATTGCGTCGACTCACGCCGAGATCTCGTGCGGTCTGGCTTTTGTTCCATTGATTTCGCTTTAGCCCATCCAGAATCATGTGGCGCTCCAGGCTTTCCACGGCCGCTGGCAACGTCAAATCTCCAGTAAAGACATCCGAAAACTGACTGCGCGATTTTGTGGAGAGCGACAGGTAGGTGTCTTCGATCATGGGTGAATCGCCCGACATAATGACGAGTTTCTCGATTTCATTTTCGAGTTCGCGGACGTTTCCAGGCCAAGAATGCTCCATCAGGCGTTTCAGCGTGGATTCCGATACTTGTTTCTTCGGGAGGTCGTGCTCGAGTGCTGCTCTTGCGACAAAAAACTCCACAAGGATCGGGATATCGTCGATTCGATGTCGTAACGGAGGTGCGGTGATGGTGATGACATTGATTCGGAAGAATAGATCCTCGCGGAAATTGCCCTTTTTAACTTCTTCACGGAGTTCTCGATTTGTGGCGCACAGCATCCGAACGTCAACCTTACGAAACGCATTATCGCCCACCGGCAGGAAGGTTCCCTCTTGCAGAACGCGTAGCAGTTTCACCTGCAGGTTGACCGTCATCTCTCCGATTTCGTCGAGGAAAAACGTGCCGTTATTTGCCATCTCAAAGAGCCCAACTCGGTCCCTATGGGCGCCAGAGAACGCTCCTTTACGGTGACCGAAGAGCTCGCTCTCGATGAGTTCCGCAGGAATGGCGGCGACGTTTTGAATGACCAGGGGCAGCTCCGATCTTGGGCTGCCTTGGTGCAAGGCGCGAGCGATGAGTTCTTTACCCGTGCCGTTCTCGCCCTCAATCAACACGGATGTGCTTGAGCGAGCGACTCGCTTCAGGACCCGGAATAGCTTCTGCATTTCTTCGCTGCGCCCAATCATAAGACCGAACCGGTCATCTTCGGAGCTATCAGCCGTGATGATTTGTTCACCGTTGCTTTCGATATCTGCGGCGATGGCCCGCAGTAGCCCGTGAACGACGTCTCGCTTGCGCCGGTCGAGCTTTGGGATTTTGTCGATCATGGTGCCGAGATCGGAATCGTCGAAATCAGAAGCACGCCATGACCGCGCGATCGTATCAGCCCCTTGGCCAGCGTCTTCAGCGGGGAGGAACCCACTTGCATACACGACGGCGAGGGTCTTTCCACGGCGTTTGATGGGCACGGAGATCGCGCTTAGGCCGATATGGCAGACACGAGGTTTGTGTTCATCGTCGTCCACCCAACTGGTAACCGACCCCGAGCAGCTTCGAATCGGTCCGTTGATAGAACCATTGACTGAGAATCGTTGGCAAATCGGTCGCGGATCGGAGGTCGCGGGTCGCGGGAACGGAACAATCTGGCCGTCACTGACTGCGACGCCTACCCACAGTCCCCATTCATCTTGAATATGACGAGCGATTCGCCGTGCTGCCGGCAGTAATGCCGCATGGGTCCAATTAATCATCTTGCTCTCGCGCGCTTGGGCTCATCATCATGCCAAGGCCGGTTATGTGCAATGGCCGATGCCGATTGTAAGCGCCTGCCAAAGGGTGATAGTTAGTGAACTTCTAGTCAATATCTCGCGGAGGATGCATGTCCGAAAAACAAGGGTGCAGCGTGATCGTGGTCGTGCTTGTATCCGCATTTGCTTTTGTTGTGGGAGCGCTCGGCGGAGCCGGCGCTCTTTATTTCGTAGTCCAAGATGATCCTGCGACGGTAGGCATCCAGCCGGAAGTTCAGGTGGTGACCAAGGCGACTACCGTCAAGATCGCCGGGGCAACAACTCCTGATTATGGGCTTCTATATCCGATCGAAGAGACGCTGCGGATTCAAGGAAAGTTGCCGCCCGCTTCGGTCACCGGGATGGTGAAAGATAAGCGCTACTCGATGCGTGAGTGTTATCAGACAGGACTGAACAAAGACCCCTCGTTAAAGGGTGAGATGTCGGTTCAATTTACGGTGTCGGGCGATACCGGAAAAGTCATCGCTGCGCTGGAACGCAGCACAGATATTGGTAACGCAGCCGTCCGAGATTGCATCCTGAATAATATCAAAGGGTGGCAACTCGCCGCGACGCGAGCTGGTGATTCAGTTGTGCGTTTCGACTTCCTACTCTTGCCATTGGCGAGCGCTCCGACTGAGTAACCACTACTTCAGGTATTTGCGCACAGCGCGTTTATGCTCATCGTATGTGTTTGAAAAGAAGTGGGTTCCGCTGCCGTCTCGTCGTGCAACGAAGAACAGATATTCCATATCTTTGGGGGCTTTTGACGGTGCTAGTGCGGCCTCCAGGCTGCTCTGGCCAGGGTTCGATATCGGCCCTGGTGGCAGGCCGTCGATGATATAGGTCGAGTATCGGTTTAATGAATCCTTGCAGTATCTTGGGTGGGGAATCTCGCGATACGTGTCTTCGCCGTACACACAGGTGGGGTCTGTTTGGAGCCTCATTTTCTTGTCGATACGATTGAGGAAAACCCTAGAAATCCGCGCCCGTTCGGTGCGCGCGCTCGACTCTTTCTCGACCAATGAGGCCAGAATCACGACATCCGAGGCGGAAAGTCCATGTTTGGAAAGCTCACCCAAAGCATCAGGATTTCGGGCGATCAAATCCAGCCAGACTTTTTGATGTCTGGCATGCATGCGCAAAACCAACTCATCGGCCGAGACTCCGAGCCGGAATCGGTAAGTGTCTGGAAACAGAAACCCTTCGACTGAATCTCCACCGATCCCAAACTTTTGAAGCGCTTCAGGGTTGCGAGCGGCTCTCAAGAAGTCTGAACGGGACACGATTCCCGATCGCTCAAGGCGGTCGGCGATATGGAAAATGGTCAATCCTTCGGGGATTGTGATCGTGACCTCGTCTGCCGCACCGCCCTCTTGTAGTGACGCCTCAAGGTCCATGAGCGTGACCGGACCTACAAACGTGTACCTTCCTGCTTTGACGCGGTCGGGCAGACCACGGTGCCTAGCCCATAGGTTGAAGTACAACGGACGACTGGTCATGCCTTGATCCTTAAGGATCCGGATGACGCCATTCCATGAAGTCCCGGTTGGAATCACAACATGAACGGTCTGTTCGTCGGGTACGACAGGTCTGTCGAGGAAGGTCTTGACGTCGATGCCAATAATCACGGACGCCAGCATCAACACGAGCCCACAGAACACCAACACGGCGCGCATGCAGCCAGGCTTCTCACTGGCCATCCGCGGCTCCGTTCCTCGCGCTGTCCAGATAAGCCTGCACGATTTGTTGAGCGGCAATGGCGTCGACTTGGTCCTTTTGCTTTTTGACCTTCACACCTGCTTCTGAAAGCAGATGATGGGCAATGACGGTGGTGAGTCGTTCGTCCACGAACTCAATCATTGCACTGCACCCAGCCTTGACCATTGCTCTTTCAAGCAAAAGCGCGAAGGTTCTAGACCGCTTGGCGGCTGGCCCTTCATTGCCTTTTCGGTCGACTGGAAGTCCGATCACGACAATCGCAAAATCCTCTTCGAGTATTCTCTTAGCAACCGCCGTTGGAGCACCCAGCGCATCAATCACGTCGCTTGGTAAAGCGAAACTTGAGTCGTCGTCAGCAACGGCGAGCCCGATTTTTCGAGTGCCAACGTCAATGCCTATGATTCTCGCCATGTTCCTTACCTTGTCCGGCTCATCTAAACGTGCCAAATATCGCGAACTTCCTTAAGTGGCATATATGTACGCCTTTTTATCGCAGAA
>JBBKVQ010000365.1:0-5627 GCA_037968515.1 Bradymonadaceae bacterium
CCGGGCACGTCAGCAAGCTCGGTTTTTTTTGGTCGCGCGAATGAGGTTGCGTTGAGAATTTTTGACGCCGTGGGCGTAGTGGCTTTGGTGGGGTGGTTCGGGCTTGTTGGGGCGTACGCGTACTCCTCGTACGCGGAGTCCGAAACCGAGCGTCGTTCGCTTGAAGCGGGCGTTCCCATTCATGCCGGCGACTCTTGGATGATGCTGACCCGCGATGATGACGAGGTGGGCTTCATTCATGAAACACGAACTGCCATCGATGGTGGTTGGCTGGTTGAATACGATTTCATGATCAACGTGACTTCGCTTGGCACGGCTCAGTTGTTGCGCACCAAAGTCAAAGCGACGATGGACCAGACGGCGTTGCTGAAAAAGGCTAACGTCAGCGTGCAAACGGCGTCCGCGCTGTCTTTCGAGGCTGAAGTCGAAGTGAAGGGCAACGATGTTGAACTCCGTTACGATATCGGCGGCAAGGAACGGACTTCGACCGTGAAGCTGCAAAAGCCGCCCAGATTATCGCAGAGTGCGTTTTTTCAGCTCGCGTCGATGCCAGATTTGGTGCCCGGAGCCGTCTTTGAACAAGAGTATTTCGACCCCATGGTGATGGGGATGACCAAGATGCGTTTTCGCTATGTTCGGCGCCACGAAATCGATGTGTACGACTCAAAAATTAACGCGTTTCACTTCCGACAAGAGATCGGGAACAACGAGTTTGACGTCTACATGGATGAACGCGGCGAGGTCTACATTCAAGAGCTACCGCTGCGAATCATTGGGGCTCGGGTTCCGGAGACCTTTGGACAGACCCGCGCCAAGGCGTTGGAGCGTCAGTTCCGGGAACGAACAGTGACCCAAGGGGCAGTCAGCGTGGACGACGCGATCGGCATGTTAAGGGGCGAAGGCGGGCTGGAGCGCGATTCGATCTTTACCATCAAAAATATCCCAGATGGCCTCGTCGTGCTTGCTGACTCTCCTTCACAAAAAGTGACCTCGCGAAAATTGGACATGATCGTCGTGGATACCACTGGCGTCTCGGATAAGAGCGATTTGGCGCAGGAAACGATCGAAGGAATGAAGGTCAACGATCCTGATTTTGAGACTTTCGACTGGGGTGTCTTCCTGACACTTCCCGAAGCGATGAGCACCGGCCAGAGGGCCGAAAAGATTGGGCGCTCCGTTCGAGACGGTCAGCTCAAAACCGAAGACTCGACGACCTTTGGCAAATCCAAAATTCTGGCCGAGGCGCTGCGTCGAATCGAGATTCCAGCACAGATGGTTTACGGGTTCGAACGCACCGATACCGGCATGAAGCCCTATTATTGGGTGCAGTATTTCGACGGCGCGCGCCTAGTCGACCTGGACCCAAATCGCGCTACATTGCTCGCCGGAACGGCCCAGGTCCAGTTGGGCGTTTCGGTCAATATTGACCGCAAAGAATACGAAGACCTTTTTGGGCTGCTGATAATCGAGCGTACGCCGCTTCAGGGCCCCGCAATCACTGCCCCGTCAGATTTTAATTGAGGAACTAATATGTCGAGCGAAGACATGGTCGTGCTGACACAACTGCAGAAGAAATACGGCGCGTTTACTGCGGTGGATTCTGTGGACCTACGTGTTCCCCGAGGACAAATTTTTGGCGTTCTTGGACCCAATGGGGCGGGCAAAACCACCACGTTAAAGATGATCACTGGGCTGCTGCAGCCGACGAACGGCACCATCACGATCGACGGTGTCCGCATGGATGTTGACCCGTTGACGTGTAAAAAGAATACCGGGTTTATTCCCGACCGCCCCTACGTGTACGACAAACTGACGGCATTCGAATACTTGGCGTTTATTGGCGGCCTTTACGGCCTGGACGGCGCCCGTGTTTCACGTCGAATCCGAGAACTGCTCGAGCTTTTTGAGCTCGCAGAATGGGCGGATTCGCTGATCGAAAGTTTTTCGCACGGCATGAAACAGCGTGTCACTTTTGCGGGTGCGCTGCTTCCTGAGCCCAAGCTCCTAGTGGTCGACGAGCCCATGGTCGGATTGGACCCTAAGGGCCATCGCCTGATTAAGACCCTGTTCCGACGCCTGACCGAACGTGATGGAATGACCATTTTGCTATCCACCCACACCTTGGAAGTCGCCGAGGAAATCTGTGACCAAGTGGCCATTATCACTCACGGGAAAGTCATGGCTCGCGGGACCATGGAGGAGCTTCGAACCGAGACCGGCTCGGCGAAAGCCAGTCTTGAACAAGTCTTTCTTCAGATCACCGAAGAGACCGAGGGGCAGCGCGCCGAAAGGGTCGCCACCCGGTTTGGCAACGACGAGGTCTACGAACGCGCTAGCGACGAGGAAATCCAGTGATTGGAACTCTCATTGGCGTGAAATTTCGCACGCTCAAAGGGGCGCTGCGGTCCGAACAGGACGGCAAGTATCGGATTCCTGCGTTTGCCGGGCTGAGCCTTATCTTTTGGGCGATGTTGTTTCGGTCGAGCCATTGGGTTGTCACCGAGGCGCTTAAAATCGAGCCTGTGGGGGAATTGCTGATTCAGCGCCTGCTCTCGATTTCGTTTCTGATTTTCCTTGGGCTGCTGGTTTTTTCGAATATCGTCACGGTCTTCTCGACCTTCTATTTGGCCGACGAGCTTGAGTTTTTGATGACCAAGCCGATCCCCAGAGACATGTTTTTTACTGCGAGGTTTATCGAGTCATTAGCCCAGTCTTCGTGGGTGATTTTTATTTTTGGTTTGCCAATTTTCATCGCAGCCGGGGTTGGGATTGGGGCAGGGCCGATCTATTTCGTAGGGCTGATTGGAGTGCTGGTGCCCTTTGTTGCCATTCCAACAGTTATCGCCACGTTGATTGGCCTGTTGGTGACCAATATTTTGGCGGCTAATCGAACCCGCGACGCGACCCTATTTCTGGGCCTTGCGGCGTTCAGCGTTATTTTCATCGTGATTCGTGCCCTGCGACCAGAGCGCTTGCTGAATCCCGATTCGTTCTCGTCGATTGGCGAAATGCTGAATTTGTTGGCGGCGCCGACCACGGTGTTTCTGCCCAGTGACTGGGCCATGAACGTGATTGTGCCGCTGCTCTATGGACGTGCGGAAATCGACCTTTGGTCGCTCGGTCTGCTCTACATGACACCACTCGCCTTCTTTTTTGTATCGGCCTGGGCGCATCGTCGCTTTTATTATCGAGGGTTTTCCAAGGCTCAAGAGGGGCGCCACGGGCAGAGCATTGTGACGGCCCTTCGCGACTGGATGTTGAAGCGGACCTATTCTCGGTCACGCACGCTCGACGAGCGAATCGACGCGCTGAGCACCAGCGGTCGTGTAGGAAACCCACTTCGCGAGATGGTCCGCAAAGACCAATTGGTTTTTGTTCGTGATGCCAGCCAGTGGTCGCAGATCCTTATCGTGATTGCGATCGTCGTGATTTATTTGGTCAATTACAAATACTTTGAAATTGCGGCCGACGAACGCCTTTTGGGCGATGTCGGACTATTTTTCTTCAATCTTGCGGCTTGCGGCTTTGTGGTCGTTGCGTTGAGCGGACGGTTTTTGTTCCCAGGCGTGAGCCTTGAGGGCCGCTCCTTCTGGCTGATCATGCAGGCGCCCGTATCGTTGGATCGGTTTCTTGTGGGCAAGTGGTTGGGCGGAATCTTGCCGGTGTTACTTGTTGGTCAGGCGTTGATTTGGGCGTCCAATCTGCTGGTTTTGCAAAACGCGGTTTACGCGATTTCGGCGAGCATTATCATTTTTTCGATCACGCTCGGGGTTTCGGCGATGGCTGTTGGACTTGGCGCGGTTTATCCTCAGTTCCATAATCCCAATGCAGCCAAAATTGCGAGCTCATTTGGTGCCGTAATCTACATGATTTTGGGAATGTTCCTGGTGCTCTTTGTGTTGATCGCGACCTTTAGAGCCACTCTGTTTTGGGGCTCCACTGCTAGCGGAAAATCCCCCGCTGCAATCGAGTGGGTTTCGTACCTAGGAGTGTTCCTGGGCCTTGTGGCTCCTGCCGCAGCGGGTTGGTTCTCGATACGTTTAGGTGCAGCGGCGCTGCGCCGTCGGATGTGAAGTGAATTCCAAGCTTTCCACGTTTTTTTCCAGAGCCGTGCTCCTGCTGCCCATCGCACTGTGTCTGGCCGTGGGAGCTTTTGTCCCGTTGGCCGACGCGCAGTTGTGGTGGCACCTCGCTTTTGGCCGCGCCGCCGATGGTTTTCAGCGAATTCCGAACGCGATCCACGTGTCGTATCTGGTGGGTGGCGATACTCCTTCGGTGATCTTGCCGTGGCTTAGCCAGTGGTGGCTGTTTAAGATTCACAGCTTCGCTGACATTTCCGGGTTATTGGCAGCTCGCGTGTGGGTTGTGGCACTGGCGTTGGGGTTAAGCTTAGCCGTGGCATCAAAACGAAGCTTGAGTCCGGCGGTTCTTTTTGTGGGCATATCATGTGGAGTGTCAGCAGCCCTGATGGGCGGCCTGGGCCCGCAAACCTTTGGTGCGTTTTTTGTCGCCACGAGTCTTGCTGGGGTAATTTTGTCTGCGCGCAATTACAAGTGGTTGGCATTGCCGGTGGTTTTGGCGCCCATCTGGGTAAATGTTGATGTTTCGTTTGTGGCGGGCTTTGCGCTGTTGTTGGTGGCGGGGGTGTTCCGTCGTTCACGCGCGGTTTTAGCGGCTTCAGGTCTATTTGCGGTCGCGACGCTTGTGAGCCCGCGCGGTTTTGAGGTTTGGCATGCGGTTTTCCAGCAGTGGCACACGCCTGAACTGATGTCGGTGGTGATTTGCGGATTGTTGGGCGTGGGACTCGCTGTCGCCGCTACCCGCGGTGGTCTGGATCGCGAAGAGCTCGTGTTGGGGCTCACCTTGGTGGCAGTGATGGGGGTGTTGGACTCGCCTGTCGCCGCACTGGTATGTATGCCGGCATTATTTCACCGGGCCGAAGTCGTTCCGATGCCTCGACTTGGTATCGCCGCTATCGTTGGGTTTATTCTCGCATTCATGGTTCAGCCGCTCTGGAGTTGGCATCAAAGCATGGCAGAGTCCGTGGGACGCCCGTTGATATCGCGGCAAATTCCGTCTGAGGCCGCAGAAATTATTGCGAGCTGGGGGTCACGACCTCGGTTTTATAACGCACCTGAATTTGCGGGGCTGTTGATTTGGGAGCTCACCAAAGACGGTTTTTATCCCGTCGTTTTCCAAGACCAACGATCGCTGGGCCATGAGTTCGACACGCTTCGGCACATTGTGGATTCTCAGCCAGGCGTGTGGCGTGGAGTCTTCCAGCAAAACGGCGTGAAAGCCGTCCTGTTGAAGTTGCCTCGGCAGAACCGACTGGCCACCGAAATCGCAGAAGACCCAGCCTGGAACGTGGTCTGGGAGTCTGCTGATGCAGTCCTGATTGTGCGGTGAGGGTGAGCAGTGAGTGGACGCGCCTGTGATTGGTGCGCAGGCCCTATGGCCTGCATGCGATTCCTGCGATTATTCAGATATATGCGAGCCATAAGGTCGCAAATCGCAGCGCGGTTGGAGCCACGCGTACCGTTCGCAAATCGCAGCTCGGCTGGAGCCACGCGTACCGTTCGCAAATCGCAGCGCGGCTGGAGCCACGCGTACCCATCGCAAATCGC
>JBBKVQ010000366.1:0-45065 GCA_037968515.1 Bradymonadaceae bacterium
TGACTAGGCTTACAGGCTTGATCGAAGAGGCCAAAGTGTTGATGAACGGCGGCCGCAACCCCGCAGTTGTGTCGCTTGTGGAAACCGCGCAAGAGAATCTGAACCGATACCGCGAAGAAGAAAGCGCCATCGTCATGGCGCAATCGAACCCCTACAGCGTCGAAGGCGCACGGCTGGCGTCGGCCGCAAATCGTGCGTTTGATTGTTACGCACGGCATTTCGCTGGACAAAATCGCGGCTCGAGAGACCCGCGCTTGCTCTTGGAATTGATCGGGGAGCTCAAGTCGATTCGCACGTCGATGGTGATCGTGGCCGACAAGGGCATCGATGCAACCAAAACCGATTTGCAGACCGTGGACGCGCAGATGGCGCTCTACGAGCAAGAGGTTGCTCAGATCGAGCGTGCACGCCTTGAAGGCACCGAAGAAGAGCGCGCTAGCCGCCTCGCTCAACTCGCTAACGCGCAATTCTCGCTCTACAACGGCCATTTTGCCGGGAAACGACGAGCGACTCGTCGACCAGAGCTTATCCAGCGCATGCTTGGAAACCTCGAAGACATTTTGAAAGAAATGGAATCCCTCGACAAAAACGGTTTGGTCTCGGAATCAAACCGAAACAACATGACGATCGTTCGGCAGAATCTGGACATGTACCGCACCGAACTTGTGGAAGTCCGCAAGGCACGTGAAGGCGCAAGCCTTGAAGACCTTTCGGGCATGCTTGGCGGCGCGGCCAACGACGCGATGGCGATTTACCGCGAAAACTTCGCCGGTAAAGACCGAAAATCGCGTGATATCAACATGCTGATGACGATTTGCGATGAGCTTCGTTATATCGGGATGCAGATGGATGCGATTGCTCGCACGATCGACGTCGAGTTCAATGAAAAGAACCTCGACATCGTGAATGAGGCTCGGGCCATGTACGAAGCTGAGTACAAAGAAGTTCTAGCGGCCCAAAAGGTAGCCTGAACCTTGACCTTCGCGCGCGGTCGGTGCATCTAGGATCCCGACCTGGCCTACGGAGTGCTTAATGTCGACGTACGATCCATTCATCCATGCCCTCATTTGGACCTGCAAGAGCTGCGGTTTTGTCTATATTGGCGGTCAGCCGAAAATGGAATGCCCGGTGTGTGAAGCCTACAAAACTTCATTCATCGACCTGCCGCAGCATATCGAGCAGCGGGTTCGCGAAGCGTTTCCGGGCTTGCCTCACAACCATAAAGACTGCCGGGCCATGCGGCTTGAGTTGATGGACACCGAAAACGTGGTCAACAACTTCCGTGTTGCTGGACGCATTTTGCCCAATGCATCGGGCAACAACATGGACCCTTCCGCTGACGACTAGCCACGACACCCCTCTAGCCGAACGAATGAGACCGACCACTCTAGAAGAGTTTGTTGGGCAAGCTCACCTTTTGGCAGATGGCCGTTTTTTGGCCAACGCGGTTCGTGCGCGCAAACTTTCAAGTTTGATACTTTGGGGACCACCTGGCAGCGGGAAGACCACGCTGGCCAGGCTTCTTGCCGAAGCCGTCGGGGCGCAGTTTGTGTCCTTGTCGGCAGTTTTGGCAGGTGTGAAAGATATCCGCGAGCAAGTCGAACGGGCACGTCAGCGGCAGATTGGCCTGTTTAAGCAGACGACCGTTCTGTTTGTTGACGAGATTCATCGTTTCAACAAATCACAGCAAGACGCGCTGCTGCCGCACGTCGAGCGTGGAACCGTTGTATTGATCGGTGCAACCACCGAAAACCCCGCCTTTGAGGTCAACGCTGCGCTGCTGTCACGCGGAAAGGTGTTGATTCTAGAAAGTCATACCGAAAGCGACCTGCAAACCTTGGTGCAACGGGCATTGACCGATGAAGTTCGCGGGTTGGGTCGACTTGAAGTTGCGTTAAAACAAGACGCGGAATCCGCGCTTCTGGCAGCCGCAGGGGGCGATGCCCGCACCGCGTTGAATACCCTTGAGGTCGCTGCGCGAGCTGTGGCGGCACAGGGCCGTAGAGCCGTCGAGGTCGCGGATATCGAAGAGGCCGTCCAACGCCCCATCATTCGATATGATAAGGCGGGGGAACAGCACTATAAAGTTGTAAGTGCGTTCATCAAGAGCATGCGTGGATCCGACCCCGACGCTGCCCTGCACTACATGATCCGTATGATTGAGGCTGGCGAAGACCCGCTTTTCATTCTTCGGCGCATGGTTATTTTTGCTTCGGAAGACATCGGAAACGCCGATCCGAATGCCCTACAGGTCGCCATGGCAGCCACCGATGCGTTTCGGATGATGGGTATGCCCGAAGGCGCGCTGCCGATGACCCAGGCCGCGACGTATCTGGCATGCGCCCCCAAGTCCAACGCCGTACTTACCGCCTATCGGGACGCGCGAAAGGACGTTATGACGCATCCAGCTGCAGGCGTACCCAATCATATTGTGAACGCACCGACAGCTTTGGATCGCAGCACTGGCGCTGGCCGCGGGTACAAATATCCGCACGAGTTTGCCGGGAATTACGTCCCAGATCAGTACCTTCCCAAAGAACTGCAAGGCCGAGTCTACTATCAGCCCTCGGATCAGGGCCACGAAGCCTCGATCAAAGAGCGCCTCACGCAGTGGCGCGGCCAACGTGATGGCGTTGCGGACTCGGATGATTAGGTGTACGACCCGCTTCCAGTCGGACGGAGATAATCGATGAAAATCATAACGATATTGCTCGCGGGATTGTTCACTTTGACTGCCGGTCAGGCGATCGCGGCAGAATCAATGGATGTTCGCCTTGGAGTGCGCGGCGTAGGCAACTACAGCATTCTTTCGGCCCCAAGCGATCCCGCCGGTGATCCGACTTTGCTAAGTGGCGCTGCATTCACTGGTTTTGGTGGCGGTGGCGGATTGGCCAGCATGTTCTTTCTGTCCAAAATCAGCGCGGGCGACCTCTACCTTGCGCTCGACCTTCTCTACATCGCACACAGCGCTTCAGGTAAAGCCGAAGCTCCAGCGACAGACCAACGACGAACGGCAACTCTCAAGTCCAGCATCATCCACGCGCCACTGCACCTCGGCATTCGCGCCAAAACCGATTCGATTGGCTATCGGATTTCACTGGGGCCTGAGCTTCTGTTGGGTCTTGGCAGCGCATCTCAAGTCGATCAAGAGAACATCCCTGAGCCGCCACAGCCACTGTTCACGACGCCCGTCACTCATATTGGCCTGAGCGCGAATCTAGGCTTCGACATCGATTTCACCGATTGGGTGATCCCCCTTGATGTCCGTTTTGTGTATGACCCAAATGTCCCGACCTCCACCAAGGATCGGTTCGACAATTACGAGTCTGCAAATTCACCAGGCAACTACCAGGTCGCTTACGACTACCAAGTCTTCGTGAGCATCGGCGTCGACCGACTCTTTCACCTCTCGAAATGACCCAAGAAGACGACTTCACGACCCAAGCAGACTTCGAGGCCAGCTGGACTGCGGCGAGGCGACGTGCGGGCATGGCGGATCCGGCGAAACCAGGACCGTCGAAAGAACTCAATATTCTGCCCATCATCATCGCCTACACGGGCCTCTTTTTTGGCCCCATCGGCACCCTTTTGGTCACGCTTCACGTGACTCGCTGGCGCCCAAGTCCCAGAATGCTCTTTGCCTTGGTGGGCGCGGCTGGAACCGTTCTGTTGGTCGCTTACGCTGTTACCCTAGGATTTGGCACAAAGTGGACCTCGTTTGAACTCCAGCTGGTTCGCTCCATCCTGAATTTCATGTTCGCGGGCACCACCTACATCGTCCTGAAACGGCAATTGCGTGAAACCCACGTCGCGTCACGCGGGACCATTCATCGGACTCTTGCAACCGTCGTGGTTTTGGTGGCGTTGTATTTTGCGATCGGCCCAACCACGTTGATCGCGCTCGGCCGATAATCCAGTCATTCGGGTGCGGAAACCACCAGCGTCGGCACTGCCGTCGTGCGCAGAACTCGTTCTGCAGTACTACCCAAGAAGAACCTCGAGAATCCAGTTCGACCGTGTGTTCCCATCACGATGAAATCTGAACCCAGGTTTTTTGAGACCTGATTGATCACATGATCTGGGCGGCCGAACTCAACGTGCAAGGTCGCGCCGGCCAGGCCATGGTCGGCCAGTCGTTTTTCCAGAGCCGCTTTGCGTGACTCCAGAATCTCGATAACCCGCAACTGAACCGGGGGCATCAATGCGCTCAACGGCGCCGACTGCGCGTCCGCGTCTACTGCGTGAACAATGTCGATCGTCGCACCAAAAAGTGCTGCAAGTTCTTTTGCGTGTGCCAGCGCTCGGTCGCCGCAATCGCTCAGATCAACCGCCACCAGCAGCTTCTTAGGAACGCCAACTTCGGTCATCGGAGGAACCGCAAGCACCGGCAGGTCCGACTCCCGCACCAGCTGATTCGAGGTGCGCCCAAACAACACATCTTGAAGCCGGCTCTGACCGACCGTTCCGACGACGATCATCGACGGGACTGTCTTCTTGGCCTCTGCCAAAATGCCGTCGGCCGGACGACCAAAACGCACCACGGAAGAAAATGGACGCTGATGATCCGCGGGAACGGCTTTCTTGTACTGAGCCAACATCCCGGCCGTCGCTTCCTTCGTCGCATGGTTTTGGATCTCTTCGGTCGTCTCGTAAAGAACCCTCCACGCGTTATCATCCCCAGTGAAGTCAACCACATGCAACAAACGAAGGTCTGTACCCCGTAGATTGGCAAACAGCGCTCCCAAGTGAATCGCTACCAGCGTGGCGTCAGCTAAATCAGTGGCTACCAAGATGCTCATTTGGATCTCCTAATGTTTAAACACGGCAAGAAGGTAGGCCCGACAGGTGTTGCCGGCAATGACTTTGCGGGTGGATGTCTCCGAAACGTCACAAACCCGCTGCCAAACCATCACGTAAACCCCGTAGTGTAAGGGTGTATTCAAGAAAAGCACATGTGGCCCCAGCCAGTATTTGTGCGGGATTGAATACGCCGTTATAGTCTGCGCTAGCTTGATTTGGGAGAAAAGATCTATGACACCATTCCAACGAAAAACCGCCTTAGCTTTTGCCATCAGCCTGACGCTTTCATGCTCAGCAGATGACGCAAAAAAGCCCACAGACTGTGCAGGAACCGTTGATCCGATCAGCGGACGATGCATCTCTGGAGGCATTAATAACAACAACGGCACCAATAATAATGGTGACGCTGATGCTGGCGGTGATTCTGCCGATAATAACGGGTCGAGCGATCCGTTTGCGGATGGTGATGGTGATGGCTTCCTCGATCGGTTCGACAACTGCAAAGCAGCGTCAAACCAAGATCAGGCCGATGTCGATAGCGATGGGGTGGGTGACGTCTGCGACAACTGTCCAAACGCATCCAACTTTATTCAGACCGACATGGACGGAGACGGAATCGGCGACGCGTGTGACGAGGACTCCACCGAAACTTACTACGACGCGAACCGCGACGATGACGGCGACGGCGTTCCGGACCGTCTCGATAACTGCGGCGGGCTGTCAAACGCCGACCAAGCAGATCAAGACGGCGATCGCTTGGGCGACGCCTGTGACAACTGCCCAACGATTGCGAACTACGATCAGACCGATACCGACATGAATGGCGAGGGCGATTCGTGCTCGCCTACGCCAGCAGGCATGATTTGTGGCAATCAGGATGCTGACTTTCAGATCGTCGAACCCAATATTTATGTCTTGCTCGACCGTTCGGGCTCGATGGGGACAACGGGAATCAATCAGGCGATTACCGCGATGAACAACATCGCCGATTCTCCAGGCCTCGCCACCGATGTCCGATTCGGATTTGGAACCTACCAGACTGGCTCTTGCCCGGGTCTCGAACACAGGCTGGACATGGGATTGCATACTCCTGCTCAGCTGAAAGCTTCGTGGGCAGGTCTGACTCCCGGCGGCGGAACTCCTACTGCTGGTGCACTCGGCGCACTTCGTTCGCAGAGCCGGCTCATCGAAGCAGGCGACATGCTGGACGCCCTCAGAAGCAAGGCGATCATCCTGATCACCGACGGTGACCCCAATGACTGCGGTGGACTGAACGGCTCGATTTCAGAAGCTCAGACCTTTGCCAACGCTGGCATTCCTGTCTACGTGATCGCATTCAATTTCGGCGGATTTGAAGGCAACTTAAATCAGATTGCTACCGCCGGAGGCACCGATGCTCCTCCCGTGGGCGGCAATAAATTCTATACGGCCAATGGGACCGCCCAGCTTGTGACAGCAGTCAAAAACATCGCAACGGCCTCGATTTCGTGTTCATACACACTGAATCCTGCTCCTCAAGATGCATCGAAAATCTGGGTCGAGGTCAACGGCGTAGCCGTCGTGCGTGAGCCTGCCAACGGCTTCTCGTTTGACGCTGCGACGACAACATTGACGCTCAATGGAGCCTCGTGCACCACCCTTCGCTCGCTCGATCCTAACGGAGCGATTGCACCGCTTAAAATCACGCTCGGTTGCGCCACCCTGTGCACACCAGCCGTGGAAGTCTGCGACTACAAAGACAACAACTGTGACGGCGTGATCGACGAAGGCTGCGAAAACTGCTCACCAGAAATCTGCGACGGCATTGATAACGACTGCGACGATTCGATCGACGAAGGCTGTCCAGACTGCCTCTTCGACGGCGAAACCTGCGCCACTGGCAGCGACTGCTGCAATAACAGCTGCGTCAATAATGTGTGCGGACCGCCATGTCGCCCCATCAACTCGACCTGTCTGTCGGACGGTGATTGCTGCACCGGCGCCTGCGCTAAACCTAGCGGTTCGAACGTCGGTGTCTGCATCTCTGGCTAATTACTTGTGACTGGGCCGCTAGTCCTGCCTAACCCTTTGGCAATATGCCTGAGGCTGTCGCAAAGGGATCGATGACGAGGTTGGTTGTGCGAGGGGTCCGCGAGCCTTATCGCTCGCATGCGATGGGTCCGCGAGCCTTATGGCTCGCATGTGTCTGAATAATCGCAGGAATCACATGCAGGCCATAGGGCCTGCGCACCAAGCGCAGAATCACAGAAATTTCAAAAAGGCCGAATACAGTTCCCAACATTTCTCGCGTCAAGTCAGATAGACAGCCTCCTTAGGCCTGCGCACCCAATCGCTAATCTTGTTTCAAATTCATCTAGAAAAACTTGGGGAGCCGGCCTGGCAAACCGCCGCAGGCTCGCTCTGGCGGGCCGAGGGGCAAGCCATCGGTCTTCCGGTCGGCCCTTGGATCGTTCGTCGTTTTGCCGGGCGTCGGTCTGCGCTCGAGGTTTTTGCCGTTCTCGGGCGAGCCGCAACCGCAGCTTCGAATGCCATGCGGCCGGCTATGGCGTGGAAACGCGACCACGACAGCTACTGGACAGCCACACCAGCTCCCGATGGGCTGCCACTGCCGCAAAACCCACACATCACAAGTCCGGTCGAACGCTGGCTCGAACTCGCCGAAGGCGTGGCCGGACTGCACTCTAAAGGCGTTGTTCACGGCGATATCACTCCGTGGTCGGTTTGGGTCACGCCAGACCGCCTTATCTTGACCGACGCCGGCGCGTGGGCAGCCGGTGCGTCCGAACAGCCGGACCGTCAGGCCGATATCCAAGGTCTTTCCGATTTGCTCGGTGAGCTGACCGCAAACGACGCCGCCAGTGGACTTTCGTCGATTATCGAAGAAGTGAACGCTCAACGAGTCACAGACGTCGGCACACTGGTCCGCTTGGTTCGCTCGGCGTATTCCATCGACGTCTCGGTCGACGGGACGCTTCGGGTGATCAACATCGAAAACCCGAAAAACCCGCGATTTGGCCAAGGATTGAAGTTCCGATTGGTCGCCTCGGCCGCGGCCCCAAAAGCCGAAGGTGCGTTTTTCTGGGAAGGTGCTCATGGTGCCGTCTACAAATGCCTAAATGGCATTTGGGAGGGCGCAGAGCTTGGGCTTCATAACGCCCACGTTGTCACGGATTCGGAAGGCCGAAATTTCCTGACAGCCCGTCCGGACACCCTGCCAGTGGTCGAGCCACACTGGTTCACGAGCGTGACCGACGTGATTAAGGCCGAGGGCTGCGTCAGCCGGTATTTTGTCGATATTCGCGACGCAGGATCGCCCGGAAAACCCCTGGTGATGGGAAATATCCTGCACGGGTTGCTCGAAGATCTGATGTCCAGTGATGGAAAAACGTTCGACGAATTGTGGGACGCGAGAGTTCGAAAGGCTGGCTTCACCTTGATTGCGTCGGGTTTAGGCGATGCCGAGGTCGAGTTGCTACGACGCGAGAGCGAAGTCCATTTCCGTAATCTGGAGGGATTTGCGGCGGGCCAAGATCGCGCCGATCGGTACTCATGGTCAGGGCAAAGCGTCGAGGTTTCTCGGTACTCCAATCGGTTTGGCATCGAGGGTCGGATCGACCTCGTGACCGAAGATTCACGTCGTGGGCTCAATATCATCGAGCTCAAGACGGGCAGTACGCGCGAGGAACACACCAACCAGGTGCGAGCTTATAAACTGCTTTGGGACGACTACGCCGAACGGCAAAAAACCAAGATTTCGGGCTACCTGCTGTATTCACGTGAAGGAACCGTGCGGTCGGTCGATTTTGACGAGCCTGAACGGTACTTGAGCATGCTTCGCGGCCGCAATCAGCTTGTCATCGCGCACCACGACCTCGCCACGAAACCCGGCGTTGAGGTGTTGCCATACTACAACCAGGTTCCAGCGCTCTGCCGTGCAAACGAATGCCGGTTTCGCCGCAAAACCTGCGAAGCGCAGTCCAGCATCTTGGGATTGGGCAAGGCCACCGACCTCTTTGGTGACGCCGAGCTTTCGTCGCGCGCACGGGGCTGGTGGCGCCATTTCCATCATCTGATCCAGGCCGAACATTGGTCCGAAAACGCCGCGTTTGGCGACTCGTTTCGAACCTCCGAGCTGGATCGACGCATTGCCGCTGGGCGTTGTGTCGCGGGCTTAAGCCTGTCTGGATCGCCCGAAGACGGCATCCTCCGGTTATCCGCAAGCCGGCTACCGACTCTTTCGGCAGGTTCCCAGCTGATTGTTCACCGCGGGGATCCGACGGACTCGCACCTTTTCCGTGGAACCGTGCTGTCATGCGATGGGAAAACCCTGGTCCTGCGAGTCCACAGCATTCGTAAAGGCGCCGGCATCCCCGTCGACGGATGGTATATCGAGCTCGTGCCCTCTCGGATGGGATTTAGAGCGGCCCAACAGAACTTGTACCGCACGATCTCTTCGGGGCGACGAGACCTGCTGGAAGTCCTGTGCGGCCTTAAGCTCTCGCAGCTTAAGGCGAAGCCACGTCAGCTGGACGGATTGAACCCGCGGCAAATGGAAGCCGTTTCGGCTGCGATGGATAGCACCGATGCGTGTCTGATCGAGGGCCCGCCTGGCACTGGCAAAACCACGGTTATCGCCCGTGCAATTAAGGAGCTTGCGGGCACGAAACGAATTCTGGTCTGCGCACAGACCAATAATGCACTGGATACGGTGCTCGAAAAACTTGTGAAAGAAGGCGTCCCTTTCCTCCGAGTGGGCGCCTCGCATCGCTGTGAAAACCTCGCCCGAACCCTAATACGAGCCGGCATACCGTTGAACGAGGCGTTCTCGGACGATCTGGCCCAAAGCGTTGAGTCCGTCGATGCACTGACCGAAATACTTCTGAACACCGCGGTGATCGCTTGCACGGTGTATTCGGTGTCTTCGAACGATGTGTTGAGTTCCCTTGAGCGGCATTGCGGCGCGGTCCCTTTTGACGTCGTGCTCGTCGATGAGGCCACCCAGCTCACCGAACCGCTCGCCGTTGGCGCACTGGTTCGTGCGAAACGTTTTGTGCTGGTCGGCGACCCGAAACAGTTGCCTCCGGTAGTCACAGGCGACTTCGAACAGGCGGAACAGGAAATCAACCCGATGGGTTTGAACGGGTTGGACCAAAGCCTGTTTGAGCGGCTTTTGGCATTGGGGATTCCATCGGTACGCCTTGATGAACAATACCGCATGAATAACGCGGTGATGTCGTTTTCCAATCGGACGTTCTATGGCGGCGAGCTTCGGGCCGAAAGCGCGACTGGCTCTTCGGTGCTTTCGATCGACCTGTCACAAGCCACCGAACGGGTTCGAGAGATTCTGTCGCCCACGGCCCCCGTGGTGTTTGTCGACGTCAAGAGCGCTGAGCTTGGACGAACCAACCCGATCGAAGCCAATGTAGTTTCCGAGCTCGCGAGCGCATTGCTCGCCGGTGGACTGAGTCGGGAAGAAATCGGCGTGATTTCACCATTTAGAGCGCAGGTCGATCTGATGCGACAGGTCACCCTGGATTCGGTCGACTGCGACACCGTGGAACGGTTCCAAGGCGGCGAAAGAGAGGTTATTTTGGTGAGTCTGGTGCGCACAGAGCGTACGGGCGCGTTTATCACCGACGAACGACGGCTAAACGTCGCGCTCACCCGAGCACGGACAAAGGTGATTGTGGTAGGGAACGGAGACTGTCTGCGCGTCTCCCCGCTTCTTCGTGACCTCATCGAACAGGCCGAGACCACGACGCATCGATGGGACCTGAACGTTTGAATCGAGATCCTGATGAAATTGCTCCTGAATCCGTGGTTTGCCGTCATTTCTTTCAGCCTCGGTATGGGCTGCGATCCGCCGCCAGCACCGCCAGCTCCGCTCGTCGAACACCTGCCCGTTCTGCAAGCATTCAAAGCACCTAAAGCCACGGTAGCTCCTGCCAAAACCATCACCTTGGATCTTACCGAGAGTGTCCGGTACGACGACTGTCACGTCATGATGGAAGGCCCTGAGGGAACATCAGAATTTCCAGTAGCGAAGGCTGATCGATTAAATTTCATGCTGGGTTGCGGCATGGAGGCGTATCAAAAGCTCGACGATGGCAGCTTCATCACAGCCCATGCAACTCCAGCTGACGGCGTTAAAAATCTGCGGGTCAGCCGATGGTCGGATGACGGCGAACGCCTTTGGTACTTCGACGCAGACCGCAGCAACGAAGCCAGGAACTTTACCGCCAACTTCCGGTCTGCCTGGATCGCAGACCTGTCCCCTGACCACCTTTGCGCAGGCACGATGTGGGAAGGCGGCACCGATGGCACCTGCGTCACGCTTGATCATGGAAAAATCATCTGGGCTGGCCGCATGGCATTCTGGGCCGGCAATGAACCGACAGGTTTCTCCACTGGACTTTACGTGACCGACGTTTCCGGTGTCAGCCAGCGGTATCCGTTTTCTGGCGTCGAAATGAAGTTCCGGAAATTTGATGGCTCTGGTGGCCGATCGGCCCTTTATCTATCCGGCGACGACCATTTATTATTCTCTCCGTCACGCGCTGAAAAACCACGAATCATTCGCTACGACTTCAAGGACCTTGAGGCAAAATGGCGAAGCGAGTTGCCCGAAAACCCAACGGCCAACTACGGATTGATCGAAAGTGGAGTCGCCGTGATCGGCATCGACAAGACACTCTACGCTCTTGACGACGCGACGGGTAAAACGCTCTGGTCGACCGCGATATCTGAGTCCCGTGCTCCGATCACCGCGAACAAAGACGCGTTTTATGTTTTGGAACGTCGGAAAGACTTGCCCAACCTACTGCATTGTTTGGATCTGAAAACCGGTTTGACTCGCTGGCAGGCCGAGACTCCGCTGGGCACACTTAGTGTCTTCGCGGCCGAAGGACGTGTTTTCATCAAGAGCGTTCGCAGCGTCCAAGAGATTTTAGGGACCCAAAAATGACCAGTAAGGCCCTCTTTCGTGAAGCATTTCTGGTGTATTTGGCGGTGCTGGTCTTGGTGATCATTGCGGCCGTCGCAGCTGGGTTCATTCCAACCGTAGCCGATTTCCTTTACGCCATTGTCGCGCTCGTGTTTGTAAAATCAGCGCAACGAATGATGGACCGGCATAATCACGAAAATGAACGTTTTGGTCTGACCTGGAAGGGATGGCCACGCGGCGTTGCGTATGGGCTGGCCTTCACTCTGGTCACGTTGCCATTATTTTCTTTGGGATATTACTGGTGGGAAACTCAGGTCCTGGAGCGGCATTTCGAATACGACGCCGGGAACTATTTCCAATGGCCAACCGAACTTGCGGGGGAGCCCGTCAGCTGGGGGGCCGAAGCTACGGGAGTCTGGGTTTGGTCGGATAAGTCGACCTTGAATGTTGGGGTCCGCAACAAGGGCAGCGCCAACAACGTCGTTGTTATCGAAGGCGACACGCCGTTTGTGCCGCAACGTCGCGGCACCGTGAAGGCATTTCCGGTCGACGGAACGGCAGGCAATGCGCGTGTTTGGCGAGTCGAACTCGATGATTCGAGGAGCCGCGGTCAAATCATCGTTCGCGGCCCCAAATCAGTCGATGTCCGAATAGAACCCACGGTCGAAGGCAACGAAGTTTGGCCCTTGTATCAAGGGCGAAACGCAAAAGAAAAAGAAGATTTCCAAGCCGAAAGATCGCTTTGGTGGATCCCCTTGTGGGTCGCCACACAATTTCTGCTGATTGCCCTGCCCGAAGAGTATTTCTACCGAGGCTGGCTGCAGACACGCCTGGAAGAAGCGTTCGCAAAACGCGCCGAGGAACGCGGTCGTAAAAACCGAACTTTTTTTGGTTTCTCAGCAGCTATCTTGGTGGCAAGTGTTCTGTTTGGCCTCGGCCACCTGCTAGTGCCAATTGGCGGAGCCCTAGTTGCCACGCGCATGAGCGTGTTCTTTCCCTCGCTGCTTTTTGGCTGGCTGCGACGACGCACGGACTCGATTCTGGCGCCGGTTATCTACCACGCGTTCTCGAACTTGATGGTCATCTTCGCCGCGGTTCACTTTTTCTAGACAAAAAAAAGCCAGGCCGAAGCCTGGCGCTCAAAGGTAAAGAAGACTCTCAGTCTTTGGTGACGTGCAAAGCCCACTTCACGATCGAGCCAGTGTCGGCCGCAGCCGTGTCGCGAACAGTGAGTTCCCACGGACCGGTCATCGACGCGCCCACAAAGCCTTCTAGGACCTCTCCAGTCAGGACCACATTGTCCTCCCAACCGTTGGCCTCACGAGTTCCGTCGAAGACCACAACGGACGTCCCGCCGTGTTGAAGTTCCACGACCAAATCTCCGCGATACGTGTGGTTGATCTCTAGGTCGATTGCCAGTGACTTCACCGAACCTGCATCGCGCACTTCAAGAGTGCTGACGCCGCCGCGAGGGTCGTTGTCTGGAATCTCAACCGCAGTATCCACAACAAACGTCTGGGTGTTGTCGGTGACGTCGACGTCGACTTCGGCACGGCTCTCACGAACCATTGCCCGAACCTTCTCGATATCGATGTTTGGATTGCCACCGCGTGTGCTGACGGGCAACCACAAGAAGTCTGGATGATTGGGAATCGACGAATCCAGCCACTCACCGCCAATCACGTTGCCTTCGCCGTCCAACTCAAGGATGTAGTGGTAATAATCGTGACGCATATAGCGCGATAAGTTGTTTGATGTCGGGCTCTTGCTCGCGTTCGATTCGGTGATCCAATCGGTCGAAGCGCGAACCTCGATGAATCTTTCTGCTCGTGAATTGTATTCGTAATCGACGGACACCTCTGCGAAGAGGCCCATTGTCTTGGCCGTACTCAGCATGGTCGTGAACGAAGTAGCGGTGATGTACGGAACCGCATCAAGCTGGGCCAATGACGAATAAGGCCGGTCAGCAACGATACGCTTGGCAGCCGTCGAATACAGGCGGGCATCGTCATCCAACTGAGCCAAGGTGCCTTCATTAGCGAGGCGAAGAATCGAAAGTCCCTCTGGCGAGCCCTCTTCAACGTTATTGACGAAAGTGCCAGATCCCGCGCTGGTTCCGGGTTTCACGCCCAAAAGCTCATGCGCGGCTTCCAACGAAATCTCTTTCTGACTCGTGACCTTGAAGCCCACGAGCGGCTGGTTCCAAACCTGATAGTTGGTGGTTCGTTCGATCACCATGGGTCGTTTGTTCTTGCCCAAGAAATTCGCGAGAATCACGTGGAAAGTCCCGGCATTCAAATCGCGACAATCGTCGTTGGTAATTCGACCGTTATCGTCCCGAATCAGCTCACGCTCTTCGCAACGGCCACCAATCATGTACGCCTCGGTGCGATCGTACTGTTGAATCAACAACGCTTTGATGTCGGAAACCTCAAACACCACACCGTTGCGCTCCACGGCCTTAAGCGGCTCGTCCTCAAGAATCGCGGCAGGGGCCCATGCGTGGCAGATTCCCCACCAAGACTCGAGGCCTTCCTGGTCGTGTTTATCGGTCGAGCTTCCGCATTCGTCTTTATCTTCGATGCCATCCCGATCGTCGTCGATGCCGTTCGTGAGCCGACCGGTCCCCTTGTTCTTATGCGTCCAAGATGCCGTTGGCCCAATCTGATCGTAGTAGGCTTTGTCGAATTCACAGGTCGAGATATCGAACGGTTTCAGGTCCATGAACCCCTCAGGAGGAGCCCAGCCTTTGAACGCCTGATCGTATTTTTCAGCCGGCGAGTAGATGTTGGAACCTTGCCAGCGGGCGTTGATGCCGTCCTCGACGTAGGGCCAGTAGGTCTCAGCCCAGCCCGGCTTGGAAGATGTCCCCTCGAGCGGGAGTTCGTCGAAACGATAGGTCAGCTCGGTACGAAACGCCGTCGGGTTGTTTCGGAAGTTCCAAGCATCCGCACGTGTGTCTTCTTGTTTCACGACGCCGTCGTCCGTTACTGCAAGCTCTTCCGCAGGCACAGTGGCATCACCACAAGCGCTCAAAGATCCACCCATTAAAATCAAAACCAATAATTCACGACGCATTTCAAACCTCATCAAATCGAACTTCACGCATCAGAACAGCAACATGTGTGCCGACAAAAAGCACCCAATATCCGTGATATCTCGGTCATCAAAGAGCCCGTAATGGCTATTTCAGGATCCAATCACCCACATCGGGCGGCAACTCAAGGAACCACCGCCTAAACGCCTTGCGTAGCCGTGGTTTGCGGGCTAGCTTGCCAGCAACTAAATTATGCCCAGCACTCTTTTGGAGGTCTCAGATCATGGCCAAAGATTTCAAAAACCTCGTCGAAATGTACGAGACCAGTATCGCCGCATTCGGCCCAAGCCCACTTTTCGGCACCAAGAAGGATGGCGTCTACAAGTGGATGACGTACGAAAAGTTCGGCGAGGAAACCGAAGCGTTTCGTGGTGGACTCGCATCGATTGGACTCGAGAAAGGCGACACCGTCGCAATTATCGCCAACAACCGCGTGGAATGGGCCGTAGCCGCCTATGCGACCTACGGTATCGGCGCCAAATTCTGCCCCATGTACGAAGCGCAAAGCAGCAAAGAATGGGAATATATTGTTAACGACTCCGGGGCCAAAGTCTTGCTCGTCGCCAATCAAGAGATCTACAAAGAGACTCTGCCCTTTGTTGGAAAGGTCGGTGTCCTTGAGCGCGTGATCTACTTTGACGGTCCGCGCGACTCCAATGACGCCTATTTTGCGCTCACCGAACACGGCAAACACAATCCTTCGCCGATTTACCATCCCGATGTTGATGACCTTTGCGGGTTTATCTACACCTCGGGAACGACCGGAAATCCAAAGGGCGTACTGCTCAGCCACGGCAACATCTGCTCCAACGTGAGCGCGATGCACTCGTTGCTCGAGATCGGCACGTCCGACGTCAGCCTCTCGTTCCTCCCCTGGGCCCACTCTTTCGGTCAAACGGTCGAGCTTCACGCACTATTGTCGATGGGTGCTTCGCTCGGACTCGCAGAGAACGTCACGACGATCATCGAGAACCTGTCGGAAGTTCGCCCCACACTGCTCTTCAGCGTTCCGCGTATTTTCAACCGAATCTACGACGGCGTGCACAGGAAGATGGAAGAAGAAGGCGGCCTCAAGAAAACGCTGTTTTTCGCGGGTCTTGAAAACTCCGAAAAACTTCGCAAAGAAACCGAAAACGGTGGCTCTGCCTCGTTGGTCACCAGTCTGAAGGACAAGTTCTTCGACAAGCTGGTGTTTTCGAAGGTTCGGATGCGATTTGGTGGCCGACTGAAGTACGCGTTCAGCGGCGGAGCAGCGCTGTCTCCTGACGTTGCGCGCTTCATCGACAACCTCCATATCACCGTCTACGAGGGCTACGGTCTGACCGAAACCTCGCCGATCGTCACCTGCAACCGACCTGGTGCACATCGCATTGGGTCTGTAGGTAAGGTGATTCCAGACGTCGAAGTCATTTTGACTCCGGTCGAAGGCTACCCCGACCCCAAAGTCGGCGAAGTATGTGTCCGCGGACCCAATATCATGCAGGGATATCATAACCTGCCTGAGCAAACCGCAGACGTGCTCGAGGAAGACCGCACGTTCCACACCGGCGACCTTGGCCGCCTGGACGACGACGGCTTCCTGTACATCATCGGCCGCGTCAAAGAGCAGTACAAACTCGAGAACGGCAAATACGTCGTTCCAGCGCCGCTTGAAGAGGAACTCAAGCTCTCGCCGTACATCACGCAGGTGATGATCGAAGGCACCAACCGTCCCAAGAACGTGGCGGTCGTAGTTATCGATATGGATACCTACGGCAAATGGTGCGAAGCCAACGGCAAGGACGCCAAGACCGCTTACGAAACCGAAGAGTTCCAAGCCGTGCTTCACTCCGAAGTGGACCGGGTCGGCAAGAGTTTCAAGGGCTACGAAAAGCCAATGAAGTTTGTGGTCGACACCGAGGATTGGACCGCTGAAAACGAAATGCTCACGGCAACGCTCAAAGTGAAGCGTCGCATGGTCATGGAAAAATTCGGTGACCGCCTCAATGCTCTCTACGACTGATAAAAGCTCATGCCCTCACACGTGCTGACCTACCTCTGCAAAACCATGCAAGAGGTGAAGTCGCTCCATCTAAATCGCCTACGGACCCTTCGTGATGAAGGGTTCGTAGTTCATATTTGTGCCGGCCGGGACGACGCTTTCGAAGCGCTCGAAGGCGAAGGTTTTGTGCTGTGTCCGCTCCCGATCGTGGCGGGCATCCATCATAATTTGGCGGCCTGGCTGATCTGCTGGGCGCATCTTGTCGAAAATCCCCCTACCCTTGTGCACGGATTTGACGGGTGGGCGTGGACCGCGGCGCTCGCAGGCGAACGACTCGAGATTGGCGCAACCTGCGTCACGATTCGACACCATCACACGGTCCCGTCGATTCCAAGGTTCTTGGGCAAGCGTTTCGAGCTCCCTGCCACACTCGACCCCTCGCTCGCATATCGGTGGCTTGGGGAGCGCGTCCAAAAGTATTTGGTGCATTCCGAACACGACCTGCAGATGCTGCACGGCGTCGTGCCCGGCGAAAAACTTGAGCTAATTCTGGGCGGCGACGGGATTTTGCTCCCAACAGAATTTACGAAAGACACCCATGTGATCGTTGCTGTTGATGCGTCAAATGCCTCGAAGGCCGACCTTAAAACGCTGCACGCCATCCATCGGCAGGTTCGCAGGCGCGTACCGCACGCGACCTGGCGCGTCTTAGGAAAGAAGACCTCCGGGATTTCCGACGCAGAATTCGTCGATTCCCACGAATCGCTGTTCGCGGGTGCTTCGGTTTTTGTCGACTTCGAGATAACCCGTGACACCTCGATGAATCTAATGACAGCGGCCGGGTACGGCCTGCCCTGCGTCGGCATGAACAAGCCCACGTCCGAGCAGATCGTCGCGCAGGGGCGAACTGGTTTACTTACACAGGCGGACAGTCGCTCGTTGGCCGCGGGCCTCATCGAACTGTTGGACCACCCAAAACTATGCGCAGAAATGTCGGCGCACGCGGCAGGACGAGCCCAGAGCCGGTTCGCCAGACATGGCGTCGACGACCAAATCATTCGAGTGTACGAACGCACTCTGAGAACGCGGATGGGCCTTTGAAAAAATCACGCGACTATTTGTCATGGGCGTTAGCCGCACTCGCTGTCGGATTTATGGGCCTCTACGGACTCGAAACCAGCAATGAATCAGACCTGCGTAACGCCGAGGCGCTCGCCCAGGTCGTCGGTGATGGCTGTGTGGCGCACGCGTCTGGCTCTCGCGGCGAAATCCTCCTGGTTACCTGTGACGCCGTCACAAAAATCAGTGGTATCCCCGCGAGTTTTGAAGTGGTTGTCATCAGGGCAAGAAATGCTCAGCAACGTTGCCGCGTCGCCGACTCAAAGCCCATCGAATGTGTGGCCCAGAGCGCGCCAGATCTCAGGGCTGTCGTTCCAGCACACAGTTCGTGAACTGACCTGTGGACGAGTCGGTGTACCGCCCGTTCAGAGTATTCGTATCGGCCGCCACTCCGTCCGAAACACCAAAGGTTTCCGGCGTGTTGTCGACGCGAATATTCCATGACGCACTCATCGTGTCGTCCTGCCAACGCACTGCATTCAGCAATCCAGAAGAAGCAGGCTCCTGGGAAACGTAAGTCCCCGTCGCTGCCTCCTCGCCTTCAATATGGCGAATTGTGAGGGTAGCTTTGGTGAGATCATCGACTTTGACGACCCAGACGCCATTCAAGAAGCCTGGCATCGTCACATTCGTGTCTGTTCCAAAGTCCTCGAGTGTAGCGTCGGTCTGTGCATCGGTGGTGCCCATATCGCTCTGAGCATTATTTGTCGTATTGCCTGTGTCAGACAGAACAACAACGGAGGGCCCAGTGGATTTGTCGTCGCTGCAAGCAGCCAATACGACACACGCAGCGATCAGAATCAGTCGATATTTCATAAAAAACCTGCACCTTACCGTTTGAAACACTCTACCGGTTTGACTCTCGTGTTGAAAGTCCCATCAGTACACGAAGTTAAGAACCGCTTCCGCTCCGCTCGGAGTCGGCACAACCTGCAAACTAGTTCGCACGGGTTCGTCGTCGTTCATCAAATCTACCACGATGAGCGTGAGCCCCACGGCCGCCAAACCCGCGCCCGAAAACAACAGCACCTTGCCAAACGACTGGTCTGCTTCGATTTCGGCTTTCAAATCATCAAAGCGCGCACGGTCACCCCCGTTTGCTTCGTTCTCAAGAGTCTCGATATCGTCGGAGACGCCCGAGCCCACCAGCAAAGAGGCGCCCATCAAGCCCACGCCGGCTACGCCTAAAGTGATTCCGCCCATACCTAAGAGCCCAAACCCACTCGCTGGCGCCTCGACCGGGGGCGCCACCGCAACAGTGAGATTCGACACTTGTTTAATAACCTCAATGCCGCTCAAGCGAACGCGAAGCGCGCCGATTCTGCCGCTGTTTCGCGAAGCGACGTCCTCGGGCATACCGACTTCGGATTGGGCTCGCTCAGCATACATCAAGGCATCTGCGGGATTACCCAACTTCGCATAAGACAAAGATATGTTGTACAAAAACATCGCGTTAGGAACGATGTTATAACCCTTCAGGAACTCAACAATCGCCTTAGAGTATTCACCGGTGGTGTACCACTCCGCACCCGTTTGAAAATGGGCTTCGGCTTGGGCAACCATCTCTTGCGATGGAGCCTGAGCAAATGACTCGGTGGGAGCCAGCAGCAAAGCGATAATAAGGGGCACTACAAAACGCATCTAATCAGTCCATCGATGGGAAATTCCCTTTGGGAACATACTTTGCTGGTACTTTCTCAGAATCGACCTTTGAAGTCGCGTCGTCAGGCTTCTTTTCGACCGCTTTCGTGGTGGTCACCACTTTTTTGGAGTCGCGTGGGGGCGACTTTTTGGGCTGTGGGGTCTTCACAGCTGCCGGAGCCTCTTCGACGGGTGCTGCGACCTCCGTTTTCATCTTGGCCACGAACGCCAGATAATCTGTTGCGTCGTAAACGATGTCTGCTGCGAAATCGTTGACCACCATTTCCGGGGACAAGTTTTCGCCTGATTTCACACGAATTCGAACCGGGAATCCGACTTCTTCTTCGGTAAACGTGGCTGGACTGGTCGCCGGCCGACCGTTGACCATGATGTTCAAACCTGTTGGTGTCGTTCGGATCACCAATCGTCTGTTGAGAGGCGGCGCCACCTTCGCGACCTCAGCCTCGATTTTAAGAGGTACTGCGACCACTGGCTCAGCCACGGGCGCATCGCGAAGGTACGATACCAAAGCCAGCGCCCCGATGATCACACAAAGCACCGCAATTCCTGCAACCACAGGGACAACTGACGATCGACTGGGCCGTTCAAGGCTCTGCGGCATCGCGATCGGCGGCGGCGTGAATGCAGCGGGTTGGGGTGCTGGGCTATTGAACACCTGGGGTTGTGTAAGATGCGGAGGTGTTTCGCGCCGTGGCACGACGGTGCGAAGACCATCTCGCGTACCATCCAAAGGCATGATCTCATCTGAGATATCGATGAGGTCGGCCAAGTCGGGCAACAAATTTGTGGCGTCCTCGACCTGCGCGAAGACAGCGCTCACGCCGCTGTCGTTCCAGCTAGACAAACCATTCATGACTTCGGCGGCGTTCAAATAACGGCCGTCACGCTCTTTGGCTAGCATACGATTGATGATCGTTCGCAAGCCCACAGGAATCGTGGTGAGCACAGGGAGCATGAACGATTGAGGGTCAAGCTGTTTGCCGATGATGGTCACGCTTGAGTTCGATTCGATAGCCTTTCTGCCCATCAGCATTTCATACGCGACCAACCCGAGGCTGTAGATATCGCTCTGGGCGGTCAATTTCTCGCCGCGGATCTGTTCGGGCGACATGTAGCGAGGTGTTCCGATCAGAGCACCATCGGCAGTCAGGTCTTGCTGCGGCTGATCTTGCCCTGTGAGCTTCGCAATTCCGAAGTCCAATAATTTCGTCTGATCCGAGCGGCCGACATGCTCAAAAACCATGATGTTGCCGGGCTTAATATCCCGATGCAAAACGCCAAGCGCGTGTGCCTCTTCAAGGCTGGACAACGTCTGCTGCAAGATCTTCACGACTCGCGCCGGGGCAAGCGGCGCTTCGTTCGATATCAGTTTTGAAAGACTGATGCCGTTGACGTACTCGAAGACCATGTAAAGCAGCCCATTGGAGCTTCTGCCGAAGTCGAACATCGTGATGGTGTGCGGATCCTGCAGCCTCGATACCAGGCGAGCTTCCTGATTGAAGCGGTCCACAACTTTGGCTTCGTAGATTCCATCTTTTGGTGGCGTCAGAATTTTTAGTGCCACCACGCGGCCAAGATCCTCTTGCATTGCGCTGTAAACACGCGCAAAACCGCCCGCACCAATCATGGTACCGATGCGATAGCGACCTTCGAACAAGTCCCCCGGCTTCGGAAACGCCACCGCTGTCTGACGTATGTTATCTGTGTTTTGCATGTTTCTTAGGACACGTTATCAATGGACTACAACTGCCGCAAGTTCACTGAATGTCGTAACGAAAGGTAGGTTCATGAATCAAATCCCAATCGACTCCGAGTCGACGGTGATTCGGGTGCGAATCGACAAAATCGGGTGGCGCGGCGAAGGCCTTGTTCGCATCGAATCGGGCTGGGTCGTGGTCCCGGGGGCACTGGCTGGCGAACTTGTCGAATTGCGACTGCACCCCAAAAAACACCCCAAAAGCCCTAAAATTGACGCAACCCTGCTTCAAGTCATTGAGCCCGCCGTTGAACGGATTCCGATCGACTGTGAGCTTTTCCCTTCATGCCGTGGCTGCCACCATCGTCATGTCTCGGCTGATTGGGAACAGGAGTTCAAACGACGAGCACTCACCGAAATTCTAGGCAAGTTTGGAGGCTGGGACCGAACAGTCGAATCCGTCGAGGCGATTGGGTTAAAGGATACGCGCGAGACCGGCTACCGCATGCGGGGTCGTCTTACCGTAAAAGACGGCATCGCCGGCTTGAATTCTCCCGAAGGCCTTCAGCCCATGTCGCAGTGCCACGCGCTAACCCGCGATGCCCGTGACTTGGTGAAGGCGGTCCAAGATTGCTGTCCACATGACGCGGAGGTTCATTTCATCGCCCCCGCTGATGGTTCGCCAAGAATCGCCTCGGATGGCGATTCAGCGTCATCTGCGGGGCTTCAAGCTTGTATCGGCGAGCTGATTCCGGGGGCGCGATGGCACGCAATCGGGCAAGCAACTTCGGAAGACCAAACCACGCTGCGTGTCCACTCTCACACTTTCCGCGCAAGCCTGGATGTCTGGACGCACGGCTCAGAAACTACCTCTGGAGCGCTCTACGCATGGGTCCAAGACTACCTGGCGACGCTTGCCCCAGGGCGGCTCGTCGAATTGGGGTGTGGCATCGGCGGAGTGACAGGACTCGCGATTTCTGCGGGACATTCGGCGCTGGGAATCGACGGCTCCGAAAGCGCCATCGAGTTTGCGCGAATCAACGTACCGGAAGCCACGTTTGTGGCGTCGTCGTTCGAACGTGGCGTGCGCGATTTGGCGACGCTGGGACGAAAGTTTGACTACGCTGTAATCAATCCGATGCGCGAACCTGTCGGCAGCCGCGTCTTGATGATCCTCGAAGCCATGGGAGTCCGCCAGATTTTGTACCTCGCCCCGTCACCGCAAGCCGGTGCGAGGGATCTGGGAGAGTTGCGGGAACGCGGATGGAACTTGGCGTTTGCCCACATGGCTGACCTGCATCCCCAAACCTATCATTTCATGATGGTCGCATGTGTGACGCGACCAGCGGGGGGTTAAGAAGCCGCTTCTGCAGAGGCACCTTCGACGGCAATAATCACGTCCGCTTCCATCAGTTCGCGCAATTCACGAACCGCTGCCAAGTCTGTTTTTGGACAGGCATGCACCAAAATATCGATCGTCGTCGATTTAATCAGACCTTCAACCAACGGCTGAATGGCCGAGTTTTCAGACAACGGCACCGACTCCACTTTGGCCGTGAGCGTGACCGGGATAGGATCTCCGGGCAATCGGTCGCGATATAGTGGATACTCGTCGGCCTCTTGCACCGCCATCAGCACCAAGTTCGCCATGTTCTCGTAGGTCTGCCGGGAAGTCCGGACCTCGTCACAGGGCTGGAAATTGAACCGACCTGAGGTCTCTCGCATGGCGCGAAACAGCGCTTTGCGATGCTTAAGGCCTCGCGGACCGTCCACGCGCGAAATCTCCCCGCGTTTGAACGCGAACACGTAATCACCGTCTCGAACGCTAATCGTCAGCTCGCCGGTACGAGTATTTTGATGAAGGTTCATGAGCAGGTCTGGAAGACCAAGATAGTCGAGATCCCCTCCAAACCCTTCAAGCGGCTTGACCACTTCTGCAGGCGTTTCCACAAGCGGTTTCGATTCGAGTTCAAGGACGCGGAAGACCTTTCGAATTCGCGCCTCAAGCTCTGCCACGTCGAACGGCTTGAACATGACCTCGTGCATTCCCGAATCAAGATATTCGGAAACCCGGTCACCCGAGACGTTGTCCGTCAGCACCAAAAATCCTGGAGGTTGTCTGTCTGCGCGCTGCTGAAGCCCTTTCCAAATGGCGAGGCTGTCGAGTTTCTGCGCCAGTTCATCACACATCACGATGCAAGGTTCACCCTCAACAAGCGCAAGATGGAGCTCATCTGCATTTGAGACCGTTGAAACGGCGAGTCCGCTCTCCCCTAGGATTTCCGTTAGCAACTCCAACATGTCGGGGTCTGGCCCCATTAGGAGTAGTTGCTTGCCTTGATTGTCTGCCACGCCCAACTCAAATCGCGAAATGTGTCGGATTGATTATGAACCCTAAGGCCGCTCGATGCAATTTATGATCTCGCGAATGGGCATTAAGCCGTATCCCAAGCGCCCGACAAAATGGCGCACTCGATCGAAGGGAACTCCGCTCTTTTGACAAAATGTCACAAATCGCCGCAATCCCGAAGAAATCACACGGCTAAGCCGTTGATATAACTACATCGACGTTCTTGGCACGCCTAGTGCATAAGTAACCGTGCAGAGACTCTCGAAGGTGCTCATGGAACCATTTCTCAAAAAATACAGCCCACTCATCCAAGTTGGATTTGTGGTGATCCTCGCAGCCCTGCTTGGTTTTGCCGTGAACGAGTTCTTCGCGATCAAGCTCGCGCCGTTCACGGTCCCCAAGGTGAGCTCGGTCGCCACCCCTGACAAAAAGACGAAAGCACCTGTCGCGGTCAGCGCGCGCAGCTACAAAAAGGCCATCGCCGACCGATGTCTGTTCGGTTGCGCCGACGTGGTCGAAGCTGCAGCGTGTCCTGAAGGATGCGCGGAAGGCGAAGTATGCCAAGGCGGGGTCTGCGTAGCGGTCGAACCTGAGACACCTCAAGACGGCGATTATGCGACTCAAAGTGATCTGAACGTGAAACTTATGGGGTCCATGGTTTCGGGCAAACCCGAATACTCTCTCGCGCTCGTTTCAGAAAGTGGCACCAAAACAAGTTATATCGTCGGAATCGGTGACCGAATCATGGGCGAAGCCGAAATCATCGAAATCCGCCGGGACCGCATCATCTTTCGAAGAAACGGGCGCCTTGAATACATCAAGATTGAAAACAGCATCTCGGGATCGCCAGGGATTCGGCCCAAAAGCTCGACCATTTCGTCGGTCGGAAAAGACATCAAGCCCCTTTACGCGCCTCCGGCTGCCGCCAAGGCCGCAGCGGCCACAAGTGTGAAACAGGTGAGCGCCAACAAGTTCGAGATCGACCGAAAGTCGCTGAACGAGCAGCTTTCGGACCGCGAAGGGTTGGCGAAAGCTGCACGCCTGGTTCCCGTTTACGACAAGGACGGCAAGAGCAACGGCATCAAGCTCATCAACGTGTCGAACTCAAGTGTCTACTCCCAGATTGGAATCAAGACCGGAGACATCGTGAAGTCCATTAATGGACAGAAAATCGACAGTCAGGCCAAAGCTCTTCAGCTCCTCGACTCCATGAAAAACCAGTCCAAGGTCGCCATAGAAGTTGAGCGCCGTGGGAAGAAAGAAACGATGGAATACACAGTAAAATGAAAGAAGCATCACCGAACCAAAGTCAGATTCGTCGTGAAAGGATTTCGATGACTTCGCGTAAATACTCCCCAGCTCTGCTGACCGCTCTTGTTTGCGGCATGCTCATTCCTTCTGCGGCTTTCGCCCAGGACAAAGAAGCCGACGCCGCAAAAACGGAAGTCAATCCGCAGGAGAAGTACAATCTTCCTGCGAATTTTGACCCCGACTTCCGTCCGAAGCGAACGCCCGGAAACGTCCGGGTCACGATCGACTTCCGACAAGCTCAGCTTGATGAAGTCGTGAAGTTCTTTTCGGGAGCGATGAGCAAAAACTTCATCATCTCGGACAGCATCAACACCAGTAAAACGATCACGATTATTTCTCCCAAAGAAGTGTCGCTGAGCGAGGCTTACCGGGCGTTCTTGGCTGCGCTGCAAATGAACGGACTGACCGTCGTTCCGATGGGGTCGTTCAATAAGATCGTGGAATCTAAAAACGCGATTGTTGAGCCACAGTCACCCTACGATGTCGGGGAGCGCATCCCGAACGAAGCACGAATGGTGACTGCCATCGTTCCGGTGGAAAACGCTGCGATCGACGAAATCCAGCCGGTAATTCAGAAGTTTCTGACGCCGGAAGCGACCGTGATTCCTTACGGCAACACGCTGATCATCACCGAAAACGGCGCCAACTTGCGCCGTGTGCAGAAACTTATCGAGAAACTCGATAAGGGCGATGCTGCCAACAAGATCTACGTTTATCGAGTGCTCCACGCCGATGCCACAGAAGTGGCGTCGCGTATTCAAGAGATCTTCCAAGCGCAACAGGGTGGTGGCTCGGCCAAAAAGGCTGCCAAAAAGGGCGAATCGTCCGACAGTGGCGGTGATTTGGGTGTGAGTATTTCGGACATCATTGCCGACGAACGCACCAACCAACTGATCATCGTGTCGGACAAGAAATCGTTCGAGCGAATCAAGGAGATGATCGAAATCCTGGATGTACCGACCGCGGTAGGTGGCCAGGTTCACGTGAAATTTTTGGAATATGCCGATGCCGACGAGCTGGCAACGACCCTGTCAGCGCTGGCTCAAGGGGCTCAGCGTGCCAGCAACACAGGCGGAAGAAACACCCGCAACGCACGAGCTACCGCAGCCGCAGCGGCCACAACCGAAGCTGGGTCACTGCTTCAGGGTGAAGTTCAAATCACTGCGTACAAGCCGACCAACTCGTTGGTCGTTGTCGCCGCACCACGAGACTTCCTAGCACTCGAGAACGTCATCGATCAGCTTGATCGTCCGCGTCGTCAGGTCTACGTCGAAGCCATCATCATGGAGATTGGTCTAGACACCAATCGCTCACTCGGCCTCGGCTTCACTGCCGGCTACGGGCAAGATTTTGCGGGCGTGATTCCAGAATCCGCCGTCGCTGACGGCCTGATCGAAGACACGCGCGGCCTTGTGATTGGCCGTTCGAATTATTCGGGGCTCGATGCAGCAGCAGGTAGTGCGGGTGTTCTGGGGCTGCTTGGACCAAGCATCACCATTCCCGGCACCTCGATTTCATTGCCGGCGTTCGCCCTGCTCTTGCAGGCGACTCAAACCGACAACTCGGTGAATATCCTTTCGACTCCTGCGATCCTCACCATGGACAACGAAGAAGCCGAAATCATCGTTGGTGAACGCGTTCCCTTCCTGAGCGGTGTTTCCTCGGGCGCAGGCAACCTTGCTGGCCTTCTTGGCGGCGACGCGAACTCCGCTGCAGCTTCGGCCATCGGCAGCCTTACGGGCGGCCTCTCAGGGCTCGTGAGCCCGATCGAATACGAGGACGTCGGTATCACGCTTCGAATCACCCCTCAGGTCAACGAGAGCGACTTTGTTCGACTCGAGGTCGACCAGGAAGTCAGTGATATCAAAGGCGCGGGCGGACTGGGAGCCGGTGCTCCGATTCGAACCAAACGAAATATCAAGACGGTTGTTCTGGTCAAAGATCAGTCCACCATCGTGATTGGTGGTTTGATTAGGGATGTCGAAAACGAGACCGTGAACAAGGTGCCATTTCTGGGCGATATCCCGCTGGTTGGAATTCTTTTTAAAAATACCAGCACCATTAAAACCAAGCAGAATCTAGTCCTGATGCTGACCCCTTACGTGATTGAAAACGAAGGAGATATGCAAAAGATTCAGCAGCGAAAGATGGAAGAGCGTCGCGAATTGTTGAAGCTTTTTGGAAGCCGCGACCTGCAGTACGTCAAGAATATCAACTTTCAGAAAAAAAGCGGCCTTTTGGACCGCATGAAGACGACGATTGGCGAAGCCGTCGGCGATCAACGTGCGCGTGAAGAAGCACTCAACGCATTTCAGAATGTAGGGCCCCAATACCGTGTATTGGGTGTCGACGAAGCACCAGCGCCACAAGCCCCTAACGACTCGGCGCCTGACGGCGACGGCTCAAACGACCTGGAGTAGTCCGATGTACAACCGACTGCGCATCGGCGAACTCTTAGTGAAGATGGGGAAAGCCACGCCCGAGCAGGTGCAGGGTGGCTTGCGTCTGCAAAAGGACAAAGGACATCGTTTAGGCGAATCCCTCATCGACCTCGGCTTCATCGACGAAGCCACTTTAACCGAGGCGCTCGCCGTTCAGCTGGACTACCCATTCCGTAAAGAACTTCCGGTCGATGACGTAGACGTCACGTTGCTTGAACACCTGCAACTGGCGTTTTGTCGCGAAAAATGTGTTTTACCTTTTTCGCGCGCAGATGGCGCGGTTTTGGTTGCGACGCATGACCCGCTTGAAGTCGCAGTTCTGGACGAAATTCGAATGGTTTTGGACATCGAAGTCCACCCCATCATCGTTCCCCGCAGCGTCCTCACGAACACGATCAACGCTGCCTTCGACCGGAAAAGTCGGCAGTTGGGAGCCGACCTCGACTCGCTCGACGAAGCAGAGACCCCATTCGCAGAAGAAGCCGCGATCGACATCAACGACCTGCTCGAGGCCGGCGACGACGACGAAGCTCCCGTCATTCGCTTTGTGAACAGTCTGTTTGTGCAGTCGGTTCGCGAACGTGCCAGCGATATTCATATCGAGCCGGGCGAAAAAGAAATCGTGGTTCGTTTTCGAGTCGACGGTGTCCTGAAGCAGGTTACAAGCCCTCCCAAACGATTCGCTTCGAGCATTGTGACCCGAATTAAAATTATGGCTGGACTGAATATCGCCGAAAAGCGATTTCCTCAGGATGGTCGTATTCGGATCAAGATGGCGGGTAAAGACATCGATATTCGTGTCGCCACCGCACCGATGGTTCACGGGGAACGCATCACGATGCGACTCTTGGATAAATCATCGGTTTTGCTCGATATCCGCGATATTGGTTTTTCCGAGGATAATTTAGTCGCGCTGGTGCGATTGATTGGGCGACCTCACGGGATCATTTTGGTTACCGGCCCCACGGGTAGCGGTAAAACAACCACGCTTTATTCGGCGCTGAGTGAAATCAATAGCCCCGACAAAAATATTCTGACGATTGAAGACCCGGTCGAGTACCAGCTCGAAGGCATCTCGCAGATGCAGGTCAATCCGAAAAAACTTCTTACATTTTCCACCGGGTTGCGCAGCTACCTACGACACGACCCCGACGTCATCATGGTCGGTGAGATTCGCGACGTCGAAACGGCCGAGATGGCCATTCAGGCGTCACTTACAGGCCACCTTGTTTTCTCGACCCTGCATACGAACGACGCTTCGGGTGCGTTCACACGACTCACGGACATGGGGATCGAGCCCTTCCTGGTGAGTTCATCAGTGATCCTCTCGCTGGCTCAGCGCCTCGTTCGACGGCTTTGTTCACAATGCCGCGAACCGTTCCGTCCGATGGAAGACGAGATCACTGAGCTCGGCCTGACGATGGAAGACTTGGACCGTGTCGGTGGCCATGTCTACAGACCCCACGTCGGTGGGTGCGATAACTGCAATAACCTTGGTTATAAAGGCCGAACCGGCATCTACGAGTTGCTTCAAATCGAAGACAATATTCGGCATCTCGTGATGAATCGTGCGGACGCCGGAACCATCAAGAAAACCGCCCAAGCCAATGGGATGAGATCCCTGCGGGATGACGGCGCCCTGAAGGTTTTAAAAGGGATTACGAGTATCGAAGAAGTCATGCGTGTAACTCAAGAAGACGCTCTACTGGACTGATAAACCATGCCTGTATACGAATACCGCGGTCTGAACGCCGCGGGAAAATCAGTGAAGGGAATCGCGGACGCCGAAAACAAGGCGAATCTGCGGGCTAACCTCCAAATGAAGGGCGTTTTTGTCACCGATGTCTTTGAGGGCAAAGAACAGGCTAAACGCGCAAATAGTGACATCGACGTCAAAAAGATGTTCGAGTTTGTCACGCTGCGCGACATCTCCCTTATCACTCGGCAGCTTGCAACCCTGCTCCGCGCCGGCATTCCGCTGGTGGAATCCCTCAACGCACTTGTAGACCAAGCCGAAAAAGAAGAATTAAAACGCGTCCTGACCGATATTCGTCGCCAAGTCAACGAAGGCGCAGGCCTTGCAAATTCGCTACGAGACCACCCAAAACATTTCGGCGATCTTTATATCAATATGGTCAAGGCCGGCGAATCCAGCGGTAATCTGGACACGGTTCTGGATCGCCTTACCGAGTTTCTAGACGCCCAAATCGAATTGCGATCAAAAATCACCGGCGCCATGGTTTACCCCATACTGATGATGTTTGTGGGTGTGGGAATCATGTCGTTGTTGTTCATTTTTGTGATTCCGAAAGTCACTCAGATCTTCAAAGATCAGGGCGCAGCGTTGCCCTGGATCACGCAGTTTTTGATTGGCATTAGCGAAGCGCTAGCCAATTGGTGGTTTATCTTGATCCCAGCGGTCGGCGGCATCGCATATGCGTTTCATCGATGGCGGACCTCCAAAAAAGGGAAACAAAAATGGGATCGTTTTATCCTAAAAGTCCCAGTCATCGGCAATTTGATTCGAATGATCGCCATCGCGCGTTTTGCCAGAACCCTGGGAACTCTGCTGACAAGCGGCGTGCCATTACTTCAAGCGCTCGAGATCGTAAAAGACATTTTAGGGAATAGTCGACTCGTGGAAGTAATTGAAGATGCACGGGTAAATATCCGAGAGGGCGACAGCATTGCACAACCGCTCAAGCGTTCCGGAGAGTTTCCCCCGCTGGTCACGCACATGATTGCGATTGGCGAAAAATCCGGGCAGCTGGAAAATATGCTCGAGAATATCGCGATCAGCTACAACCAGCAGGTTAACGTTAGCATTCAAGCACTTACAACACTTCTAGAGCCTCTCATGATCATCTTCATGGGAGGCGGAGCCGGCACGGTCGTATTTGCGATCATGCTACCAATTTTGCAGATGAACGAGATGGTGGGCGGTTGAACCGCCACCGATTAATACGGAGTTAGACATGGAAAACACAGTACAAAAAAACATTCGTCATACTTCCCTTCGCCAGGTCATGGCGGCCCAGCGCGGCATGACCATTGTCGAGTTGATGATCGTCATGACGATCATCGCATCCATCATGGGCGTGATCGGCTTCTCGGTGTTTGGAGCGTTGGGAAATGCAGACAAGAGAACTACGGCCATCGAAATCAACAAAATGACGGAAATGGTCAACACCTACTACATGTCCTCTAGTCCACGGCAATTTCCGAACAGCCTTGAAGACTTGGCGACCGGTCCCTCCAGGTTGACGGAAAAGATTAATAAAGACGCCTGGGGCAACGACTATATCTTCAAGAAAATCTCGAATCGTGAATTTGAGATCCTCTCGGCCGGACCGGATGGCTCAGAAGGCACCGAGGACGACATCTCTTCACGTGAAAAAGAGTAATTAGATGTTTCCTCCGCCATCACAATGGAATCCATGGCATTTCGGCGCGTTCGTGTTCACGCTAGTGACCGGGCTGTCGTTTTCTTATATCGCGTTTGCATGCTTGCAGACCGGTCAAGAGACAGACCATGCCATCGTGGCGACGGATATCGCTGTAGTGGAAAACTGCGTCTGGCAGAAATGGGACGAGAAGCATGAATTGCCGACAACCTTGGGTTCATGTGAGCGAATCGACCCTTGGCGCCATGCGTATGAATACCGCCCAACGGGTCCCAAAAGTTTTGAGATCCTTTCCGTCGGTCCAGACGGTATCTCAGGAACTCCAGACGACACCCGAGGCCTATGATGACGTGTGACCCACAAATTCGCCAAACGGTGGTCAGATGAATCACCCCTTTCGAAAAAGAAAGGGGGTGACGATCGTGGAACTCATGGTTGTGATGGCGATTGTTGCGTCGCTGATGGCTTTGGGTGCGTATTCGTTGGGAATGGTTGGTGGAAACCAACTGCAGTCTGACACGTTGCGCATGGCATCTGTGATTAAATACACTTACGCCAACGCCTGTTTGAACAACACTCGTTACCGGTTGGTGATGGAGCTTGGCACTGGCAACTACTTCACTGAAATCACCGACGAACCGGTGATTTCGGCATCTGAACAAGCCGCAGACGAAGAAATGTTGACCGAGGAAGCCCGTGATTTGGCCAAAGCCAACGAGCGCGAAAACGACCTCTTTGATGAAACCGAAGAAAACCCATTCGGGGTGAATCGGAGAGTCACCTTCGAGCGTGTGCAAGACATCGTGATTAAGCAGACAAAGCTTAGCCAAGGAATTACTTTTTCGAAGGTCTACACCCCTAAATTTCCAGACCGACCGTTGGAATCCGGGCGTGCCGCAATCAGCTTTTTCCCGAACGGATACGTCGAGCCGTTGCTGGTGGTCATCAAGGACGAGGACGGCAATGCGTTTTCATTGCTCACCGAACCGATGACAGGAAACGTCATCGTTCGTTCGGGTGAACTTGATCCGCCCGAGGGCTTTGCCGAGACAGAATCAGATGACTAAACGAGGCTTTACACTACTCGAAGTTATGATCGCACTGGCGATCCTTGCGTCGGCCTTGACCGTCTTGATGGGCACGATGGCAAACTCGTCACAACAGGCGGTCTTTGCGAACGACCTGACCCGAGCCACTCAGCTGGCGCGGTCAAAAATGATCGATATTGAATACGAGATATTGGAAGAAGGGTTTCAGTCGAGCGACCAAACCTTAAGTGGCGATTTTAAAGACGAGGGCGCTCCAGATATGACCTGGACAGCCGACATCAAGATCGTTGAAATCCCTGACACTGCCAAAGAAGAATTTCTAGCCCAGATTAATTCTCAGCTCTTTGGCGGAGACCAAGGCGCACTGCAAGGAAACGCGGCATTTTCGTCGATGTTGCCCATGTTGATTGGGCAGCTGCCAGAAATGATAAATAATATTGGGCAAAAAATTCGCAAAGTGGATTTGGTGGTCGAATTTCCTTACGGAAAAACCGCATTTCCGATCCACGTCACCCAGTACATCGTCGACCCCAACCTGAATGAATTCAACGTGTTTAACGATTCCCCGGCTTTGCCATGAGAAATCGCCCAAACAACGCTGGATTCACCATCGTCGAAGTCTTGATCGCGATCACGATCGTTGCGGTGCTTAGCGGCCTGACCTGGGCCAGCATTTCGCAGATGTATAGATCGCGCGATTTGATTCAAGAGCGTTCAGGGCGGTACCAAGCGGTCAGGATCACGATGGAACGCTTGACGCAGGAAATCGGTTCAGCGTTTATGGCGGGCCCAGAATTTGGATTCGAAGAAATCCCCGGCGAGGAACCCACGCCTGCGGAAGCCACCGAGATTCCAGCCCAGCCTGTCGAACCGCTGCAAAGCGGCATGATTGGTCGCGACGACTCAATCCACTTCACTAGCTTTGCGCATCAACGAACCTTCGAGGGCGAACGCGCGGGGAATGTTGCAGAAATCGGATACTTTTTACGCTCAGAGCGAAACGAAGAAGGCGAACTCTACGACGTTTTGATGCGGCGCGAAGACATCACCTTGGACGACAACATCACCCGCGGCGGCACCATTCAGCGTGTGTTGCCCGAGGTCGAATCGATTTCATTCGAGTATTGGGATGCCGGCGAAGTCAAACTGGGCACGAATGAAGAAATCGGCCAAGGACGCTGGGTGGATTCATGGGACACCACGCGACGCGAGTTTGCCGGCCGATTGCCAACTCGTGTGCGAATCAAACTAGTTTTGCCCCCACAGGGCGTCATGAGAAACAACGAGACCTTTACGACGCAAGTTCAGATTCAAACCACTGAGGTCATGGACTTCTAATGAAATGGATTGCCAACATCACCCGGGGGGTACTCGACGCCTTGGAGCAACCCGCCAGAGCACCAAGCTCTAATAGGGGCATTGCGATTTTGATGGTTATCGTGACGATTGCATTAATGGCGACGACCGTCGTCGAGTTCTCGTACACCAACCGAGTGAATCTGGCGCTGGCAACCAACGAACGCGACCAACTCAAGAGCTACTTTTTGGCCCGTTCGGCGATGAACATCTCGAAGCTGTTGCTGTCGTTTCAGTTCGCGCTGCAAAGTGAGTCTCGTGAAACCGAAGACGATATGGGTCAATTGATTGGACGAGCCATGCGTCGCTCCAATTTCCAGATGTACCAATATATCGATTTGTTGCTCGGCCCATTTAACTCCGGAAAGATCGAAAGCCCGGTCGGCGGCATCAATCTGAGCGAAACAGGTGTCGAGGGATTTGGAGACTTCACGGGTGAAATGTTGTCGCGCGTCGTCCCCGAGGACGGCCGAATCAATATCAACCAATTCGCCAAGGTACAGGTCGAAGACGGCGACCTTGCGTCATTATGTGCCATGGTTTTGGACTCGCGGTTCGACGAGCTTTTTGAACAGAAAGACTCGTTGGGTGACACACTTGACCGGGCCACGACCCTTCAAAACATCATGGACTTTATCGACCCCGATCAGTCTGGTGTGAAAGTAGGCGATGCCTGCACGGTACTTGGCACCGCCGGCGATGAAGACCGAAATTACGACCGCTCCGACACCAAGATTCGTCCGCGTAATGCCAAGCTTGTCGACGTCTCTGAACTCTACCAGGTGCACGGAATTTCTGATGATTTCATGCGCTCGTTTGCCGACCAGCTCACCGTTTATCCGATTGGAAAACCCAACCTGAACGTTGCGCAGGCTCCTGTGTTTTACGCCGTCCTTTGCCAAAACCTCGCCATCGAGGGACAAAGCGCTGCTGGGGCCGGCATGGTCGCCTGCGCCACAAACCCTGCAGTTGGCGCGCAGATTCTGTTGATTGCGCTCGCACTCGATGGCATTCGCGCATTTTTCGAAAACCCGATGTCGGTGCTCTTGGCTTATGTGGGCACCTCCGAGAGCAAGCTCCTGCCTTCGTCTAAAAAAGGACAACCGGTGGGCTTCCTGAGCGTGAGTCAGCTTCCATCGTATATCGACGACCTGAAGCAGAACCCGCAATTGATGGCGCAATTCCTTGCGTATTCCCCGCTCTATCAGCAATTAGTGATTAAAAACCCGGCTTTAATGATGGACCCGGTGAATCCACAGCTTCCCGCTTGGTCAGTGGAATTTAACCGTTCGGGGCTGATGAAATCAGTGACGACTACGACCCCTCGAATTTATCGTGTTTATGCCACCGGACGTTATGGTTCGACCGAAACTACGATAGAGACCGTGGTGGATTTCGATCGCACAGTCCGTCGAATGCCAAGCGAAAAGTCCCTTGAGGAAAACGAATCAGACCCTGAGGCGCTCAAGGAACTCAAAGAAATGCGTAAAGAACAATTTAAAGAGATGCCGAAAGGCCGACATTTATTCTGGCGAGAGTACTAAAGAATGGCGAAAAGACTCATCGGATTGGACGTGGGATCTTGGTCGATTAAGGCCGCGTATGTGGATGCCAAGGATCCAACAATACGCACCTGGGACAGCGAAATCATCGTTTTTCCCGATGCCGAAGCCGATCAAGACGCTACCACCAATGTCCGTCCCACGCCGGAAGCTGGCGCCCCTGATGCCCCTGACGAGATCGAGGCACCATCTGCAACGGTTGAGCCTTGGATGGAGGCGCTGACTAGGCTTATCGAGCGGCTGGCGCCCGACGAAGTTGCCATCGCGGTCAATTTACCGGGGACTCACGCTGTGACCCTTCAGGTCGACGTGCCGTTCTCCGAGCGGTCAAAGGCAGCGAGTGTGCTTCCGCACCTTTTGATGGATCGCCTGCCCGTCGGCATCAACGACGTCGTCTGGGACTTCCAGATGCAGACGTACGGCGAAGCGAACCAAGCTTATGTTGGTTTTTCTAAAAAGACGGTGGTCAGAGAATTTCTGGCGCAACTTCAATCGATCGGAGTTGACCCGCAAAGGGTGCTCGTCCCCGAAAACGCCCTGGGCTTCGCATTGCGCTCGTCCGGACAGGCCACCGAAAACGTGGCTGTGTTGGATATCGGTCACGAACACACCCGGATGGTTGTCCAAGGCACCAATCGTGTCGCGCTGGCCCGCACCATCAAAATCGCGGGCAAAAACATCACGCAAGCGATTGCTAAGATGTTTAAAGTGCCCACGGCCGAAGCCGAACGCATCAAACATCAATATGCGGCTGTGGTTTCGGCTTCTGATGCACCAAATGACCAGATGAAGCTGATGAGCGACGCTGTGATCAGCGTGGGTCGAAACCTCGTCAGGGAAGTCCGTCGAAGCCTGCAAGGGCTCTACGCAAGCGATCGTTTGGAAGTGGGAACGATCTACCTCACAGGCGGCACGGCGGCTATTCGTGGGCTGGACCGCTACCTCGAGGGCGAACTGGGAATTCCGGTGAAGCGCCTGAAACAACCCCACGAAGGGTCGGCCATTGCGAATGGCCTGCTGCTTTCGCATGATGAAAAGCTCGCTTCGCGCATCTTGAACCTGCGACAAGGTGACTTTTCGTACCGTGGTAAGTCTGCTTTTGTTCGGCGACAAATGTTCATTTTTGCGGCGGCCGCCGCGGTGCTCATCGGCGTGCTAGGCCTTGTGTTGGTCCTTCAAAAGCAAGCCTATGAAGCCCGCCGTGACGCGATGCGCGCGACCCTTCAAACCCAGACGATGGCGGTTTTTGGTCAGAAGATGACTAAAAAGAAGGATATCGAACGCATTATTGGTGGCGGAGAGTCCGAAATCTCTTCATTCGTCCCAAAAATCTCGGCTTTTGAACTCATGCACATGATCACGTCGAAAGTTTCCCCTGACATTGAATTGAAACTTTCGCGGTTCGAAGTCGATATCGACCGGAAAGTGATTCAAATCATGGGCGAGACTTCTGACGCTCAGGCGGTCGACCGCATCGTGTCTGACCTTGAAGCCATTGAGTGTTTGAAGTCGATCAAGAAAGACAAACTAAAAGTTAAAACCGATGGCAAGGCAGATTTCGAACTGCAAATTGCCAGCGAGTGCTCGTGAGGACGACGATGGCTCCCAAAAAGAAAATAACGAAGCCGTCGTTCTGGGCTCAAAGAACGCCCTCCGAACGCCGGTATTTTGCGCTGATGCTCATCACCTTTGCGAGCCTTGGGCTCTTTGTCGGCGTCATGGCATTTCGTGGCAGCATGGAGGAAATCCAGAAGGAAGCCGATGATTATCGGTCTGCGCTGGACTACCTGGCGCTTGCAGGACCTGATTATGTGGCTCAAAAGGCGAGCAGAAGTGCCAAGAAGAGTCACAAAAAAGTGGACGACGAGACCCTGGCTTCAAACGCTATAAAGCTCACGAGTTTTGTCGCTGAGCACGCGGCAGCCGCCCAGATCACGGTCACAAGTTACGACGAAGACTCGCTGCCATTTGGTGGTTCCGGCAAGAAAGACGACGGGCCAATCATCATCGAAAAACAGCTTCGCGTTGAGATTCGTGATGCCGAAATGTCCAAGCTGCTCGAACTTTTGGACCGAATCGAAAAATCACCCGAACCGGTCTTCGTAAAGCGACTCGATATTCGGGACCAAAAGAAGCCTGGCGAAGTGCGTGCAGTCGTGACCGTCTCAACGTTCATTAAGAAAGAAAAGGCAACCTGATGCTGGTATGGCTTGATAAACCCGTCTGGAAATTCGCCACCATCGCGGTGGCGGGATTCTTATCGTTTTCGATCTCTGCGGCATTGTCGTTTCCCGACAACGAACTCAAAGAGATCGTGATCGTTCAGGCGGAAAAAGCACTCGGCCCCAAGTACAAGGTCCGAATCGATGAGCTGGATTTGTGGTGGCTCACCGGGCTCACTTTGGAAGGCGTTCAAATCGAGGAACGTGTAAACGACGATATTCCTATCGATCCCGATATTCCCGCCGACCTTCCGATGAAGGTTCGCATCACGAGCGTAAGTGCACGATTCACTCCGCTGTTGAGCCTCTTTCACCTCGCCCCGACTTTGGAGTTCGAGGCAGACGTGGACGGCGGTCTGGTCGAGGGCACCGCTTCGTTTGGCTCCGGCGGCACGACCATCCGTGCTCAGGTCGACCAACTCGACCTTCGTAAAACCCCGGCGATAACGCAATTCACCGGTGTTCCATTTTTTGGCGAGCTGTCTGCAGATATCGAGTGGACTTTAAGTCCGAAACTCCAACCCACATCCGGTTTTGTGCGGCTATCGGGCTCGCAGTTAACGCTTGGGCCAGCAACGGTCATGACCGAGAAATTCCCACCCATGACTTATTTCGAGATTCCCTCGACGAATTTCGGAACGCTGGCTGTCGATCTTGAGTTCTCGGAGGACGACAAAGCTGCTGGCTTGTTGAAAATCAAGAAGATGGAGACCAGCGGGCGCGATATTCGACTTGAAGCATGGGGCTCTGTGGACACCGCGAGTACTTTGAAGCGCTCGAAGGTCGACGTGAAAATGCGGACTCAGCTCGACGAAACTTTTGTTAAGAAAAACAGCATCGCTCCGTTTCTGAACGTCAATGAAGTCAGAAAGGGGAAAAACCGCGATTGGTACGGGTTCGCGATTACGGGAATTGTGGATAAAATTCAGTTCAAAGGGTCGACCGACGCCGCCGCTGGCCCCAAAGAGAAACCAGCTGCCAAAGAGCAGACTCCTGAAAAATAGCTAAAATCGGACGCGTCCCCACCAAAAGGGAAGCACGTTCGAAATTTCTTTGGTCTTCGTTCGAAGCATCATCGCCCGATCCAAACCGATCGCCACACCTGCGGATGGCGGCAACCCCCACTCCAGGGACTTCAAGAAATTCTCGGGCATCGGTGCGTCTGACAGACCGTGCTGCCGTCGAAACTCGCGATCTTCCTCAAAACGCGTTCGTTGCTCGGCGGGATCGGTGAGCTCTTCAAACCCATTACACAACTCCAACCCATCGATATAGAGTTCGAACCTTAGGGCGACGCGTGGGTCGGCGACGCTGCGGCGGGCTAGCACCGCCACTTGCGATGGCCAATGGGTCACAAAGGTCGGAGGCTGCTTTTCAAGGTAGGGATCGACGCACGTCACGATTAGCTCAAAAAACATCTCATGCCATCCGTCTTCCTTTCGGGGCTCAAAATGCCCTTGCTCTTGGATGGCACGACGAAATTCGTCGGGGGTCTGACAAGCCAGCAGGTCAATATTCGCGGCAGATCGCACCACGTCGCTCATCGTGCGACGTACGAACGGCGTCCCTTGTAGGTCTGGAACACAAACCTTCACGATATCTTCGACGTCCTGAATCACGGCGTCCATATCGTCCCAGGCACGATAGAACTCCAGAATCGTAAACTCGGGATTATGAAGAGCAGTGATCTCATTTCCCCTAAAGGCTTTGCAGATCTGAAATACCCGTTCGTGCCCCTGAGCCAGCAGCGACTTCATCGCGAACTCAGGCGACGTTTGCAGCCAAGTGCCGTCCTCACATCCAACGGCTTCCAGAAACGGATCGGTGCCGGCTGCGGAAACACGCACAGGTGTCTCGACCTCGATGAAGCCTTCACGGTGCATTCGGTCACGGATAGCTCGATACATCTCAGCACGAGACACGACCACTTCCCCATGCCCATTCATCGCATCGAAGAGTCGTTCGCTCGACTCGGGTGCATGAACCAACTCGACAGCCCGTGCTAGAATTCGCAGGCCGTCGTACTCCCCATCGACCTTGATTAGCGATCCATCGGGGACATCGACCCCCACAATAGCGATCGATGTGTAGGCGTTCTCGATGAGTACGGCCTGCCCGGCCCTGCGGACTCTGCCGGCGGTCTTGCAAGGTCCATTCAACAGTTCATGGAGTGATTCTGACATGGCTCAAGCGTGCATGGAGTGAAACAAGGTGCTACAAACACCAACACAGGTACTGCTATGGAGGAGCCCATGACAACGGTGAAGTTCGGACTGATTGCGGCGATGGTATTTTTTGGGTTCGGTTGCGCCGATGACTTGTTGGGTGGGCCAGAGATCATATCGATGGCCGTCTCACCTAATTCGGTGGCTTCGACGGCAACGGGAATGACCGACCAATTTGTGACTGTAACACTCGTCGTTGGGGGATTTAACGATCCCATCAATGTCGACAGCACTCGGGTGTTTATTCAAGACACGAACACCGACGGTATTTATCAGAACGCCACGCTGTCCGGCGACACGATCACCCTCACTGAAATCGCGACAAGCTGGTTTCAAGGGCTGAGCGCCGGAGAGTATTCGTTAGGGGCCGAAGTCGTTTCAAACGACGGTGACAACGGCGAACCCACAGAACAGGTTAGTCAACTTGGGCTGGCCACGATCACCATCACGCCATGAGTCCACGCGAATCACAGCGCGGGGAAACATCACTTTCAGCTGTAGTTCAGACGCTCAGTGAAGACGTTTTGCTCCTGTTCCGCGAGCACCTTCGACTCTTCCGCTTGGAGCTCAAGCAGGATGCTTCAATCGCCGGTCGTTATTTCGCGGCAATGGCCTTTTTTGGAATTGTCGCCCTAGTGGGCTTTGGTCTTTTGAGCGTCACGGCAATTCTGTTTGCTGGTTGGGCTTTTGGTGTCCTTGGCATGGCAATCACAGCACTGGTGCTGTCCGCGGTGCATCTTGGATTTGGGCTCCATGCTTTTGCCAAAATCGCTGGACGGCTCAAAACCGATGAACTTGGGCCGCGAATGGCGGGTGAAGAACTCGATAGGAGTCGAAAATGGATGACACAACTACCGGGCTCTCCACCGTCGTCTTGAACGACGAATACTCGATGGAGGTGGTGGAGATTCACACGAGCATTCGGGATGCTAAGGCTCGGATTGAAGCCAATTTGCGAGGACTTGAAAAAGAGGTCGTCCAGCGGCTGGATGTCGCAGACTGGATCCGGAAGCACCCTGGGAAATCCGTCGGACTTGCGTTCGCAATGGGTTTGTATGTAGGTCTGAAATGAATGAAATGGAGCCTAAAATGACCGTAGAAAACGCAGCAAGCGAAGAAGTACGTCAGACCTTCGTCGACGGATATCACGAGATCGAGGAGCGTTATCGCGATCTTCGTGATCAAGCCTACAACGTCAACCGCCGAGCTATGCAGGTGGTTGAGGATCATCCTGTGGCATGCGTCGTTGGCGCACTCGCCGTCGGGTACTTCATTGGAAAACTCGCCAAGAGCCGCTGGCTCGTCTAGGAAAACCATGAATGATCAATCACCTATCGTCTGGTCACCCGAATCGGTGACCCAGACGGTCAAAGAACATCCATATATCGCCATGGGAATCGCTGCAGCTGCAGGGTACCTCTTGGCGGGTGGACTGCCGACACCGTTTACTCGTCGGCTCGTGCGCATCGGAATGAAGGCAATTTTTGTCCCACTCGCTGCGACTCAACTGAAATCCCTCACTGCACCGGCAGAATCACATACGGAAATATCATGACATGGAGAGACGACATGGATTGGAAACGCGCCTTAGAACAAGCTCAACGTTCGATGACTAACACTTACGACGGCGTCCATTCGGGCGTGTTGGACCGACTGGGTCTGGAACACAAACGCTCGACGATGGAGCTGGTGCTGCCAGCTCTGGGAATCTTTGGCGCCGGTATCGCTGTGGGCGCCGCCCTCGGTGTCATGTTCGCTCCTAAGCGTGGCGACGAACTTCGCAACGACCTCCGACATCGCATTTCCGATATTCGAGACCGCGGTGCGGAACAGTTCGAAGAGGCTCGCGCAAAGGGCGAAGAGCTCATCGACACAGCTCGGACTCGCGTCGAGGCTTAGGTCGTCAATAGACGATCGGATGTACCGGTGTTCTGCTGATTCGACCACTTTCGCGGCACCGCGTACATGACGTGCTCACTGGGCTCATCCGCCAGATAGATCACTCCAATAGGGTCTCCGGGCGTGAGCTTCTGGTAGTCCCTGTCCACCGTCGACAACGCACCGTGTTCAAAACCCTGACCAACCCGATAGCGGTAGGTCAGGTTGGTCGCATTCGCGACATTCGAGCTCAAAAACACGCCAGTCACCTCACCCAGCGCATAGATGCCTCGACGATAGACGTCTATCTCTCGCCGAGCCTTTCGGGTGACGCTGGCGGCCATCATCGCTGCGATCATCGTGGCAAACGCGCCCAAAACGGCGAATTCTGGCTGACCCGACAAAAGCACGACGATGGGAAATGCTGCGGACAGCATTACCCCGAATGACGAAAGTAAGAGCACGGCAAGGTGACTCTGCCCCAGGTAGGCATCTCGCAAGAAGAATCCTGGAAACGGGCGCGGCGCGGCGCGAATCTGATGGGGAATCGGAAGTGCGCCTAATATCTCGGCCTTCGCAACCATCAAAAAGCCCGTGTCCAGTTCATGAATCACATCGGAAGCCGCCAAAAATCGGCGGTCGACCTCTGGCTCCGTGAGTCGAAGCAAGATGTTCTCGAACCCAAGGGTGACGGGCAAGTCTGCTGGGATCTTGAATTGGTGAATGCCCTCTAACAAGTCTGTAGGTGGCTTTCCTGTGAGCAACTGCACACACGTTGCCCCCAGTGCAAACAAATCAGTCCCCGGGACGCTCCTGCCCGCATATTGTTCAGGCGGCATGTAGCCGAAGGTTCCAACGATCGTCGAGCCTAACCCATCAAATGTCACCGATTCACGGACGGCGCCGAAATCAATCAGCGAAACCTTTCCTTCCGATGAAACCATCAAGTTGCTGGGCTTGATGTCGCGGTGAATGACTGGGGGATTCCGCGTATGTAGATAGTTCAGAATACCGAGCACCTGCCGAGCAATGTCCCGGACTCGGTCCTCGGCAAACGACTCTCCCTCATCCAACAGATCCTGCAACGACTTCCCCTGCACAAACTCCTGAACCAGAAACAGGCGAGGCGGGGCGTCGAGATCGGCATCAATGACAAAATCTTCGAAATAGCTCGGAATACCAGAATGGGATAATCCCTGAAGCGTCTTGCATTCTCTATGAAACAGATCGAGGTCCTTCCATCGCTTCATTCGACTAGGCAAAAGCTCCTTGATCGCCACGAGCCTTGCCGAGTTTTTAAGATCAGCTGCGAGCATGGTACGCCCAAGTGCTCCCTCACCCAGAACACTCTGAACCTCGTACTGACCTTTGAGCAACTCACTCATGCATCGTCCCTCTTCACTCTTTGAATGAGCCTATTATGTACTCTTGGATCATCTCAGTCGATCGAAGGCGAGGAAGTCCCGAGACAGTGACTGTCGAGCTTCTCTCGATAGCCGAATCTGTGCCCGCCCTCAATGTGGTCCTGCTCACCGACGCGCTCGAAAACTCCGCTGATGCGGGGAAATTCCGGGACTTCGCGCCATTGGCGAGGGTGGAGTCGCTTGACGAGCGGGTGCTCGCCTGGACGTTGGAAGAGCTGATCGCCGAGTTTGGCTGGCAGATCGACGTTACTCGCCCTGAGGTTCCAGAAAGCGATCAATGATGATGCCGAGATTCTGGCGAGTCCAATCGGGAATCGCCGCTTGTTTCGTCATGATCGCACCGTTGAGCGCCCCGTAGGCGTCACATTCGGTTTCGCGTTCCAGAGGAATCGCGGGAATCACGCGACGAAGCACCCGACGAACGTTCTCGACGTTCTTCTTGATAACCGCGAGAACGTTCCCAACGTCCACGTGGTCGTCTTCTTTCCAGCAGTCGTAGTCAGTGGACAGGGCGATGGTCGCGTAGCACATCTCGGCCTCACGGGCGAGGCGTGCCTCTGGCATCGCGGTCATACCGATCAGGCTCGCACCCCATGACCGATGCAAATTACTTTCGGCCACCGTCGAAAACGCCGGACCTTCCATACACACGTAGGTTCCGCCGTCATGCACCTCGACGCCCTCGTCTTTAATCGCCTTCAGCAAGACTTCGCGCAGCATCGGGTGGAACGGATTGCTAAGCCCAGCGTGCACGGCGATCTCGTCAAAAAGTGTGTTCGGTCGCTGCACCGTCTTGTCGATAATTTGATCCGGAACGCAGAAATGGCCAGGAACGATTTCTTCCTTGAGCGATCCCACGGCACTGACCGTTACCACCCAGAACACCCCAAGGCTTTTCAAGGCCCAGATATTGGCCCGGTAGGGCACGGCAGAAGGGTTGAACTCGTGATTCACACCGTGGCGCGGCAAAAACGCGATGCGTCGGCCGTCCAGTTCACCGATGAGGATCGGGGCACTTGGCCTGCCAAAAGGCGTGTCAATGATACGTTCTTCGATGATCGTCAAACCATCGATTTCGTAGAGGCCACTGCCCCCGATGATTGCAATGGGTACTCGCGATTCTGCCATTTTTTCCTCCTAGAAATTCGCCGGTATTGGTGACATCGATTTGCCCACGTCACAACCAAGAAAGAAAAAAGGCCCCAGAAAGGGGCCTAGAAAGAAGCCAGAAAAACCTCACTCGAGTGTGCCGAATGCACTGCTTCGATAGGTACATCCCAAACAAACGTTGATTGGAATTCCCACAATATTGGACTCGACCTCTTGGCCGCCAATGGTAGTTCCAAATGCTTGAAGGTTCACCATAGCCGGGACAATGGCGGCTGCCTGATTACCAGCAAGGCCGCCAAAAACCGCCTTCCACGCCTGCACTGTGGTTGCATCCACAAGGCGGACTGCGGCTCCCGAACTGCTGCCACCGGTGTCAACAGAAGCCACGTAGCGATATTCCGTGTCCAGACTGTCCACCCCGCCCAAATTGCTGTCCGATGGGAACGAAATCTGGAACGAATCAAGGATTACCGAGTTCTGGTCGACACGAAGGTTATTCTGCTCACCAATCGGCGCGTAGGTATCACTCCCAATCAGGCGATTTTTGAGCGACACGGCGATCGTGAAGATGTTCGGACTACCACCGGGGGCCTGCCCATCAGCGAGATCGCCCAAGTTGACGGTCAGTACTTCGGCGATTCCAACTGCATCTTCGCCTTCGAAGACACATCCGATTCCGCCAGAATCTGACTCGGAGCACGATGCAAACACGGGCCCCTTCATGAAAAGCGAAGCATCAGCATCGACGCATGCCGAGGTCGAGAGTGCTAAGAGCATCCCGGCGGCTAATCCGATTCGTTTCATCGGGGACTCCACGGTGGCTTTTGAAGAATTATTTTTCATGTTCATCATAACAGTTCTCTTTTCGCACAGCGAATTACTTGGAATCCTGACCAATCGACTCAGCCCGATTCACAATCTTGGGCGTGATGAAGATCAGCAGCTCTGTACGACGATCGCTCTCCGACTGTGTCCGGAAGAAGAATCCGAGAATCGGGATCTTGTGGAAGAACGGGACAGCCGAGATGCTGGTACCTGAGTTTCGAGTGTAGATACCGCCGATGACGGTGGTGTCTCCATCCTTAATCAGGAGCTCAGTATCAGCTTGCTTACGGATGATCGTGGGGTCTCCACGTGCGCCGGTGTTTTGGAAGTCAGGCTCGTTCTTCGAAGCTGAAATCTTCAACTGGATATTTCCGTCAGGAGTCACGTGTGGAGTGACCTTGAGTTCAATCGACGCATCGACGAAGACCGTCTGAACGCCGGCGGCACTCACAACACTGACCGGAATACTTGTGCCCTGAGAAATCGTGGCCGAGGTGTTGTCCAGGGTCAGAATCTTAGGCGAACTCACGATCTTCGCATGACCAGCAGCTTCAAGTGCTGTCAATCGGAGGTTCAGGTTCACCGCACCACCAATGCTTCCCATGGTCAG
>JBBKVQ010000367.1:0-14066 GCA_037968515.1 Bradymonadaceae bacterium
TGCCAAGCATGACGAGTGCAAATCGGTTTTCGACCTTTTCAAGACAATCTTCGACGGTAACACGTGCCATAGGTCTACTCCGGGGTTGCGCAACAATGCGCCAAACAAGACCCGGGACCGTACTCACTCCGGGACGTTTCGTCAAGATCAGCCTGTGCGGTGTTCGAGCACAAGGTCATCGACAGGTCGCGGCTGACCAAAAAAGCGTCCCTGCCCTAACTCCCAACCGCGTTCGGCGAACCACGGCACCAATTCCGCTTCGTCCATGCCCAATACGAGCGTCTTCCACTGCATTTGCTGGCAAAATGCCAAGAGGCTGTTTATCAACTTGGCTCGGGATTCAGGGTCTTGCAAACGTCCGAAACCGGGGTCCAGCTTGACCCCTGCGAACTTCACCGAAGCGATGTTAAGCAGCGCAGTGTCACCTCCGCCGAAGCGATCGAGCCAAATCGGTATGTCGAGCGACTTCAACACCGATATGTGTGTGTTGAGTGACTCGTTAGGTTGGCGAAAAACATCCTCCCGAAGCTGAAGAGCGATCGACGGCACCTGCCCTACGGCTTTTGCGAACGCTCCGGTAGTGACAAGCCCAGCGGTCACACTCAAGAATATGTTTTCCGCGTCAGGAAATCTGTCTCTGATGCGCGTGTTATCAGCTGAAAGAGCATCGATCATCCAAAACGCTAGATCTTCGGCCATTCCACACTTTTCGGCCAACAGGCTGACTTGCTTGGCGTTTTGAAGACCATCGAGCGGATGATTCCATGCCACATGCGCCTCGACTGCGACGACTTTCTTAGAGCTGAGATCAACGATCGGCTCGTAGGTCAGATGCAATTCGTCACCAGCCATCGCTATCGTGAGCTCGTTGGGGGAATGGACCTTGTGGACGCCTAAAACCTTCATGCTCGAGTCGTAATGCCGCCAGGAATTTTCTGGATTCGACTTGACGGCCAACATGGCGAGCTCGGCCAAACGAAGGGTTTCTGCCACGGACATGCCGATCCGCGGTGAGGAAATGCCGATCCGCACCGACACCATGACATTCTGTTTAGCAATCACGATCGGGGCATTCAGACCCAGGACAATATCGTCTGCAAAACGGTTGGCGGTGGTTCGATCGAGCACGCCACGAATCACCACCACAAACTCGTCGTTGCCCAACCGAGCCACGAAGGCGCTCGAGTTGAGGGTGTTTCGGATTCTTTGACCGACAAGCGCCAGAGCCTCATCCCCACCGTCGTAGCCATACTCATGGTTGATGCTTCTAAAGTCGTTGATGTTGATCAGCAACACGATGGCGGGAACACCGACTTCAAGGGTGCATTTTAAGACATCGAGGAGCTCAGAACGGCTCGGTAATCCGGTGACAGGATCCCGGTAATGGGCATCTTCGATCTGGCTTTTCAGACTTCGGTTTTCAGTGATGTCTTTTTCGGTGACGACCCCATAACGACGTCCCTCGTGGTAAAACGCGACCATCGATACGTGGACCCAGCGGCCGTCGCCAAATGACATTTCATGCTGAAAATACGAGCGAGCCCCCGTCATAAGCATGTCTAGGCCGTCCAAAATCACGCGCCCTTCTGCCTCGGTGCCGAGTGCCGCCTTCCAATCGGTTAACCTGATGTCCGTGCCGTGTTTGGCCTGCCACTCGTCGTTGGAAAGAATCCGATTCAAATCGTCGCCAACCACAACGACCCCGTCCATCAACGCATCGATACTCGCGGACAAGAATGACCAAGCATCGCGTTGTTTGCGACGCTCGGTCGTCTGTCGGTGTAGGGTCTCAATGAGTGCCGACAACGATTCAAACGAGAGCTCAGTCTTATCTACCGTCGCCCATGCTTCCGTGGGTTCATCCCCGCGGGTAAGGGGCCCTGAGGTCATCACGATGGTCGGTAGATAAGGGTATCGGGCCGAGATTTCGGCGTGCAGGTTTTGCCCATCATTGCCAGTAAGCCGGCGATCCACGAGCAAGACGTCGACTTCGTCGGCCTTCATGAGTCGACGAGCCGTGCGCAAAGTCTTCACAGAATGCAGATCAAAACGAGCACGATCTTGACGAAGCAAGTCGTCGACGAGGATGTGCGTATCGACGTCGTCGTCGACAAGCAATACTCGGATCATGGAACTTGGTGGATTCAAGAAGCCCCCACGGCTCAAATCAATTAACTGAACTCGTCGTAGTGTATTCTCAAAACGCGCTTTGGAACAACTCATTGTCCAATTTAAAACCACAAAAAAAGGACCCGAAGGCCCTTCATTTGTATTCTGATCGTCAGATTGTTGACGTTAGAACGGGTGATTCAAGCGAAGTGCTTCGATCCCAGGAAGAGGTTTTCCTTCGATCAACTCAAGCGCAGCGCCGCCACCTGTAGACACGTGATCCACAGATGAAGTGATGCCCGCTTGTTCAGCAGCAGCTGCTGAATCGCCGCCACCCACAACGGTGAACGCGCTTGTTGTGGCCATCGCCTGAGCAACGCCAAGCGTTCCGCGTTCGAAAAGCGGGTTCTCGAATACACCCATGGGCCCATTCCAGAACACCGTGCCGGCCGTCTCGATCACGCCACGGTAGAGGTCCAGCGTACGGGGTCCGATATCGAGCCCCATCATGCCTGCCGCGATCGACGCCGTGGCTGTGGTCGAAACCTCAGCCGGCTTGTCCGCGTCAAAACGAGGCGCTGTGATGTGATCCACGGGAAGTAAGATGCGTTTCCCAAGTTTCACCGCACGCTCAAGGATGCTCTTTGCCGTCTCGATCTGGTCGACCTCCACGCGGGAAGCCCCCACATCGATTCCCTGAGCAGCTAGAAACGTGTAGGCCATGGCGCCACCGACGATCACCTCGTCCACACGATCGACCAAGGAAGTCAGGACCCCAATTTTATCAGAGACCTTCGCTCCTCCCATCACCGCAACAAAAGGTCGTGCCGGCTTGGTCATCAAGGCGCCAAGAGCTTCGACTTCCTTTTTAATCAGGAAACCTGCCCCTTTTTTACCGCGTCGGAAATACTCGACCATCTGATAGACAGAAGCGTGTTTACGATGAGCAGCACCAAAGGCATCGTTGATGTAGACCTCGGCCAAGGTTGAAAGATATTTGGCGAATTCAGGATCGCCTTTTTCTTCGCCTGGATTGAAACGCAAGTTCTCGAGCATCACAATCTGCCCAAGTTTCATCCCATCGATCAGGGTTTTGACGACCCGATCCGTAGGATCTTCTGGCAGCACCACTTCGACACTCAACAGCTCAGCCAAACGAAGAGCGACAGGTTCCATGCTGTACTTGGGATCAACCTTGCCTTTGGGGCGGCCAAGATGACTCGCGAGAATCAATTGCGCACCCTTCTCGAGGGCGTATTTGATCGTGGGGAGCGCCGCAGTGATGCGGGTCTCGTCCGTGATCTTGCCGTTCGAGTCGAGTGGAACATTGAAGTCCACCCGCATGAAGACTTTCTTTTCGGCCAGCTCAAGCTGGTCGATAAATGAAATGCCGGTGGTATCCATGAGTTATTTCCGTTTGTTATCGACAAAGAGAAGTGCGTCGATCATGCGGCTAGAATAGCCCCATTCGTTGTCGTACCACGAGATGATCTTGGCCATATGTGTGCCGATCACCATGGTGGCCTGCGCATCAAAAATGGACGAATGCGGGTCATTCATCATGTCGGTCGAAACGACTGGATCTTCGGTGTAGCCAAGGATGCCGTTCAACGTCGTATGCGAGGCATGCTTCATCGCTGCATTGATCGACTCGACGGTCACTGGCTTGTCAAAAGTTGCAACAAGGTCAACACACGAGACGTTAGGCGTAGGGACGCGCATCGACATGCCGTCGAGTTTACCCTTGAGTTCCGGCATCGCTTTGGTCACGGCAACGGCAGCGCCAGTGGTCGTGATGACCATGTTGACTGCGGCAGCGCGCGCACGACGGAAGTCCGATGGGTGCGGCGCATCCAACAGGCCTTGGTCGTTGGTGTACGAGTGAATCGTGGTCATAAGGCCGTGCTGAATACCGAAGTTTTCATGCAAAACCTTGGCGACCGGTGCAAGGCAGTTGGTGGTGCAGCTTGCGACGTCGATCACGGTCATGTCCGGAGTGAACACATCGTGGTTCACGCCCAGAACGAAGGTCATGTCGAGGCCCTTACCAGGCGCCGATACGAGCACAAATTTTGCGCCGGCTTCGATATGTTTTGATGCCTGCTCTTTGCTGCGGAAAATCCCTGTGCACTCAAGCACATAGTCCACACCGAGGTCTCCCCATGGGATATTCGAAGGGTCGCGTTCAGCGAAGACGCGCATTTCGTCACCGTCGATGGTAATCGATTTTTCGGTGTTGCTGACCACACCTGCATATTTGCCGTGCGTCGAGTCGTACTTAAACAGGTACGCGAGTTGCTCGGCACTTGTGAGATCGTTGATCGCGACAAGTTCGACGTTTGGGTTTTGTGCCGCAATACGTGCAACGCAGCGACCAATTCGTCCGAAACCGTTGATGCCAATTTTAATCGCCATGATGTCCTCGTGGGCTGAAAGTTAAAGTCGCTCGGGTTCTATCCCAAAGCCCAATGAGTGTAAATCGGGCAGTCGTTTCCTGTTCCCCGTTTCCTTGCCCAGCTTCCCGCTCCCCCTTACACTCGGAACGCCTATCGATAGGGAAGTAGACAGATGGCCATAGACATCATTGACGCCGGTGAAAGCCGATCCGAAGAGTTGGACCTCAAGAGCCCCGAGTTTTATCTGAACCGTGAATTGAGCTGGCTTGAGTTCAACCGCCGCGTGCTCGAACTCGCCCTCGATCCAGCAATGCCAAAGCTTGAGCGGCTTAAATTCTTGTGTATTTCGAGCACAAATCTCGACGAGTTTTTTGAGGTTCGCGTCGCCCGTCTGAAGCACCAAATCTTGGGCGATTCACGGGCAGGTGGCCCAGATGGGGTGTCCCCAGCAGAACAGCTGACCACGATCTCCGGGATTGCTCACACTTTTGTGGCCGAACAATACAGAGCCTGGAACGACGTCGTGATGCCCGCGCTTGAATCCGAAGGCATTCGTTTTTCGCGCCGGGCCGAATGGAAGGAAAAGCAGCGACGCTGGGTCAAACGCTACTTCAATCAGCAGGTGTTGCCGGTGCTGTCGCCTTTAGGACTCGATCCAAGCCATCCATTTCCGCGCATCCTGAACAAGAGTCTGAACTTCATCGTGTCGCTTGAGGGACGCGACGCGTTTGGCCGAGACTCTGGAATCGCCATCGTTCAGGCCCCGCGGTCGTTGCCTCGAATCATCCAGCTGCCTAAAAGTGTTGCACGCAGCGACTACGACTTCATTTTTCTTTCGTCGGTGATCCATGCCCACGTCGCTGACTTGTTTCCAGGAATGAAAGTCAAAGGATGTCACCAGTTTCGGGTCACGCGAAACAGCGACCTTTTTGTCGACGAAGAAGAAATTGACGACCTGCGACGCGCTTTGGAAGACGAGCTTTTCCAGCGCCATTACGGGGATGCGGTGCGGTTGGAGGTCGCCGATAATTGCCCAGATGACATCACCTCGTTCCTGCGTGACCAATTCAAATTGAAGGCCGAGGACTGTTACCAGGTTAATGGGCCGGTGAACGTGAATCGCCTGATGGCGCTCGCGGATATGGTCGATCGACCTGACTTGAAATTCCCCCCATTCATTCCCGGAACTCCTGGCGATACGCTTCGACGTACAGACATGTTCGAGGCGATTCGAAACCGAGATATCCTGCTGCACCATCCCTTTGAATCGTTCACGCCGGTGGTCGATTTCATCAAGCAGGCAGCGGCCGACCCCGATGTATTGGCGATAAAGTTAACGCTCTACAGAACCGATGTGGATTCGGCGCTACCCGAAGCCCTGATCGACGCCGCCCATGCTGGAAAAGAGGTCACAGCCGTGATCGAGCTGCGCGCACGGTTTGATGAGGAACGAAATATTCGGCTGGCCAATCGTCTGGAAAACGCAGGCGCCCACGTGGTGTACGGAGTCGTCGGTTATAAAACCCACGCGAAGATGTCGCTGGTGGTCCGTCGAGAGGGCGGCCGACTTAGGCGTTACGCTCATCTTGGAACGGGGAATTATCATCCAAAAACCTCACGTCTTTATACGGATTTTGGGATTTTTACGGCCGATGCCGATATCTGTTCGGACGTCCATCGAATGTTCAATCAGCTGACGGGACTTGGCCGCGCGCTTCGACTGAAGAAGTTAAAACAAGCCCCTTTTGTGCTGCATACGTGGCTTATCGAGATGATCGATAATGAGGCGATGTGCGCGAAGGCAGGAAAACCTTCGAAAATCATGGTCAAGATGAACTCGTTGACCGAGCCAGAGGTCATTCGCGCATTGTACCGAGCCTCACGCGCTGGCGTGCCGATAGAGCTTATTATACGTGGCGTTTGCTGCCTGCGGCCCGTCATTCCTGATGTCTCCGACACGATTCATGTCCGCAGTATTGTGGGGCGTTTCTTGGAACATTCGCGAGCGTTTTATTTCAAAAATGGCAACCCGCAGATCTATATTTCGAGCGCGGATTGGATGAACCGAAATCTTTTCCGTCGAATCGAACAGTGTGTCCCAATCGAAGACCCACGGCTGGCCAAGCGCGTTCTTGATGAAGGCTTCCTGCTCTACTTGCGGGACAACACGCACACTTGGGTTCTATCCCCTGACGGCAATTATACGCGGTCGAATCCAGAGACCGACACGCCAATCAACGCTCAACTCCAATTGCTCGAGGAGCACGCGGACACCGAAATTATTTTGGCGACTCCATGAGATCGGGCGATGTAAAGGCCGTCCTTGAAGACCTCATCGTCCAGTTTTCGGACCCGTACGCGTTCTTTCGCGAGTTGATCCAAAACGCGATTGATGCGGGTTCGGGCGAAGTAGAAATTAGTTTCGAATTTGATGAACCAAGCGGCGAAGAGACCGAGGGCACGCTCACGATCCATGTGAATGATTTTGGCGAAGGCATGAATCGCGAAATCATCGAGACACGCCTCACACGACTATTTTCGTCAACAAAAGACGACGACCTCACCAAGATTGGACGGTTTGGAATCGGCTTTGTATCCGTTTACGCCATCCAGCCGGTTGCCGTTGCCGTAGACACTGCAAGGGGCGGAGAGTGTTGGAGAGTTGTTTTTAAACCTGACAGGACCTTTGAGCTTTACTCGATACCCGACCCGGTTGAGGGCACTCGAATTCGCATATTCAAGCGCATGACTCGCCCCGAATCGGAGGAGTTCATGGGACGAAGCACGGCCGTTATTCAAAAATGGTGTGCTTATGTTGGGGTACCGATCTACGTGTCCGGAGTGGACATCCGCCGGCCTTTTGATGTCGATTCCCCTATTAAATTCGAGTTTAACGAGCCTGGAACTCGAATCATCGCCGGTCTGGTGGGCCACGGTGACGCTGCATTTGGGTTTTATAACCAAGGGTTAACCTTAGTTGAAGGCACGGATTCGGCTTGGCCGGGCCTCACCTTTCGAATTGATTCCAGATACTTGGAACACACTCTCACCCGTGACCGCGTGCTGGAGGATAAGAACTTCCACAAAGCCAAGGCTTTGATCGACCACATCTACCAGGAGGAACTCCCCACGCGCTTGATCGCGAGATTGGAGGAACTCGCGCGAATTGGTGGCGGCGATGAATACGCGCAGCTGGTCAGCGTTCTGGCGATGCTGGTGCAATCCCGGCCTGATTTGGTCGCGACGCTCGCCAATCGCAAGGTGTTTATGGACAAGAACGGACCGGTATCCATACGGGCGCTTCGCACAAACCCTGTTTTCATTCACGGCTCGGTAAAGCACCTGGCAAATTTTGCAACAAATTACGTCCATGGCGCCAGCGTTGAAACCCTCATGATTGCCCTGACGGCATGCCGGGTGAACGCCTCGTTGCTGCAACAGGCAGTCATTGCGCCAAGAAATAAAACCGCGCTTAGCCCGCGCTTTAAGCAGGCCATTCTTGCCATCACAGGGCGCTTAAATTTCCAACTAAAAGACATTTTTTGGGGGAATTTTGATTACGACTCGTCTCCAATCCATTCCCAGATGGTTTTCTACCTTCGAGAAAACGAGGACTTTGTCTTTAGTGCTGACGTGTCGGGGCGAGTAGGTGCACATCCGAGTACCTTCAGCGTGTTCTATTTGAATTCTGAAGACCTTTTCCTAAGGAATTTGGAGATCCTCGCGGAATCAAGACCCGCATTCGCAGCGATGACGCTGCTGAAGGCTCTGCTCCTGCCCAATGGCATATCGCTGAATGAAGAGGACCAACTTATGCGCGCTACACTTGGTGTTCAGGACTTAGACGTCTTGAATAAGGCGCGAAACCAGAGCGCGGTGCAGGCTCAGCTCGGTGTCAAAGTCGAATAAGGAATCCGTGGATCCCAAAAAAGAATAAAGAGACGATGCGGCCAGAGGCAACATATCTGGGTCGCCAGTCACCAGCCCCAAACCAATGGGATGCTCCAAATCCATCACCAGGTTGTCCCCGACATAGACAAAAAGTCTGCCTCCCCCAAGCGGACGCATGTCTGCAATCTGAGATAAAAACGCATGCGAATGAAGGCCATCTACGCCTAAGAGCCAGTCTTTAAGCACCTGGCCTTCGTGCCGGCCTACCGCAGTCGGTTCTGAGACGCTGCCTGTGGACGATCGCATCGGGTGATCGACCTCAACACCATTCACATGACGCCATGGAAGACCCGGAAGTAACTTCGTAGGTTGCGCAAGAGCACCGCGGGCCAAGACCACCTGAGACGCTGGCAGACCGTTCAACTCGTCTGCAACCCCCGACCAAAGAATCAGGGATTTACCCTCGACCAAGTCGGCGCACGAAACCGAAGTTCCGTCACAGAGCCTAAAGAGACTCCGCTGGCGTAACGCCTCGTAAGCCGAAGGCCAAATAGTCTTAGTATTTTCGTCGCACCTAGAGAGGTACCAAAGTTGCGATTCGTCTTCGGCCTTGGACAGCCAATCCAGAAAACAAGTTTCGCCAATCTGCAGAAGCTTGGCGTCCAAATCATCGGGTGTCTTGGCGAGCCGGTCGTAGGTCTTAACGTCGGGCGAAACAGCAGAGCCGCGAATGATCCCTTCAAAACGCCCGAGAGGCACCTGGATCGTGTGCGCGCACAAAATGCGATCCTCAAAAATAATGTCCAGCGACAGATACGAGAACCTGTTTCCAGGCTCGGAATCGGGCAGCATCCACAGGTGCACATCCAAGCCTTCCGTACTCAAAGTAACGTCCGCAATCCGAGTGGCCGGCGGCCTGATACTGATGAAGGACTTCGCAAAAAACCTGTCGCGGTTGCGGCGAATGGTCGCGACCAGTTCATCGTTGGCAGAGCAATCCACCAAGGTCGTTTTTGGAAACAAGCTTTCCAGTGCCGTGCGCGTTGCTCTCAGCACGCCGGGTGCCTCCGCTGGAATGAAATCGGCAACCACTTCAGCGCTCTCACTAAACGCCAAGGGTCCTTTCCAGTTTCGGACCTGTGCTGGGCTTACACGTGCGCCAGTAGTCGTACTCAAAAACTTCAAGTCGCGCAGTTTACGCGGCTGCGACAACACCAGAAGGTCCAAAACCTCGGTTGTCGCAGGGTCGCGTTTGGTCAACTGAATTTCGAATTGTTGAGCCAACCATGCGACCACAAGCTCATAAGCCCGCCGCACTAATTCCAGCTGTAGTTTTGTGCGTTTTTTCGATCGGTCGACCGCTGAGTACTCCGTATTCGGCTCAATCGCCGAGCCGCGGGCATAGACCAAAAACTCACCGGGTATGGGTTTTAGGGCTTCTTCTTCGAGAACTCGATCCTCATAAAAATACCGAACCCTAAATTGGTTTCGAGTTCCAGGGCCCGGATTCCGCCAAGCCATTATGACTTCACAGCCCAGTGCCTCAAACGTATCCATGACCGTGTATCGCGCGGGCTGCTCAACGACGAACGGGCGGGCATTTCTTTGCAGAAATGCGCTCGCCTGAGAAAACGCCATGATTTCGTCAAGGCCGGGCTTCACGTCGCCGCCAAAAACCGAGTAAAGCGCTCGGTCCATGGCGGGATCTGTCCAGATAAATACTCCGTCAGACGGCACCGACGAAAAATGCGAAAATAATTGGCCGCGGTCTGCTTCTTTGACAACCAGCAGCCGAGATTCTTTCGAGGCCCTAACCAGTTCAGCAAATGAATGAGAGCCCTTCGCATCTACGCGTTCGAATATGCGCAAATCCGCAAAATCACCCAAAGATCGAATAAGCGAGTCCAGGCTGACGCCTCGAGCCTCGAAATCACCCAGCGCCAAAGGCGAATCGGAAACCGAAAATTTATCCCAAAATTCGCTTATCGCCTCGCCAAAACCAAGGCTATTCAAAATATCTTCGTGTAATTTCTGGCTAGCCAAAGCAGCAAAATAGATGCGACCTGCGCGTCGGATTTGTGGCGCAGGCTCGACTGACGTGAGTGAAGAAATACTCAAAAAAAGGCGGTGAATTTCGTGGACCGCCTCGAACGCCAGGGCCTTATTTGCATCTGTCAGACTAGGGCCAGCGTATTCATAATCTTCCACAGGCCCAGAGATAATCACATCAAAAGGACTGGGGCTTTGACAGAGCAGGCGAGTGTGTTTCACCCATACGCCAGTCGGATGTGGTGCGTTTTCATGGGCGACGCCAACACTTACCGAAAAGGCCCCATGTTTTGATTGGACGGTACGTATGCACTGAATCGCAGTCAAAGATATGGGCCATGGGCGATTCGACCACGCGGCCCTATTCTGGCTGATAAGGCTGGCGTGCTGCAATTCTTGGGTGACGTCCTCGACCTCAAAGCCGAGGTAGGTCTGGAGCTCAGCGACAGTGAGGTCCAAAATATGCCGCTTGGTCACCAAGATTACCGGGGACTTGCCTTCAATGGCCTCGCGGTGATGGCTCTGAGTCGAGACATACAGCTTTTGGGCCTGACGAACCCTTGCCAATGGAGTTTTTGCGCTCTGCCCTATCACCGCGTCTGGTTCGGCGGGCCGGTCGGCCATCGGCCAGAGCACTAACCCTTCAAACAGGGCACCTAACCTGGCCAAAACCTGTGATTCTTCTTCGCCTCGATGACGTTTTTCAGCAATCGTTTCAATCACATGAATCGCTAAGGGTTCCAAGGGCGCGTCCAAAAACTCGTGTCGCTTGAGGTTGTGATAGAGGTTGTACACACCCTCGTAATAAAGCGCTCGGGAAAGCTCCATGGCGGACTTGAACGCATCGTCCTTAACGAACGACGCGTTGGACAGGTCTCGCTGTAAGCTCGGACAATCTAGAACGGCCTCGGAGCCAGGATAGTCCTTTTGCGTTTGGGTCAGAATCAACACCCCGAACTGAGTCAGGTGGGTGCGGGAAGTCCTCTCGGCGGGCAGAATTCGAATATGTCCACGTGTTCCGTCGGCTTCCACAATCCCGTGGGCTGGCTGACCTCCAAAATTGAACGGGAAACTAATTCGGGTTTGGTCGAGTACCACGACCGCGTCCGAGTATTTCGCAAACTCTTTCAGGTAGGTTTTTTCGGCGACATTTCCGCGTAAATTCTTAAAAAACTCAATCACATGACGAGCGCGAAAGGCCTGCCGAAAATAGATTCGTGTGTCTTCCCGTAGGGCAATCACTTCGACACGCGGCTCTCCTGGAGCAAGAGTCAGGCGCGAGGTGCCAGACTCAAGTATAAAAGATGACGGATTGAGCGCCTCGGCCGCCGTAAATCCAATCGCGAGCTGTTTAGCCGCGAGATCGCGAAGTGATTTGGCTTCACGAAATGCAGCGTTGAAAAGATCCGAAAGGTCTTCGGCCTCAAAGGCGATACCATTAAAATGGGCCTCGACTTCATCTGCATCCACCCGGAATTCGACCTTGGTCGCCTGTAGGATATTGGCTGCCGACACGATCTCTAAAACCCAACGATGCGGGTCAGGCAGACGAAAGTGGCGCAGCTTTTCCCGGGCCTTCTCGGGGTCGAGACGAAACTCTCCCTCTTTTTCGAGGCGCCCGTCTTTTCTAAGATTTTGGAGAATATCGTCAACCATCCGCAGATTATCGCATGGTTGGAGGCGGCGGAAAACCGCCCGAAATCACTGGCAGCTTTGCGAAGTGCGAACGCACTGACGAGGCATGTAGAAAAGCTCTGGGTCGTCGTAGAGCGAGATGCACTCGTACCCTTGGCCGCACGCGGCGTTGGTCGTACAAGCGACTGAACATGCCGGCGAGTCGCCATAGTTCACACACACATTTCCGCCGCCACCGCAGTCTTCGTTGACTTCGCACGACCCGCACAGCAAATCGGCGCCATTTGGGTTCAGCTTTGGATTATCGTCGATGCCGTGCACGCCATAATGAACTTCAGGGAAATCGTCGTTTACTCCACCCAGAAGCGTGTTCCAGGTGACCGGGATATGTCGGCCTGTATCGTCGGTAAGCACGAGCCAATGCACAAAGCGGTTGATGATTTCGTAGCCCGCCGAAAACGGAGTCGTGTTCACGGTCGTCACAATATTGGTGTTCTGGTAGCTGCGGTTTGGGTTTTCGAGCAGCGCGTCGACGTAGGTTCGATAGCTGTTGCAGCCGTCAAACACCCAAATCTGGTAGCCTTCTTTCATGTCGATATCGTCAAATTCTGAGTCGTCGAGCTCATAACGTGGCTGGTAATCCAGAATCATACCTGCGCCTGCGCCCGCATGACCGCTGTAGATCACGACGTCGCTTCGTTTGACTGCGCCTTCGACCAGTTCGCGCAATAGGCTCTGTGGTTTGCCCGCGTCGTCATCCATCTGAGAGTGAATGATATGAACGCGCGCCTCGACTTCACGGCCTTCGATCGTGACTGGAAGTACAAACGGCGCTGAGTCCGCCTTGAGGTCCTCGAAGGTCGTCACGGAGTCGTTTTGCCAGCCACTCTCGATCAAAAATTGAACGGTCCACTTTGCGGTCTCGATATCGTAGCGCTCTTCGTTGTAATCCCCGCCAAAGATCACGGTGATATCGTAGATGCCGTCTTCGAAGATCTCGTTGTATTTAGGGAATGCGTCGGTGGAAGGTACCGGCGACACAAGCACGTCGACGGCGAGTTCTTCGCCGTCATGCTCGATCGAAAACTTAAGGTGCTCGGCGCCTTCGGCGTCGATGATGAACTTCAACAGTTCAGCAGATCCAACCAATTGCAGTCGGTATGTGATGAGCAGGTTTCCCTCCTCAACAGCTGTCTCGGCCGCACCGGCGTTCTGGTAGCTCGGTTTCACGTAGATGAAATACTTCGCTTCAGCTTCGGTGATATCGACGTTGGGGGTCTTCAAGATCTCGTCGATTCGCGCTCTGGATTTCCTCGAGATCTCGTCGACTACTTTGTCCGAGATTTGATCGGTCGCGGACTTCTGCGCAATATCGTCAAGCGAATCGAAATCCGCTGGCAGTGCCACGCTCACCTGTCCGGTAAGCGTGTATTCCGCGGCATTTGTACTGATATAATTATCTGACTTTCCGAATCCAGCCGGCAGGTTGACGGCATTCGACGTGCCTTGGTCGGCCGTGTCGGCACCGCAACCCAGCGAACCCATGAGCAGAATCGAACTTAAAAGTATTTTTTTCATCAGCGTCTCCAGAAGTCCAGCTTACCGATAGCTCAATTGCAACGAGCGCGCCAACAATGATTCACGCGCATAAAGCGCGGAATCATTGGTGTAGCTACGATTCCGTATGGGGTGAGGATTGGGTTGCCACCGAAAAGTGGCAAGTGGAGTAGCCGGAGCTAGGGACAAAGCGCCCCAGCCACCGACTTAGAGATCGCAGCCGTCTTGTTGGCGGCTCAGACCGGCTTCACCAGCCAAACCAAGCGAGGTGCCGCCCGCGCCGCCTGTCGAAGGAGTCAAGGTCATGTCAGCAAAATCAGTGGTTTGATCGCACCATAATGCGATCGAGTGTCCACCGGCTCCGCCGCCACCATGGCCGCCGTTAGCGCCTGCGCCGCCATCGCCACCATCGCCGCCCTTCAGGGTTGC
>JBBKVQ010000368.1:0-6247 GCA_037968515.1 Bradymonadaceae bacterium
TGCCACCAACGGCGAGTCGGTCGATGAGTGCGTAACCTCCGAGTTTTTTGGGTGCTGCCATATACTGCTAGTTCTGAGGAGGGCATAGAATAACAGGAAGAACCACGATCGCGAAGTCGCTACCGCACCGAAAGAACAAGCTTTCCGAAACTCTCGTTGGACGCCAGATGAGCGTGCGCGGCTTCGACATCTTCGATGCTGTACTCGTCGTCGACGATCGGGCCAATCCTTTCATCCAAGATCATCGGCCAAATATCGTGGAGGAAATGCGCGGTGATGGCTGCTTTTTCTTCAATGCCACGGCTGCGTAGGACACTTCCAATGACTCGTTGACGTTTGCTCAACAGGGTTCTGAGGTCCAATTGATCAGAGGATCCGCCCATGAGTCCGATCAACACGAGCCGTCCCTCGTGGGCCAGGCATTTTTGATTTCTCGGAAGATATCCGCCGCCGACTGGGTCCAAAATCACGTCGGCTCCTTGGCCCTCGGTGACTTCCAAGACGCACTCCACAAAATCTTCGGAGTTTCGATCAACCGCAAATGCGCCCAGTTCTGAAATCGCTTCCAACTTCGGCTTACTTGCCGTCGCGATAACCCGGCAGCCAGATTCGACGGCCATCTGAATGCCAGCGGTGCCGACTCCCGAACCGCCTGCGTGGATCAATACGGTTTCGCCTGCGGTTAAGCCGGCTTCCAAAAACAGATTCACGTAGGCCGTGTAAAACACTTCCGGAATGGCCGCGGCGAGCTCGAAGGACATGGCGTCGGGCAGCGGAATCAGCGCCGAGTGATGAACCCGAACACGCTCCGCGTAGCCCCCGCCGGCTAGCAGACAAGCCGCGCGGTCCCCTACTTTCCAACCGACAGTTGCCGGCCCAACCTCAGAAACAACCCCAGCTGCTTCAAGGCCCAAAATTTCGGACGCGCCGGGCGGCGGTGGATAAAACCCTTTTCGCTGAAGCAAATCAGCTCGATTCACCGCCGTTGCCATGATGTCCAAGACCACGTCTTCCGGCCCGCAAAACGGGTCGCGGTAGTCAGCCCAAACAAGAGAATCACCGTCAATTTGAATTGCTTTCATGCTTCCTCCTGCCTCCTTGTAGCTCACCTCGATGCAAAGCTAAACTGAGGGAAGAATCGACCCGCGCGCGGCGTTGTAGAACGTGGAGGATCTATGTTTCAAATTTGGACCGAGCTCACACTATCAATGGCCGTGCTTGTATGGGCACTCAGATGGACCGCGACGCGCGATATCTCAAAAATGCCCCGCGTGGGCGCGCCGACTTCGGGGATCTGGCCACTGATTCTGGCAGCGCTCGCAGTCACGCTGCCTTTTCCTCTGCCCGATTCGAAATTCGATTGGATCTTGCGCTTGGCTATTCTGCTGGTCTCTCAAGGCGTGCTTACTCGCTTGCTTACGCCTGAAGAGCGCGTTGTTAAAGCTTGGAAAAAAGTCGGTGCGAACGACGTTGCCGAGCATCATGACCGCGCAATTCTTCGCACGACAGTGTTCACGATCGTATTGTTCGGTCTTGGCTGGCGACACGGAGCGCCTGAAGTGATCGCAGTCGCTGTGGTCGCCTTGGCGGTGTGCCTGGTGACCGATATTCGCCGTGAGATGCGTTTTCGTGAATCACATGGTTTCTGTGCCGAAGTTATCAGTACAGATAAGGTTGAGCTTGCCGAAGCCGTTGCCCGTCATTTGGTGGACGATGGCATACCTGTGATGGTTCGTGGGCTGTCGGTAGGGCGCCTCTTGCGTCTTCCGCGACGGACGCTCGAAGTGATGGTGCCGTCCGAGAGAATGCTTGATGTCGAACGGAGTCTGGAGAAAACAGAAATCGACCCCTCATGGACCGATGATTCTATACCAGATGAAATATAGAAGAGCAGCGCAGAAGACGAGCACCGCTAGGAACCCCAGAATCATTAGAACGTTCAATCCGCGCTGACGTCCCCCTTGAGAGCTCATGCTCAATGTCCCAGGGGGGTGAGTGTCGGTGATGCTCAACGCAGGCTCTTGTGAACGTTGATTCATGCGGGGTGGCGGTGCCGAGGACTCGATCACAGGAGGTACGATCTGGTCGCCGCGAATTTGGTCCTTGGGTACCGAAACCCTGGCGCCGCGACCTTGAGTCGACGCCGCTCGCCGTCGCATGTATTCAGATGTCGACGGCCCCGAGCTCATCGTGCCCACAAATTCATCCAAAGCGACAAGCGCTGCATGTGCGTCTGGAAAACGGTCCGCTGGGGCCTTCTGCATGCACTTGGTTAAAAATGCCGAGAACTCGGGCGGGATCTCTAGGCCGGGCCTAGGCACCACCTTGGCTGGAGCGTCCATGATGTGCATACGAACCATTTCCTGCGGAGTCTGCGCTGGGTAAGGCAGCTTGCCACAAACAATCTCGTACAAGACGCATCCCAAAGAATAGATATCCGACGCAGCCGTCACCGTATCGGTTTCACCGCGGCATTGCTCAGGTGACATGTATGCAGGAGTGCCAAACAAGGTGCCTGCCATTGTGCGGCTCTCTTGTTCACCGCTCAGCATTTTTGCGATTCCAAAATCGACGACCTTAACCACCTGCTCTTCCGTCCCCACGCGCATCGAAAGAATGATGTTTTCGGGCTTCAAATCGCGATGAACTATCTCCAAACCATGGGCTTCGCGCAGCGCGAGCAAAATCTGTTGAGCGATCTCGATGATGGAGTCGAACTTTAAGCCTCGATTGACGGCATGTCGTAGGGATAAGCCCTGCACGAACTCCATTGCGATATAAAGGAATCGGCCATCGGAGCTGACGCCGTAATCATAGAGCGTGACACAGTTAGGGTGTGAAATTTGAGCGAGCACTTGCGCTTCGCGCTCAAAACGCTGCTTGGCGAGCGTAATCGCCTGGTCGAGATCGCCAGAAGGCAAGAGTTCATGCTGAAGCGAAGCGCTGTCAAAAAGCTTGAGTGCGACATCCCGGTTCAACTGGAGTTGGCGCGCCCTGAAGACACTCGCCATCGATCCTCGCCCCACCATCGCGGTCACAACAAACCGACCAGCAACCGGCCAGCCAAGCAAAGGCTCGCCGCGGCAGCCTTGCCAGTCCTTTTCTTCGATGGAGTAGAAACCATCTCCGGTAGGACACAACTCAAGCGGCGTTTCGGTATGTGTTTCACAGTAGGGGCAAATGGGCATCCGACGAGGTTATTACAAGCCCACTCGTGCGTCCACCCGCACGTCATGGTCGTTTGACCCGATTTCTCACCTCGTGATACTCACGGCAGCACGAATTATGGAAAAGAGGTAAGTCGTGGAAATCAAGAAAATTGGCGTCATTGGCGCAGGTCAGATGGGTAACGGAATTGCTCAGGTGGCGGCCATAGCAGGCTACGAAGTCATCATGGCGGACATGTCAGGCCCGGCCACTGAAAAGGGCTTGGCGACCATCCAAAAGAGCCTGGCCAAATTGCTGGCTAAGGACCGAATCTCGGCGGATCTGCTTGATGCGACGCTTTCGCGGTTGTCGCTCACGACATCGATTGAAGATGCGGCGCAATGCGACCTGATAATCGAGGCGGTCGTTGAAAGCGCGTCGGTCAAACAACAGGTGTTCCAGGCCTTGGACAAAGCTGCTGCGCCACACACGATCTTGGCATCGAACACTTCAAGTATTTCGATCACCAAAATCGGTGGTTTCACCGAGCGGGCCGATAAGGTTATCGGCATGCATTTCATGAACCCAGTTCCAATCATGAAACTCGTTGAACTGATTCGCGGGCTTGCGACCTCAGACGAAACCTACGCAGCGGTGAAAGCAGCTTCGGAACAGATGGGTAAGACCACTGTTTTGGCGCAGGATTATCCGGGGTTCATCGTTAACCGCGTGCTCATGCCAATGATCAACGAGGCCGCTTACACACTTATGGAAGGTGTGGGCAGCGTCGAGGATATCGACGTGGCCATGACGCTTGGTACCAATCAGCCCATGGGACCACTGACGCTGGCCGACTTTATCGGATTAGACACGTGTCTCGCGATCATGGAAGTGCTTCATGTGAATCTCGGCGATTCGAAGTATCGCCCGTGTCCCCTGCTGCGCAAGTACGTGGACGCCGGCTGGCTTGGCCGTAAATCGGGTCGCGGTTTCTACTCCTACGAAGGTTGAAAGATGTCAGATTACCAATGCGTTTCCTATGAAGTCGCCGATGGTGTGGGTCGATTGACGATCCGACGTCCCGAGGCGCTGAATGCCCTGAACGGTCAAACGCTTTCCGAAATTCTTGCTGTAGCACTGGCCGCCAAAGACGACCCCAATTTGGACGTTTTTGTGATTACCGGCGAAGGCCGCGCGTTTGTAGCGGGCGCCGACATCAAGGCGATGGTGGATTTCACTTCAGAGCAAGCAAACGAGTTTAGTGCGTTGGGTAACGCGGCGTTTTCCGCTGTGGCCGCCCTTCCCTGCCCGACCATCGCTGCGGTCAATGGATTTGCCTTGGGAGGTGGCTTCGAGCTCGCGCTCGGTTGCGACCTGATCTACGCGTCGGACAAAGCTCGCTTGGGGCTGCCTGAGGTTTCACTGTCGGTCATACCAGGCTGGGGCGGTACGCAGCGGCTGGGACGCCTTGTGGGCTGGCATGTGGCTCGTGAACTCGTTTTGACCGGGCGGCAAGTGAAGGCGGACGAAGCCAAGGCGCTCGGTCTTGTGTTGGACGTGTTTCCGATTGGCGAGTTCGCGGAACGCATCGAATCCATCATCGCTAGCATCCAAAAGAACGGCCCACTTGCCCTGCGAGCCGCCAAGAAATCGTTGTCGCAGGGTTTTAGTGTCGGTCTGGCCGATGGGCTGAAGGCAGAGCAAGCGGCGTTTTCCGGCCTGTTTGGCACGGCGGACCAAAAGGAAGGCATGACCGCTTTCATAGAGGGGCGTGCCCCCAAATTCGTAAGGCAATAGTCCATGAACTTTGAGCTGAACTCGACTCATTTCGACACTCGCCAGCGGGCTCAAGAGCTGGCTGGTTCGATCATTCGACCCGGCGCGCGGCGCCGGGAGGCCAACCACGAGTTTCCTCTAGACGTGCTGGCAGCCCTCGCGAAGTCTGGCCTGATGGGCGTGAACGTCGATCCGAAACACGGCGGGCTTGGTGCTGGCGTCGTCTCATATTCAGAGGCGGTTCAGGTCGTAGCAGCGGCGGATCCCGCGGTCGCGGTGACCATGTGTGTCAATAATATGGTCGCCGAAGTATTGCAGGAATTTGGCGGTCCCACTCATCTTGAGTTGATTCCCAAAATGACCTCCGGTGAATGGTCCAGCGGGTCGTTTTGCCTGAGTGAGCCTGGTAGCGGTAGCGATGCGGCAGCGATGCAGGCCCGGGCGGAGCGTAATGGCGATACTTTTGTTTTGTCTGGCTCGAAGGCGTGGATCACTTCAGGCGCCTATGCCGGGGTTTTCCTCGTCTGGGCGCGGGTAGGTGACTCAAAAAATACCATTTCGGCTTTTGTAGTGGATCCGACGCTGCCGGGGATCACGTTTGGGAAACCCGAAGAAAAAATGGGCCAACATGCGTCCAACACGGTTGCACTCTCGTTTGACGAGGTTGTTATCCCGGACACCGCCCTACTTGCCGACGTTGGCGACGGATTTCGTGTGGCCATGATGGCGCTCGATGGCGGTCGAATAGGCATCGCCAGTCAGGCGATTGGGATTGCGGACGAAGCCCTTCGTTTAGCCGAAATAGCCGGCTTGTCGATCGAGGATCTGTCCGCAGAAGTTGAAGCTGCTCGGGCACTCGTCTGGCGCGCCGCCTGGATGAAGGAATCAAAGATCCCGTTCACGGTCGAAGCCAGCATGGCTAAACTCCATGCATCAGAAACAGCATGTAACGTCTGCGAAGCTGTCATCGCCCGGGCCGGCGCTCGCGCACTTGACCCAGATTTTGGGGTCGAGAAGCTGCTTCGTGACGCTCGCGTCACACGAATTTATGAAGGCACCAGTGAGATTCAACGAATCGTCATCTCACGCGACGTGCTTAGGAGACTCTGATGGATTTTGCGCTCACCGAAGATCAAAAGATGCTTCGAGACATGATTCAACGATTTTCCGAAGACCAATTGCAGGCTTCGGCGGTTGCGGATGACAAACTGGGATGTCTGAATTCGTCGACGGTCGTGAAGCTGCGTGAACTTGGGCTGCTTGGCCTGGCCGACGATGGCGGTGATTTGGGATTTGCGGCCGTCGACGAATTCAGACATCCCAG
>JBBKVQ010000369.1:0-7310 GCA_037968515.1 Bradymonadaceae bacterium
GTCAGGTTCAGCATCGGGTGCCATGTCGGGTGAATCGATCGCGGCATCATCACTGGCATCCTCCGTCGAACCGGTATCCGCGCGGCCGAAGTCGGGTACCGGATTAGAGGTACGCTGAATCTCGCAGACGCTCGTGATGGGGTTAAGAGTCTCTCCAACCTCACACGTCGTCGTTGCTGACTCGTCCGACCCACATGCTGCGAGCAAAATAATACCGACTAAGATTCGCTTCATTCATCGCTCCTGCCTTGTGTTTAAGGCGCTCGGCACTCTAGCCGTATCCTCGGGCCTCTTACAAGTCGGAGCCGAACCACTCGTCCATCAACACTTGACACTGTGGGCACCGCGTTCTCTTATGTGCCACCCCGTTTTTAAAGGCATATCGATGGCAGATCTAAAGGGAAAAACAATCTTCGTGACCGGCGCAAGCCGCGGAATCGGTCTCGCGATCGCGCTGCGTGCAGCCCAGGATGGCGCGAATATCGTCATCGCAGCCAAGACGACTGAGGCTCACCCGAAACTACCCGGTACGATTTATACCGCGGCCAAAGAGATCGAAGCCGCGGGTGGGCAGGCGCTTCCGGTAAAGGTGGATATCCGAGACGAAGAACAAATTCAGGCCGCGATCGATGAAGCGGTGAAGACGTTTGGTGGGATCGATATCTGCATCAATAACGCTAGCGCCATCGACCTGAGAGACACGTTAAGTATGGACATGAAGCGTTACGACTTGATGCATACCATCAATACTCGCGGCACCTTCTTGACCTCTAAACTTTGCCTGCCGCACCTGCTGAAGGCCGAAAATCCCCATATCTTGAATCTGTCACCACCGCTCAACCTGGCCCCGCATTGGTTTGGGTCACACGTCGCCTACACCATGGCGAAATACGGGATGAGCATGTGTGTTTTGGGCATGGCTGAGGAGTTCAAAGGCAAGGTCGCGGTGAACGCGCTTTGGCCCCGAACGGCCATCGCGACGGCCGCTGTGCAGAACCTGCTGGGTGGTGATGAAATCGTGCGCATGAGTCGAAAAGTCGAGATCATGTCGGATGCTGCCCACGCAATTTTAATCCGTGGTAAAGCATGTACTGGCAATTTCTTTGTCGATGATGAAGTGCTGATGGAAGAAGGCGTAACCGACTTCGAACAGTACGCTGTTGAGCCCGGAATGGAGCTCGCCCCCGACTTTTTCCTATGAGAATTTTAGTGAAATCAAAATTAATTATTGCAGCTATTCTTGTTCTTTCGTCCGCCTGCAAACAGGACCCGCCGGCCGAGAAGCCAGCACCAGCAACAGCGACGCAAACGGCGGTCCAGGCTGTCGAGGAAAAACCGACCGTTTACGGCGCGGAGTTCGTCGAGATGAGCGATGAAGCTCAAGCAACGCTCATCAAATCGGGCTCCATCGAGGGAATTCGCAACTTGGTTGCTTACAAACTCTATCAGTTTGGAAACCCAGCCGAGGAAGGCGCGGTGGGACCGCTGCAGGTCGGTAACACGAAAATCGAAGTACCCTTGATGATCGGACTCCGACAGTCGCGCATGTTGGTCGCACGTTTGGGGGGCGCCCCTGGCGATTGCGAGGTGACCTGCCAAAACACACATCTTAATAAAGTGGCCGAGCCCATCGTCGGCGGGCTTTTGTTCAAAGAAGACGGCTCCCTCGATGCCGAGCTGCTGAAGTCGTTGATCGAAAAAATTCAGATTGGTGCAAACGATAAAGTGCTTGGAATCCCCGCACCTGCTGTATATGCCTCGTTCAAACCGACCCTGCGTGAATACGCCTTGGTTTATAAGACTCTCAATAAAATCGGGCCGGACGTGATCAAAGCAGAATTCAAAGCCGCTTTATCCGAAGCGGGCGATGACAAAGATGCGATGTCTACGTTTTACCGTCGATTTGTTAACATGAACGATGTTGTGGCCCTGTCAGGGTTGACGAAGTCTAATCGTCACGCGGTCTCGACGGGGTTTTGGATGCGTCGCATGGCCGACGGAACGATGCCGCTTGTGGAAGAAACACTCAAAAAGATATTGGTTGAATTCGACAAACCTCTGCATGACGAAGTGTTTCCGACAAAATGAGAACCGCCCATATTTATCTAATTCCGGGGTTTTTTGGTTTTTCGGATATTGGTGGAATTACTTATTTCCATCATATTACAGATTTCCTAGAGGCTCGGCTCGCCCGACGTGGCGTGCGCGCAGTCGTGCGGAGCGTGGCGACCTTGCCGACCTCCAGCGTCGAAAAACGAGCCGCGTGCCTGTATGACGTGATTGCCGAGGACGACCCACAGGGTGAGATTCACCTTATTGGGCATTCCACGGGGGGCATCGACGCGCGTGTGTTTACGACACCGGGAATGAAACTTCCTGGTGTCGACGCCGCCAAATATGCCGAGTACGTGTCGCGAGTCGTTTCAGTCACCACCGTTTGCACGCCCCATCGCGGTACGCCAATGGCGAACTTCTTCGACAGCGTCTCCGGCGGCCATCTGCTCTATCTGTTGACGCTGACGACCATCTACACACTTCAATTTGGAAAGTTGCCCATCGGAGCTGTGATAGCTTTGGGTGGTATTCTGGTTCGGCTGGATGATGTTGTTGGGATGGATAACACCATTTTTGATCAGATTTATGATCTTTTGCTGGACGATTTTGACGAAGAACGACAAGCGCGCATTCGGGCTTTTTTGAAATTAATTTTGCAAGACCGCGATCTGATTGGCCAACTTCGACCCGAGGCGATGGAAGAGTTCAACGGTCGCACCCCAAATCGTCCTGGTGTCCGTTACGGCAGCGTGGTGATGCGAGCTGCCACCCCCAGCTGGGAGACCACAAAATCTATCGGGATTCGTCCCTACGATCAGGCCACCCACCTTCTGTATCGTGGCGTTCAATTCATTTCTGTTCGAGGGTTTGACGATCCTCGATTGGCTGAAGAACACGACGACGCCTTGGCTGTGGCCTACGGTTTCCGGCCCAGCACCTTGGATAGCGACGGCATTGTGCCCACGTTATCGCATCCTTGGGGCGAGATTCTGTGGACGGGGTGGGGAGACCACTTGGATGTGTGTGGGCATTTTGCCGACAGTGCGCGTAAACCACCCCACGTAGACTGGCTGAAATCCGCGTCCGCCTTTAATCGTCACGACTTCGAGAGTCTCTGGGCAGCAGTGGGTGATTTTGTGGGACTTTCGCTCGATCCGTCTGAGGGAAATGCATGAAATGGATTCTCGTCGCGCTCACAGCCGTTTTGTTGCTTGCGGGTTGCGAAACACATGCGCCACCCGCGCCAGCCGAGGTCGCAACGACTTCGGCTCAGCTCCAGGAAATCGGCGCGAATCAGCCACCAACGCTTGAACAACTGAAGGCTCAAAAGGCGACCGCGTTGGTCATGCTCGACAGCGATACCTGCTTAAACTCCAAGAGCATGGCCCCGTATTTTGATGCGCTCACGGACAACCATCCTGATCTTCGGTTTGTCAGAACCCACGTCGAGGTCGGGTCGTCGTTTCCGACTCCAACTTTTGTGGTCTTGAAAGACGGTGAGGTCATGGACCAGCAAAGCGGGGCGGTCCCTGCTGACAGCGAAGAGGCTTCCCACGAAAACCCGCTGATTTTATTGAATTTGATGGCGCGCAATGGGCTGATTGATCAAGACCCATGGTCACTTTTGTTAAACGCCGAGCCAGCAGAGCCTCCACCCGCATGGCTTTTTCCCGGGTTGGGCGCAAACGCCAGACTCCTCGACGGTTGGCAGATGAAGGGCCAAAATTTTAAGAATGCGTCGTTCGCTGGCGCCTCGCTCAAAAACGCTGACTTTACTGAAGCCAATCTTTCGGGAGTGAACTTCTCGCACACGAATCTCAGCGGGACTCGTCTTGTTGGAGCGTCGTTAGAAGGTGTTTATTGGAACCGCACAATCTGTCCGGACGGGGAAGTTCATGCTGAAGGTTGCGCGCAATTCCCTTCGCCTCAACCGGAGTCAGATGAATGAAGATGCCTAGTGCGTTTTCAAAGGCGTTCGCGCTTGCGCGGGGGCCAAAATCGCCGAGCGGCGAACTAAGTTTTCGTGAAAAGGCGGCGATTATCACGCCGTTTATGTTGCTCTATGCGAGCGTTTATCTTTTATTAAATCATTTTCCAGTGAACTCGCCGAACCTGTTGCCAATGCTAGCGATCGACAAAGAAACCCCGTTTTTACTTTGGACGATTTATCCCTACACGCTGCTCTTGGCGTCCGGTATTTTACTGCCAGTATTCATCCGTTCACGCGATCGACTTTATCAAACCATGAGTGCTTACGTCGTCTCGTTGGCGATCAACGCCTCGATTTGGTTTGCATATCCAACCACTTATCCGCGGCCCCCGGCCCCCGGCACAGGCAGTCTGACCGAGGCCTACTACCTGATGATGATGCAGATGGACACGCCACTGAACTGTCTGCCGTCGGGTCATATCACGTCTCCCGCCGTCATGGCCTGGGCGGTCGCTCGTGAAAACCCGCGATACGCGAAGCAGATTTGGGCGGTCTATGCGGTTTTGGCTTTTTCGGTTCTGACGACCAAACAACACTATTTTTGGGATATTGTTGCGGGGCTAAGCTGTGCGGCCTTTTCGGTGTATCTGGTTAGCGCTTTTGCGTCTCGCCGGCAGCAAGAGGAACAATAGCTGCCAAATAAACATCGTTCCGACAGGTAATCTGACAGCTGCGTGCCAACGGGCTAGAGTTCTGGTTGGGCAAATTGGAGGCGGCTTTGAGTATTCGAAGATTTAGTTTTGGTCTTTCGCTGGCCGCCTCATTATCGCTTATGAGCGGTTGTTCGGATGACGCTGGGAACCCCGCCAACCCACAAGTGAATCAGTATCCAGACGCGGACACCACGTCCGACGGGTCTCAAGCCGACACCGACGCTTCGCTCGACGCCGCTCTAGAAGCTGGTCAGCCAGACACGAGCTCACCCGACTTAGACGTCGCGACTTGTTGGCAGGTGCCGCTGCAGTCTTCGATCATCAACGTTCAACCCATGACTGGCATTGTTCTGTGGGAAAGCTCTTGGAATAACAACGTTGTGAAAACCCAAGCGGGAAATTCTCAGCTGGAATACGCGTATATATCACCGGCAGACATCTCGACGGGGCCGGCCAACTTTGATTGGACCACACTTGACCAAGCGTTAGACCGTATCAAAGCGCGTAAACACCAAGCCGTGATCAGGTTCTATTACACCCATCCCGGCCGCCAAACCGCAGTGCCCGCTTGGATCAAAGCGCTGGATTCGTATCAGGAAACAACGGGTATCAGCCAAGGAGATCTGACCTGGTTTCCGGATTGGTCCAGCCAGGACCTGAAGGATTTCCACACCGACTTTTACACCACTTTTGCTGCCCGATATGACAAAGATCCAAGGTTGGCATTTTTGCAGACCGGGTTCGGTTTATGGGGCGAAGGGCATATCTACGATGGTCCGCGGCGCCTTGGATACGAGTTCCCGGATAAGGCGTTCCAGACGACGTTCTTCACGCATTTGGGGCAGATATTACCTACTCTTCCATGGAGTCTTTCGATTTCGGCAGCCGAGTCGGCCTACTCTCCGATTGACGGAAATGCAGCGCTTTTAGACTTAGAGTTTGGAGTGTTTGACGACTCGTTTATGCACGAGCGACATTTTTCGTACAATACGGCCCTGTGGACTATTTTGGACTACACAGAGCGGTACAAAACCTCACCGCACGGCGGAGAATTTAGCTATTACACGGCCTACGATCAGGAACATGTTTTGGATGTCGCGGGAATCTACGGGCTCACGTTTCAGGACGAAGCAGCGAAATTCCATATCTCGTACATGCTTGGGAACAACCAACCTGACTACCAAAGCGCCGCCAGGATCAAAGAAGCCGGGATGCAAACCGGATATCGTTTCCGAATTTCTTCGTTCGAATCGTGCGACGGCGGTTCGACGGTCACGTTCGAAAATGAAGGTGTTGCGCCAATTTATTACGACACCTTTGTCACCGTAAACGGCGTACGTTCGGCAACCTCACTCAAGGGACTGACCGCTGGTGAAAGCCGCGTCATTCAAGTTTCTGCGGGTGCGCCGGTTGGGCAGATACCTTCGCTAAGAATCGAATCCGATCGTTTGGTCCCGGGACAAGTCATCGAGTTCTCTGCGGACTTATGAACCCGACATTTTGCTCGGGACCTTTGGCAGCGCCCGGTGGACAAGCTAGAGTCGGTGACGCACAAGCAGGAGGCGGCTTTGAGTATCCGAGGAATTAGTTTTGGTCTTTTAATGGCGGCCTCACTGCCGCTTTTAAATGGTTGCTCGGACGACTCCGAGTCGGCCAACAACGTAAGTCTTGACGCGGCTACTCCAGAATTGGACGCCGACACAGCCTCAGACGCGGTGTCGGACACGAATTCGAATATCCAGCCAGACGCGGGTCAACCGGATATCGGCGAGTTGGATTTGGACGTGGCGACGTGCTGGGGGGTGCCGCTGCAGTCGTCGATTACCAAAGTTCAGCCCATGACAGGCATCGTGATCTGGGAGGACTCCTGGAACGACTCGCCGGTAAAGACTCAGGTCGGCAACGTGCAGCTCGAATATGCTTACGTGGCTCCAGGCGACCTATCTACAGGTCCAGGAGCCTACGACTGGTCCAAGCTCGACCAGATGCTCGACCGAATTAAAGCCCATAAACATCAAGCCATTATTCGGTTCTATTACACCTACCCGGGACGCCAAACTGGGGTGCCAGCTTGGATCAAAGCGCTCAACACCTATAATGAAACCAGCGGTACCAGCGAAGGGCAGCAGACCGGGTTCCCAGATTGGTCGAGTCAAGATCTGAAGGAATTTCATACCGATTTTTACACCGCCTTTGCGGCGCGTTATGACCAAGACCCAAGGATCGCTTTTTTGCAGACCGGGTTTGGGCTTTGGGCCGAATACCATATCTACGATGGCCCGCGTCGGCTCGGGTATGAGTTCCCGGACAAGGCCTACCAGACCACTTTTTTAACCCACTTAAGTCAGGTTTTACCGACTTTGCCGTGGAGTGTTTCGATCGATGCCGGGGACGCTGATTATTCGCCGATCGAGGCGAACGCTGCCTTGATGGGGCTGAGGTTTGGGCTCTTTGATGATTCGTTCATGCACGAGGACCACGGCGGCTACAACACCGATATGTGGAACCTGTTTGGTTATACCAACCGCTACAAAACGTCCCCTCATGGCGGGGAATTTAGCTATTATACCGACTTTGACCAAGAGCATGTTTTGGACGTTGCGGGCATCCAT
>JBBKVQ010000370.1:0-4351 GCA_037968515.1 Bradymonadaceae bacterium
GACGAAGTCATCGGTTCGACCGCTATTAAAGCGGATTCGCAGGAAGCCCAACGTCGCTACGAAGCGGCGATTGCCCTGCTTGAAGCCGCCCAATGGGCGAGCGCCGAAGAAGAGTTCCGATTGATTCAGGCCGATTTCCCCAATGATGCAATTGCTCAGGTCGCCGAGCTCTATTCGGCTCGAGCCGCGTTGCGGGATTTTGAAAGTGCAGACGCTGGACCTCAGCGCGCCCTGCCCCTTCTATCCGGACTTGCTGGCGATGATTCGGTGGACTCTCGTATTCGTTATGCAGCGCAGGTGTATCTTGCAGCCGCACATGCCGCGATGGGCGACGCCAAGAGTTCACTCGATACACTCAAGTCCTATCCGGGCGCGTCGTTGAGCCCAAATATTCTTGCTCGAGACCGCGTTGACGCTTGGAGCCTGGTTGTCGAGGGACTTGCCCACGCCCAGCGTGAAGGTGATGCCGTTGCAGCGCTGGCTGAGGCGTTCGCCGAAGTATCCACCCCAGACTCGCAGATGGCGCGCTACGCTCGCTCGCGGGCGTTCGAACTCATCATAAAAGTCGACGACGATGTCTTGAACGACTGGTCGACCGACGAGTCGGTCTTCTTGCGAGCAGTCGGTGGTTACGGATTGGCTAGAAAAACAGGGGCACAGACGCCAACCGACGTGCTCGACCGGGCTACAGACGCGTTGAATGCCATTCAGGAAGGCGCACGTGCCATCGAACTCATTGCGCTGCGTCCTCGCGAAGTGACTGGCGGACCACTACGAGTCGGCCTCTTAGTACCATTGAGCGGACCCAATCGTGCGATCGGCGAGAAAGCAGTGCGTGGGGCAACGCTCGCTTCGCTGTCGACACCTCACGGAAAAATCACCCTGATCGTCGAAGACTCTGAAGACAGCACGGCGTTCGACCGCTTAGACAAAGCGGGCGTGCTCGCCGTCGTGGGTCCTGTGGACGCCACACGCACCAGAGAAATCGCTCCTCTGGCGTTGAACCGACGCCTCCCAGTTCTTGCGCTCTCGACCGAAATCCCGGCATCAACCGACGCCTGGGTGTTTCAGGACTTCGTAGACGCTGACGAAGAGGCCAGAGCCTCCGGTCAGATCGCGATCCGAAAACTCGGTGCAAAACGTGTCGCTATTTTGTCTCCGGACATTGGCTACGGCACCAGAATGGCGCGTGAGTTCAGGGCAGCCGTGGAAGCCAATGGAGGCACGATTGTTTTCGAAAAGACCTACGATCGAAAATCCACGGATTTCACCAAAATCGCTGGCGCACTTTTGGCCGCAAAACCCGACGCTGTGTTCATTCCAGATACAGGTGGCAAAGTCGCCGAGGTCACCGCGTTCCTAGCCGCCAAAAATATCTGGGGAAGAACCTATGGGGAGTCTGTAAAGCGTGACGGGCGAACTCGAGTCCACTATCTGGGAACAAGCTTGTGGCAAGACGATGCGCTGCTGCGACAGGCAGGCAACTATGTCGAGGGAGCGCTGATTCCCGCGTGGTTCTCGCCAGTCTTTTCAACGCCGGCTTCACGCACATTCTACAACACCTGGAATGCGCAAGGATTCACCCAGTCGCCCAGTGAATTGGAGTTGTTCAGCTACGACGCAGTCTCGCATATCGTCGCGGAACTCTCACGAGGCACCCAGCCATCCCGCGTCACCCTTCGCCAAGGACTACTTGACTCCACGCCAAGCACTGGAGCGTCCAGCGTCATGTGGGGACTTAACGGAAAGGCCAAACGCGCCCTTGGGTTTGTGAGTGTCGCCACCACGTTTGTACCCACGGAATTCGTTTATGTGCCTGACAAGGTTGACCCCGTGGTGCCCTCCGAATGATGCTCGGCCGCATGAAGTTTCGGTCTGCGTTTTTGATGGGGATTTGTTTGTTGAGCCAACCCTTGGCCGCGCAAGAAGAACCCACACCAGTTGAATCACCGAGCACAAAACCGTTCACGACGCAGCCTCAGGAGACACGCCAAGTCGACGAGTTGCCTCTGGAGTCTACCGACCCCTTCGAGGGTTTACTTGACCTGCCTACCGCCTCGACGCTCGAAGAAGAGAGTGCGCTCAGCAAAACGCCTGTACCGACGTTACGCCAGCAGGGATTCGTTTTTTCGGATACCGCGCAATCAACCACGTCGACAACGGCAGCGCTTATCGCGCTGACTGCAGGCATACCCATTCATGGCATTGGCCATTATTGGATCGATGATTCGCGCACCAGCACTGCCCTATTGGCCAGTGAGGGTATCTCGCTTGGACTGATGGGGGCGGCGGCATTGGCTGCATATGCGGACGCTGGGGCCTCAAGCATCACCGGGGTTGCGGCACCGATTTTCCAGCTTGGATTCAGTGGGTTCATTCTGACCTATCTGCTGGACGTGGTTGGAACCCTACAAGGCAACCAACTGGTTCCCCCGTCCAACACACTGAACCAACGCGGCTTTTTTGCCGAGGTTGCGTACGGTTTTGTGACCTCAACCCAAGCATCTTCACGTCACGTGATTCGCGCCCGAGGCGGCGTCGACTTTGGCGTGGGCCGAGTCTCTGCAGAAACGACACAGAACCTGCTTCTGGGAGCCGCGGAGTACCGTGGTTTTTTGGGCGCTCGCCTGTTCAGAATTCGCCCGCAGACTTTCGTGACGACGGACCTGGTTGGCGATTATTACACGTTCAGCGAAACCGGCGCCTATCAACGACTTGGTGTTGAAGGCCGCCTTGGAGGAAGCTTTGATTTGGGCGCCCTATTCAGCCAGTTCAATCAGGTGGCTATCGGAACGTGGTTTGGTGTTGGGCGTCATTACTACGCGTTTGGCGACGGCTTTGACTCGAACACCAATTTCCTTTCACATCAGACGTTCTTCCACCTGAACCTGACCAATAAGCTCAACATGCGGTTAGCCCACGGAAGTCATCCAGCGTCGATTGTGCCGTCGCTGAGTCGGCTGTTTGGAGTCACTGACTTGGAGTTTGCCTACACGACAAATTTCGGGCTTTTGAAGTTCCGCACCGAACTTGGCGATGGCGCAGCATTTTGGCTGGGCGGAGACATGCGTTTCTAGCTGTCTTCCATCGAAAACGTGTGCGTCAGCCGCAGCTTATAATCCACGGCTTTGCAGTCTTTCTGAGCGGGCTTGAACGTCCATTGCTTGAACGCCGCACTTGCAGACTCATCAAGTCCATAACCCACTGAGGTCACGATCTTGACGTCTGTCACGCGGCCTTCAGCCGAGATCGAAACAAGGGCTACGACATTGCCCTCGATTTGACGGCGCCGTGCCTCGGCCGGATAGACGCCCTTAACCTTTCGGACCCCTTCGGGTTTCACGAAAGGGCACTTCCTCGGGGCTACTGTCAAGGGAGCCGACCCGCCGTAACCTTCTCCCTTCCCGCCCTCGGCAGTCTTAATTTTTCCAAAACGGTTTGGATCGACGTACTTGTTCGTAATTTTTCCGGTCTTGATGCCAGTACCGACTTTAATGGCCATGTCGCCGGAATCTGAGGTCGACTCAAGAGTTAAACCCTCAAGGTTCACTGGGTCCATCGCTTCTTTGGCGTTGGGCGGCGCATCTTCAGGTGGAGCCTCAGCAGGATCAGGTTTTGCGTCCGGCTTCACAACCTCGGCTTCCTTTTCAACCACTGGTTCGGGCTCAACTATCTCTGGCTCTGGCTCTGGCTCTGGTTCGGGCTCAGGCTCAGGCACTACCTCAGGTTCGGGCTCAGGAATTTCTTCGAACTGATCCACCATTTCCATTTCAATCGCGTCAGCGCTCGGATCGACGTGCTCCGTCTGAAGCAGCGGAGCAAGAGTTACCAAGGTAAACCCGGCAACGACGTGCACCCCGATGGCCGCAAGGCCCCCTCCAACCCACATCGCAAGACGTTGCTTCGGATCTTTGGGCTCTTCCAGGAGTGGATCACGAACGTGCATCCCGCTGATTGTTGGACGTTTATCCTTCACTTAGCGCTCGCCTTTCGGTCGATGTTCAGCGCGAACTTGTCCACGCCATTGATCTTAATGGTATCGATCAATTCGATAACCTTTTCGTAAGGCACTGCCTTATCGGCCGCGATGATCGCTCGAATCTCTTTGTCTTTGGACTTTTCCGCTTTCGCGGCGGCGCCAATACTATCGAGCGTGGCGACCTCTCCGTTCAACAAAAAGACCCCATCTTTGGTAATCTGCAAAACCAACGTTGTCGCTGGTTTGGTCTCACCCGTAGCGGCCTTGGGCAAATTCACTTCGATCTGCGGCGGAGGCGTGACGATCTGACTGGCGGTCACCATGAAAATGATAAGCAGCACCAGGGTCACATCCACCAGCGGGGTCACGTTG
>JBBKVQ010000371.1:0-4516 GCA_037968515.1 Bradymonadaceae bacterium
ATCTCAAGCCAAGTTTGCGAGCCGCGCCGCGCCAAGTACACCGGCGCGATCTTTGAGTTCGCTCATTTCAAAACGCACGTCATCACGACATGCTGACAGGATTAGTGGAGTCGTTTTTCGGAGCGTCATCTCCTTGAAGTTGGGCAGGTTCTCTAGAACACCGCCGCCAAGCACGACGACCTCGGGATTCAGCATAGTGACGGCGTTGGCGATCGTTGCTCCCAAGAACGTAGTGACTTCTTCCCAGACGGCTCGCAGCTCAGGAACTTCAAAAATCGCGGCATCCGCGGCCGCAAGGTCCAAGCCTTTGATCGACTCAAGCTCCCGCGAAAGCTCGACGATTCGCCGCTCGAGGTGAATTCCACCGGCGTACGCCTCTAGGCATCCAAACTCGCCACATCCGCAAAGGCGCCCGCCAAACGCGACCTTAGAATGACCGATTTCGCCAGCTTTGCCGCCTGCCCCATGGATCAAACCACCGTTTGCAATGATGGCTCCGCCGACTCCTGTACCCACAAAAACCGCTAGCGCATCTGTGGTTCCGCGGGCTGCACCGTGGATATATTCGCCCCATAATAACGCGTTGAGGTCATTGGCGACGGCCACTTTGGCCTGTGAAAACCCTTTGAGTTCCTCGGCGAGTAAGGCCCCAAACTTGATGTTCCTCCAACCCAGATTCGGCGAGTTGAAGATCATCTGTCCGTCGGAACTCATTTGCCCAGCTAGGCCGAGTCCGATCGATTTCAGTTGATGGCCGTCCACGCCTGATTCCACCAACATTTCTTTGAGGCGTTTTGCCATCGCAGCTGGCGTCAGCGCGTCCCGAACCGGTCGTTTTTCGGAAAAAACCGTCTGATACGAACGATCAAAGACCTCAAGGCGTGCGTTGGTTCCGCCCACGTCGAATCCTGCGTAGAGCATCACCAGTCTCCGTCGATGTAGGGGTTACGTTTTTTCTCGAAGCCCAGCGTGGTTTCGGGCCCGTGGCCACTAAGGATACGGGTGGCGTCGGGTAATTCGTCACGCATACGTCGCATCGAAACCCGCATCGCTTCGGGATCTGATCCGGGTAAATCGACTCGGCCCATGGAGCCAGCAAACAGGACATCGCCTGAAAACGCGGTATCGATCGACTCGAACCAGAACGCGATGCTTCCTGGGCTGTGCCCGGGCAGGTGAATCACCTTGGCGCTCAAATTGCCGACTTTGACCACGTCACCTTCGGCCAACCAGGTGTCGACTTCGGGCAGCTTTGCAACGGGATAACCAAACATCATCCCCTGCTGTTCGGCCGCGTCGTAAAGTGGACGGTCGTCGGGATGGAGCAGGATTGGCGCGCCTGTGGCCTCCTTGCAGAATGGCAACGCGGCCACATGATCAACATGCGCGTGCGTCTGCAAGATCTGGGTGATAGAAAGGCCTCGCGATGTGGCGAGCTCGATCAGTCCTGGCCCGTTTCCACCGGCGTCGATGATGGCTGCTTCCTTGGTTTCAAGGCAGCCCAATACGTAGACGTTGGTCATGAATGGCCCAACGGTGAGCCACTCGATGAAGACGTTTTCTGTCATAATTTTGTCCTACAGAAGTGCGTCTGTTGAATACATGAGACTGGGCGTTCGTCCAACGGCGCGTATGCTTTCAACACCGGTCCGACAATTTTTAAACCCAAGGGATCAAAAATGAAGAAATGGATATTTGTCGCGATGGCACTAGCCGTCGGATGTGGCGAGCCACAATATGTTCGTGACACCGAAGAGCCAAATCTTGACGAGTACACGATGAGCCTGCGCCTCGACCGTAAAGACCTTGAGCGTCTTTATGTTGAAAACGCAGAAAAAATGTTCAACTCGAATATCGTCAAACAATGGGAGCGCGATGCTGCCTCGGGCAAAGCGCCTGTCGTTGCGATCTTCCCGATGCGAAACGAAACGTCGGAACACATCGACTCGCAGCTCGACGCGTTGCTCTCAAAGATCGAGACCGATCTGGTGAATCAGTCGGCCGCCGATGTGGTGAGCCACGAAAATCAGCCCGACCTGATCGCCGAAGTCAAACGTCAGCAATCTGAAGCCTACGATCCATCACGGTTGGCCGAATATGGCCGCCAACTTGGCGCGCAGTACTTCGTGACCGGCAAAGTCTATGACTCGGCCGAACGCGTCGATGACGAGCGCCGCGTGCAGTACTTCATGTTCATGCAGGTGATCGACGTCGCGACTGGGGCCATCAAGTTCCAGAACGAAGCAGCGTTATCTAAGGGCTTGATCAAATAAGGATGGCCATGCGCCTTCGTGCCCACAATTCATGGGCGCTCGTTCTTCTGATTTTGGTCACTCTTAATGGGTGTGCCACATATTCGGACAACATGCGCGAGGCTCGGCTGGACCTGCAAGCGGGTGCGCCTGATGCAGCGGCGACTTCGATCAATAAACAGCTCGAGGTCGACCAAAACACCGATCTGCCTGGCGCACTCGATGGCGACAAGGGGCTTTTGCTGCTTGAGCGCGGAACCCTGCTTCAGGCCGCAGGAGACGCCAAAGGCTCCGCCCGAGATTTGATGATCGCCGATCAGCGGTTGGATTGGCTCGACATGAGCTCGACGGCCGCCGATACGATGGCTACGTGGCTCTATTCGGGCTCATCAGCCAATTACCGCGCCCCTGCCTACGAACGTCTGATTTTGAACACGCTCAACATGATCAACTTCATGTTGATGCGTGATTTTTCGGGCGCTCGGGTGGAAGCCCGGCGATTTACGATCATGGAATCGTATTTCCTAGACGAGGACGAAGCCCTTGCCATGACCGGCGTGCTTGCGCTGGGTAATTACCTTGCGGGTGTTGCCTACGAGGCGGGTCGGGATTGGAACGGCGCGGCGCGCTATTACGCAAGAGCATGGTTTTTTGGCATGCGTGACCCAGCGTTTAGAAGTCAGCTGATCGATCTGATGCGAACCACCGGCTACAAACCCGTCGAAGACGACCCAGATTTGCAAGAGCTCCACGTTCAGGCTCAGCTGATGGGCAGCCTTCGACTCGCCGAATATCGCACTTCACATGTGGATGGAGTTGTGGTTGCCATCGTGCAAAACGGCATGGTTCCTTATAAAGAAGCGGTTCGGATGCCGATTGGGCTGGCGCTGACCTACGCCAATAATAATCGGCGTTATATGAGCGACGAGGAATACCAGCAGGCCAATGAAGCTGCCGTGAGCGGTGCTTTGAAGTGGCTCAATTTCCCAATGCTGACGTGGAATGGTCTGCCGGGCCTGTCTGAACCGGAATTGAATTTTGACGGGAAACAGCTCAGTCCGATCGGATCGGCCAATATCGGCCGAGAAGTCGAGATCGGCTGGGCGCGGATCTCTGGGCCGCTGATCGTGTCGGCGTTGACTCGCATGGTCACCCGCGCGATCGCTGGCGCAGCAAGTCGCGAGGTCGCTCGCTCGGCCTCGAACTCCCAAGGATCTGGAGCCGCGGGAGCGATCGGAATCCTGGCTCAGCTGGCCGTCGAAGGCACGATGACGGCCCTTGATAAGCCCGACACTCGATCTTGGACTACTCTTCCTGCGGAGATCCGCATCTATCGTGTCAAATCCGAACCCGGTCAATCGGTCCTTACCGCCTATGTGCGCGGCCGGCCTGATCAACGAACCGTGAAGATCGGCTCACAAAACTTAACGATCGTGAATTTTTCGAGGTATCGGTAGTCTAACTGCCGATACTAGGAGGCTGCTCATGTATAAAAAATCAAATGTTATTGGTGGATTAGTGACCCTTGGGGTCCTTCTTGCTGGCTCACAAGCCATGGCCCTTGATGCCTACAAAGACCGACGCGGCGTATTTGTCGGCGCGTCGATCGGCGGCGGTGTCGGCGCGTCTGAATTGGACCGCGAAGGCGAGAGCACAGGTCTTGATGATAAACGCCAGATGGGCTTGACTTTGCGGGCCGAACTCGGCGGCGGTGTCACCCAAAACTTGGTGTTTTCAGGCCAAGGAAACTGGTGGATTCGCACGGTTCAGGTCAACCAGCGTGACCTTGAGCACCAGCACCTCAACTTCCTGGCGAACGTGAACCTCTTCCTGATCGAAGGACTCTATGTCACCGGCGGATTTGGTTTGGCTTACGGCAGCTACGATTCTGAGAGTCTGCTCCGCGTAAACCATTATTCCGAGATGGGCGTGGCCGCCAAAGCTGGCGCAGGTGCTGAGTTTTTTGTGAATGGCACCGTCGCTGCCGGCGTCGAAGCCACGTACACTCGCCACTTCTACAGCGAGTCGTATTTTGACACGATCGGTGGTGGAATCGTGATCCGCTGGTATTGAGCCCGAAACTAGGCTATCGATCCGCCCCAGTTAGCGATTTTGTCGATCGATGGCTAAGCCAATACAAAACATCTTGCGTTTTGAAAAAGCTAAGCCTAGTATCGCGGCCCCTGTGAATCAGGGGAAAACTTTTTTATACGAAACAGAACGGCTCGCGAGCCGCGTTTCAGGTACAAACGATGCGCGAAAAA
>JBBKVQ010000372.1:0-8621 GCA_037968515.1 Bradymonadaceae bacterium
CCATTATTCTGATTATCACACGAATAGACTTCTTTTTCTGGGTCTACCGTGGCGGTGATCGTGACGTTTTTGCCTAACACGGCCGGCGTCGCGGTCCAATCAAAGCTGAGTGTTTCTTCGTCACCCGGTTGAAGAATGCGCGTGGTGCGAACCACACCGACGGGTCCCCCGATATTGGATTTAAGAGCCACCGGGACGTTTGCGGGCACGGGCTGGGTGCCGTCGTTTCGGACGGTGACAGCAATCTTGATCAATCGAGTCGTGCCGCAAGTCAGGGTGTCCAAAACGACACTTTTCACAACCAAATCAGGGGATGAAAACACGATGTCTGCGCCGCTTTTTTGGCCGCTATTATCGTCTTCCTTGCACTCATTGATCGTCATATCCGGGTCGATCGTGGCGTCCAACGTGTAGCCGGCTTGCACGTAAGCTGCTGGGACAGTCCACGAGAACTCGATGACTTCGCGTTGTCCAGGCAAGAGCCGTGTTGTCGTGGTCGTGCTGTGAATCGTCGTCGAATTCCCGCCGGAGTTGGCAACAACATTGATCGGCACCCCCGCAGGGACCCCAAGGGCACCCGAGTTGGCGACTGTCACGCGAACGATGACTTCAAGCGAGTCGCCGCAGCCCACGCCGCGCGCTTCTACTGATTCGATCACGAGGTTTGGAGCGTCGAATAGGCCGGCAGGCTGCACGTTTTGGCGGTAGTTATTCAATCGTGGATTCGACCAGTTCCGTTGCTGAACGACCGGCACCGAGCCGTCTTCGTTGATATTGGTGACGTGGTAGCCGTGTTGGTTCCAAATGCGTCGTGTTCGAACCCAATTATCACGGGTGTCCGCCCAGACCTCAACGCCAGGTATGCCGCCATTATGCCGGTTTTCAGGGATGATGATTTCAGAGTTTCCGTCGTTATCGACGTCGACCACGATTGGCATTTCAATACGCGTATGTGAGCCGTGCGTGTCGTCTTGGTACAAAACGGCCCCAGTGGTTCCATCAAAGATTCGGAAGCTCGTCTCGTCGGCGTAAATCATCTCGGCTTTTCCATCGCCCTCAAAATCGAAGACTGACGACGCGGTGACGCGGCTTGAGCAATCCTGATTAGGCACAGCCCACAGCACCCCGCGCGAGAAACACCCCGCAGGCAGTGGGTCGGCGTCACAGTCCATGTCCAAAACCGTGTAATAGTCGGCAGCAGCTGTTCCGATTTCTGCACGCCCATCACCGTCAAAATCTGCGACCGTTGGAGGTCCTGATTCGTTGCGTGAACAGTTGTCGATAGGGATCGCCTGACGCCAAAGAAGCGAACCGTCATGATTTAAGATGAAGACTTCTCCCAAGCGCACAATTACGACCTCGCCTTCGGGGTCGTTGTCGAAGTTGGCGATGGCGTTGAAGCCGTCACAAGGGATGTTTCCGCCGCAGGTCGAATTGGACATCGCGCCATAATCAAAGGTCCAAAGCGCGTGCCCTTCAAAGTCGTACAGTGTGTTTCCGGCTGCGACCTCGAGTTTACCGTCCAGGTTGATATCGGCAATTGACGAAGACGGTCCGAGGAAGCCGTTATTGCCAACGCCCACGCCGACTGGGTTTCCGGGAACGGTAAGTCCGTCCCATTTCAAAGTGCCGTCTTGGCCGTTTAGAACCACGTTACCAATGATGACCTCGGGCTCGCCGTTGGCGTCCAAATCAGCGACGCCGACAATCGCGCCACCGCGGGTGTGCAGGTTGCTTGGATAGACGGTGTTTTCCCAATAGATATCCCAGGCGCTGCCGTCATCGGCGGTGCGTTTGTAGGCGACCACGCCCTTGCCCCGGACCGGAGCAATGATTTCTGGAACGCCGTCGTTGTCCAAGTCGGCCAGCGCAAGTCCGCCCGAGTTGTCGTGGTTACGCAGGTTAATCGACGCCAGCGTCGTCATGCTCCCATCGGCATTGCACTCGCCGTGGACCACGCGAATAGTGGCGTTGGCATTACAGCAGCCATTTCCGACCAAGTCGTAGGTCAGGAAAACGAGGTCAGGGACGTCGTCTGTGTTGGTTTTTTGGTCGCCGTTATCATCGGTTAGATTCGCCACGACTGGCGTGGCTACAACGTCGACACGATTTGGATCCGCGTCGCCTGGATTTGGGGTCCAGCGGCAGTCAACGCGCGGTTGGAAATCAGCCACGGGCGGGATGAATTCGCAGACTTCTACGGCGTCGCGAGGAACACATCTTCCGATGGTGGGCTCGCAGATTTCGTCGAGTCCACAGTCTTCGGTGGCGTTGCAAACCGCGCCTGGGACCAAACACGCTTGGCCAAGACAGACTTCGGTGCCGCCGCAGCAAAGGTCAAAGGTTGCGCCGCATCGTGTGTCTGCGCAGGGATCGAGGCAGAAGCCCTCGTAACATTCCTGGCCGTTGCCGCAGCAGACTCCATCACAAAGCGCGTTTAGGCAGGCTGTGGCATCGGTGGTCGAATCGGCACCGGCATCACCGCCTATAGCGACATCACCGGATTGACCAGTGTCAGAGGCAGACGCGTCCAGATCACCTAAGTCCAACAGGTTGTTTGGGTTTTGAGTGCCGGTGTTCCCACCGTCATCCTCACAGCCACCACAGGCCTGAAGAAACAAAAGTGCCACGACTGCGCAGATCTTCCACGGCATGTTCAACCTCAATACTAGTTGGGCTTAGTTTATCAGCGATTTCGAAGCGCGCCACTGCGCCGTGCTTTGGAGGGCTGTCGCGCTAAAGTTCCATGAATTGAACTTGGTGCGACAGCCCTTATGAGGCTGTCTCTTTGACTTGACGCCAGAAATTCTGGCAACCGTTTTCGGCCGATTTTGCAATTTCTGCGATTTTGCGATTGGTGCGCAGGCCCTATGGCCTGCATGCGATTCCTGCGATTATTCAAACACATGTGAGTTATGGGGTTCGCGGACCAAGTACATGCGAGCCATAGGGCTCGCGGACCAGTCACAACATCAGCCTCGTCATCGACCCCTTATGCGACAGCCTCCTGGAGCCACGCGTACCGGTCGCAAATCGCAGGCGTGGCTGGAGCCACGCGCACCCGTCACAAATCACAAGCGCGGCTGGAGCCACGCGAACCGAATCACAACGTCCCACAACCGACCGGCTCAGTATTCGAAGGCGAGCCCAAAGAGCCACATGTTGTCGCTCAGGTCGATTCCGGCCCCGCCGAAGTCGTCGACCTGCGTGATCATGTATTCGCCGAAGAAGTACGAGTTGTTCACGCCCCAGTTCATGTCGAATGTGGCCGCGCTGGAGGGGTCAACCACGTCCAAAAGGAACTGCAATGATATCGATGCGTGGTAACCCCATTTTCCGCCGCTTGCAGAATTGCCGTCCACTTTCGAGGTCTCGCCGTCGCCACCATCTGAGTACCAGAGCACATAGTCTGGACCGACTTTCAGGACGGGCACCAATGGCAGGTTGAATTCGTCCTGGAGCACGTCGAAGCGATACAAAAGTGAGGCGCGGTTGGCGATCACCGAGAAGCTCGTTTCGTCGCTAGATGAAGTGCCATCAGGGTTTAGGGCGTTCCCCGTCGCGCTAGAATAGCCCAAGTGATAAGCGGTCCCCAGCTTGCCGAAGCCCTGCCAAAAGAAGAATCCGATCTCCATTTCAGCGTAGAATCTCCAATCGGTGCCAAATGTCGCTGCGTAAGGCCCATTACCGCCGAACTCGTCGTCGACTCCTGGATAATAGCCGCCCAGTTTCAGTTCGAGTGATCCGCTGATCGGGGAATCGGCCGACGCCGTGCTGCTGAAACCAAGCCCGGTCAAAAGCACCACGATCGCCGAGGCTTGTCGAAATCCACGGATCTTCTTGCGTCGGGCAAAAAGCCCAGCGATGCCCAAAAGAAGCCAGGCTGCTCCGCCACCACCGATGGCGTTACAGCCACCAGTTTCTTCGCCACCAGCACCTTGGTAGAGCTCCCAGAAGTCGTTCGTTTCCACAATCAACGCGGTCTGAACTTCCGAAAGCAGGCTTTCGTTGCCGGTTTCATCGACCGTCACCATCGCCACATACACCGTGTCACCAGCGGTCAGCGAGACCGTAAAATCCGAACTCGTGCGGTCTTCACCGGCAATAAAACTCTTTTTTTGCGTCGAACTCACAACACCGCCAGTGAAAGGAGTGGTGCTGTAGTAGATGCCGTACTGAGTCACATCGTTGTCGGAGGGCAGCTCCCACGTCGCCGAAATTTTATTTTCGGTCACATCAAACGTGAAGCTAGGCGGAGCGCCTGGCCGCTTGGTGTCTACGATGATTCTGGCATCCGCAGGCACGACGGTCGTGTCTTCAGCGTCTTCTTCACGCATCGTCATGCGGACAAAAAACTCGCTGTCAAAACCGTCACAGGCTTCCAAGGACGTGACGCCAATCAGCGTTCTAAACGGGAGTCCAACGAGCGCGGTTGTGGTCGTCAACGAATAGTCGTCATTTTCAATATTGATGCAGGACTCACCAGGACAGGTGACTCCCGTCGCCGCATTGCGAACAACCGCAAATGTGTAAACGCCAGCCAATCGTGTTTGAGATCCGGACACTTCTGATGGGTCCACCGTCGTGGTGTAAGTGACCTGAATCTCGCCCGAGTTTGTGTAGGCTGACTTGCATTCTTTGATGCCGTAATAGGCAGTTGTGCCGTCAAGCTTCAGCGCGCCGGGTGCGGTAATCGTCGTTGCGCTCACCAAAGACGAGGTCTCGGGTGTCAGGGCAAACGCAGTCGATGTAAAACAAGCCACGCAGGCAAAGATTAATGTGCTGCGTACAGCGGTCGGTGTGTGCATCGGTTTTCCGTTATCGGCTGGCGAGGAGTTCAGCTATTTGTACCGCGTTGAGCGCAGCGCCTTTGAGCAAGTTGTCGGACACGACCCACATGTGCAGGGTTTTTGCCCGACACGAATCCGCCCGAATTCGCCCAATCCATGTTTCATCAGTGCCTTCGGCCATTCGGGCCAAAGGATATTGTTTTTCGGCGGGATTATCCCAGACCTTGACGCCTGGGGATTTCGCCAAAATCGCGCGCGCTTCGTCGGCGCTCAGGGTTCGCGAAAAATCTACCGTCACAGCTTCGCTATGGCACCGCATCACGGGAACACGCACACAGGTGGCCGAAAGCTCAAGCTCCGGCAGTCCCATGATTTTACGCGTCTCGAACAGCATCTTGAGCTCTTCTTTGGTGTAGCCGCCCTCGTCGAAAACATCGATCTGAGGCAGCACATCAAAAGCCAGCGGATGCGTGAAGGTGCTCGGCGTAGGCTCGGCCTCGCCGTTGACTTTGGCTTTCACGCCATTCCAAAGCTCCCACATGCCTTTTTGCCCGGCACCCGAAGCTGATTGGTAGGTGGATACGACCACACGCTCGATGCCGGCGGCTTGATGCAAAGGTTGCAGCGCCACCACGAGCTGGATCGTCGAACAATTAGGGTTGGCGATGATGCCTTTATGTGTGAACGCGGCTTCGGGGTTCACTTCGGGCACAACCAGTGGAACCGTAGGATCCATGCGCCATGCGCTGGTGTTGTCGATAACGATCGCACCCTGTTCGGCCATGCGCGGTGAGTGGATTTTAGAAACGGCCCCGCCTGGCGACGAAAGGACAAAATCTACCCCGCGAAAATCCGCTTTCTCGAGGTCTTCAACGGTGATGTCTTCGCCCTTGAATTCGACCGTCGAACCCGCCGAGCGGGCAGAGGCCATCACTCGAATCGAGCTGATTGGAAAACCGCGTCGCTCAAGTGTGTTCAAGATCTCTCGCCCGACTGCGCCGGTTCCACCGACCACCGCTACGGCATATTCTTTTGCCATGTGCTCACCTCATGGACCTTAACTCGATAAAGCCCAAATATGTTCCTGCCAGCACCCACTAACGCCAAGCGCACTTTGCTAGCACGAGCGCTGAAGCCGGGCAACATGGTGCGGCATCCGACCCACAACGACCACTGCGACCTCAACTCACCCACGCACGTCCGCGAGCTCGTCGTAGGCCACGTCAAACACACCGACGATCCTTGAAAACTCGCCGTTTCGATTCCGGCGGTCGAATGCAGCCGCCAGTTCGTCGACCTCGGAAGTCACCCAGCGCAGCGCAGCCGCACCGTTTGGGACCAGAACCCCAACCTGGTTCAGCTCCTTCACCATGCGTGAAGAATTGTCCTTGTCGATGGTCAGCCTAGCGAGCGACTTCAGCGACAGCAGGTATCCAAAACGGTCGGCCGGCGTCCCCTTTTGCAGCCCATAGGCGGCAAATCGTTCAAAATGCTCCAGAGCTTCGTCAAGCTCGCCGATCAGCGCAAGGTACCCGAGCTGCCGCCCGGCGACCCAGATGCCTGCATAACCAAGCTCACGAAGCAGCTGCGTCGATGAGCGATGGCACTGTGCGGCTTCTTCGAACATGCGGTTACGGACCATCGGGACCAATACCGCTGCGTGCGTCATCAGCGGTTGTCCGTGGGCACACGTGAGCCGGAAGTCCAGCAAAGGCGAGGCCAACCGGATTCCAGCTTCGAACTGCTCGCGATGCAGGTGATACAGCGCCTGAGTGCCTCGGTCACACGCAGCACAGGCCGAGGTCTCTGGCGCGCTCACCATCCACTTATTATACCAATGCTCGGCGCCCTCGCGGTCTCCCACGGTCAGCGACATGTAGATGCGATGATGAAAAATATCCCGCTCGGCCAGGCCAAATTGTCGGTACTGACGCTCCATCTCCTGAAAGGTCGTTTCGATCTGCTCCAGCGAATATTCAGGATAGGAACGCAGGATTCCAATCGCGATACCGTAGAGCTGCGCTAGCGACGCGCCGGGCAGAACCGACTCGGCTTCTTCGGCGTGCGCGATGCACCAAGAAAATGCCACCAACGCTTTGGCGGGCTCAAGCGGAGCCACGGCGAACATGTACAGATAGCGGGCGAGCACGGCGTTCGGAATATCGGCGTGCTCACGGGCTAGATCCCAAGCTTCTTCAAGCCACGGGCCAGTCTGCGGGGTATATTCTTCGGCTTCGGCCCGATCGATTAGGGCGTGGAACCGGTCCAGATATGACATTAAATTACCTGCGTCGGCGCGCAAAAAGAGGCACTAAAAAAAGACTCAGCAATCCGCCACCGGCCGCCGAACAGCCTGAATCATCGCTGCCGATCCCACTGCCACCCATGTCGGGGTCGGTGGTCTCGGAGCCGGGATCGTAGGGTTCGCCCATGTCGGCGTCGGGTCGTTCAAAGGGTGTGTAGTCTTTTGGGACGCATTCGGAAGCATCCCATTTACAGGCCGACGTGCACTTGAGCGTGCCGCTCGCGAAGTTCAGCCGCGCGCAGTCCACAGTGCCGAACAGGTCGCCATCACATTGTTCGCCGGACGATAAAACGGCATCACCACACACAGCCGGCGCTTCGTCGTTGCAGCCAGTCGAGTCGATCTTGCACGCCGCGGTGCATGAGAGCTCGCCGGACAGAAAACCGAAGCTGGCACAGGTGTTGTCGTTGAATTTATTGAGGTCGCAGTCTTCTTTGAGCGGGTTTAAAACACCGTCGCCGCAAACACCGCAAAAATACGTGTAATACTTGCATTGGCGGCATTCCAGCTGCCCGCCACCAAGGCCTAGGCTCTGACAGGTGGTGTTGCCGAGTTCTTCACAGTCCTCGTCGGCTTCAACCACGTCGTTGCCGCAAATCCCCGAATTCGGGGTCCCAGGGTTGGAAATAGCCCCACCCGGGTTGGATTGTCCGCGCTGCCAATTGCCGTTTGGATCGTTGAGCTCAAGGCCGTTGGAAAATCCGTCTCCGTCACTGTCGACGTTCCAGATGTTTCGCCATTGGACCACCCCGTTCGACATATTTCGGTTCACATCCGCGCCAAATGGCGTCAGGTCGCGCACTTGCAGGCTCGCCTTGCCATGACAGGAGTCGCACGAGAATGCGTTGCCGTTCGGAATATGCTGCTGCCGCTCACTCCGAGCCAGGGCGATTGAGGGAGCAACAAATAATATTATGAGGAGGACGCGTTTCATCGTCGGCACTATACACTAAGTCGCGCTTGCAACGAGATGCTGAGCGCCTATATTTCGAATCCTAGGCCGCTTGGTGTGAATCTATCGGCTAGAAACGATTTGGGTCGCAGACCCGTAAATGCCAATAAGGAGCACGCCGTGAGTGATGCAATTGAATTAACGGCTGAAAATTTCGAAGAAGAAGTGGTAAACAGCGCGCTGCCTGTGGTCGTTGACCTCTGGGCACCTTGGTGCGGACCCTGCCGAACGGCTTCTCCGATTCTGGACAAACTTGCCAAAGAATATGACGGCAAAGTTAAGGTCGCCAAAATAAATGTGGATGAGCAGCCGGACCTCGCTCAGGCTTTCAATGTGTCGTCGATCCCGATGTTCGTAGCGATGAAAGGCCGCGACGTTCAGGAAGTCTCGATCGGCTTCAGCGGTGAATCCGGACTTCGAAAGCTGTTCGAGAAAGTGACCTAGGTCTCTTCCCTCACAAAAATTCGCCGCACTCGCGGCGAAACTTTACACAAAATCTCATAATTTATGGTGTCTCCGCGGTCGGCCATTTCTTCGACCCGCAAAAGACTTCCGTCTTGAGTTCCAAAGAGCA
>JBBKVQ010000373.1:0-7083 GCA_037968515.1 Bradymonadaceae bacterium
CATCAAACGTACCCATATCGGGCGCATCCGGTATCACTGTTCCCATGTCGCTGATGGGATCCACGCCCATATCCACAGGGTCGGGTTCAGCCACAAAACACTGCGGCGTCACGGGTGTGATGGGCGCGCAAATCGACCCGTCGCAACACGGATCGTTGGGCGAACACGTGGCTCCGGGTGCAAGCTGGCAGGTGTCTGTGCAGCAGGGATTTCGGCCTTCACACCCCATGGGTCCACAATCACAGACTTCGTTGCCCTCGACTTTTCCGTCCCCGCAAAAGGGCACAGGATGCGCGGGTTGCGAGTCTTCGGTGATGCAGGCCGAATCGTTCGAAGCAAGGAACGGGTCTGCGTACAAGACGCTGCACGAGCTGAACTCGGTAGCAAAAGGCCCGTTCGAACTGTAAACCGCCGTCATCACAAACCCACTGGACGGACAGGCGTTGCCGTCGCCGTCATGGAACATTCCGATGGTGTGGCCAAGCTCGTGGCCAAACGTCTGAGCCACGCTGGCGTCGCTGTTCAGTCCCTTGACCACCGCCGCAGATCGTCCCTTGTCACAGGCACTTTCCACATTCGCCAGCCCCACCGTTGAACCGGTGAAATTGTAGCCTGACAACACGGTCATCTGGTCAAAATCAGGCAATCCAACAGGATTCGAATCGACCCAATCGTTGATATTATTGACGTAGCCACCCGCACGCGCTCGACCTAAGAAAAACGGTGCCGAGCCCCACGGATTGGTGTCGGTCGCGTCGATCACGCCCACCAATATCGGCAAAATACGCCGACCAAAACTAGTTCGGTCATAAAACGCTGCAGCCGCATGGACCGTCATCACAGGGTCGGGGGCATAATCCCCGTTCGCTGCTCCGCTCAACAGCGCTTCGTCTCGGCCAAGGAGCACTTCGATGAATGCTGGCTTGCCTGAAGAAAGTGCTAACTGCCGCGTGGTTCCCGGGGTCGCAGGCATTTCGAAGATGGGCGAGTCGGTTTGGACGCCGCAAGCACCCTCGGGCCCTTGAACCGGTTCAAATTCAAGACCTTCAACCGATTGCCGAATCTCGAACAACTGCTCATTTGAAAACGCCACGCCGGACAGCTCCGGATTCCCGTCGACATCGCAGGTTCGGATCGCGATTGCGACCGATGAAGCCTGACCCTCAAGGGTCATATCCCCAAAAAAGTAGCAATCCGTGTCTTTACGATTTGTAGGGCTCGAAATCAGCTTTTCGCCGTCCCATTTCAACTCGGGGTAACCGGCGCGAAATGGACGGTTGGGGCGCAGTTCGACCCGACCAGACTGGCCCATAAAATCGGATACCAATAAGCTCGATTCGATCGATACTGTGGGTTGTGACTCGCCGCCGCAGGCGCCTAGAAGCACAAGAATCGAGAGCAATCGCTTCATGAAAACCACCGCGTTGAAGGTGCCATTCTTATAGCCTGCTATCGCGCCTGGCGCGAGGATAACCGATAGCTTTGGCGCGCGCGGACAAGGGCCGCGTTCTTGACGCTGGCTTGGCATCGGCACTCGCGCTAAGTTCATCGCCAAGCGAAATGCCGGATGGAACCTGCAGACCGAGTCAAAACACCTATGGCAAAACGCAAAGTAGTTCAGAGACCGTTTGTCGTAATGTTGGCCGTGTTTTTGGTCACCTGCGCCACCACTCACACTCAGCGTCGCAACAAAGGTGAGCCACCGCCCCTTGAAGACGAACTCGGAGTTGCGGGCGGGCCCATTGACCAGACGGCATTTGTTTGGGAACCCGAATCGGACGAACTTCCCGAGCTCGAGCTCGAAGGCGTCGACGAGACCTCGCCAGAAACAGCGAAACGACTCGCTCCGTACCTGAAGTTACGCCGAACAAGGCTGCAAACGCTGGCTGGAGACGCCTCATGGGTCGTCTACATCACACGCAAAGACCAGACGGCTCAGGCATTTCGAATGAGAGAGCCCGAGGGGGACGCCGTTGCCCTCACCAAAGGAAACGATCCGGTTTCGCAAATCAGCGGGGTTCCGCGGACCGTCGACACTTGGATGTATCGCTCCGATGTCCAAGGCAACGAAAATTACCAAATTCTGCGAGCCAAAGGAGACGATAAACCCACCTTCGTCACCGACGGTGTGAGTCGAAGCGGACCGTTCGGTTGGGCGCCAAGTGGTGACCGAATCGCGTTCACGAGCAACCGGCGAAACGGTGCCGATATGGACGTTTATGTCTCCGATGGCATCAACCCCAAAAGCGCCGAACTAGTCATGGCAGGCCCTGGAGCCTGGTCGGTCTCATCGTGGTCGCCTGACGGCAGCCGTTTGATGTTGCGCCAGTATTTGTCCTTTGCACGATCAGCCATGTACGTGTTGGACCTGCCCTCAGGCCGTCGAACGCAGGTCACCAGCGACACAGCGGCGCATTTTCGCGGACGATTTTCGGACAACTCCACGGCGTTCATTACTTCCGACCGCGAAGGCGAATTTGTCGACCTGTGGAAAGTCGATTTCTCGACCGGCTCATGGGTAAATATCTCGCCTGCCATCCCTTGGAATATCGAAGAAGTCACCGTGGCTAGCGACGGGAATTCTGTCGTTTACACGATCAATGAGGACGGACTTTCGACGGTGATGTTGCTGGATTTGGTCAGTGCCACAACCAGCCGCATCCAAGGAATCCCTCCGGGCATCGTGCGCGACCTGCGACTCACCCGGTCCAAAGGCCACCTGGGTTTCACCCTCGACCAACCCACCATGCCAGGCAGTGTTTTCACGCTCAATTTAGAGACCCAAGAGCTGACCTCTTGGACCTCAAAAACGCTGGCAAAAGACATGGTCAGCGTGGCTCGGGCCCCGGAATTGGTCAAGATTCAGAGCTTCGATAATATCGCAGTACCTGCTTGGCTTTACCGTCCCGAAGGCAAAGGACCGCATCCGGTTATTCTGTGGATTCATGGTGGGCCTGAACAGCAGTTTGTGCCTTCGTTCAACCCGTTGATTCAGTACCTTGTTCAGGAGGCCGGCATCGCCGTTATCGCGCCCAATATTCGAGGTTCTAATGGGTACGGTAAAACCTATCTGACGCTCGATGACGGCATGAAACGGCAAGACGCGATCAGGGACGTCGGTGCTGTTTTGGATTGGATCGAAACCGACCCAAATCTGGACGGTCAACGCACCGGAATCTACGGCGGGTCTTACGGCGGTTACGTCGTGCTGGCGTCTTTGGTCATGTATCCAGACCGATTTTCCGCAGGTGTCGATCTGGTTGGAATTTCGAATTTTGTCACGTTTTTGGAAAATACTTCTGCTTACCGTCGCGACCAACGCCGGGTTGAATACGGCGACGAGCGTGACCCTGCGATGCGCGAATATTTGTCCGAAATTTCACCCGCAAATAATGCGGACAAAATTCGCGCCCCATTATTTGTTGCCCACGGCGCGAACGACCCGCGCGTGCCCCTAGACGAGGCGCGCCAGATCGTCGAGGCCGTTCGAGATAATGGCAACGAAGCCTGGCTGATGGTCGCCGGAGACGAAGGCCACGGCTTCAGAAAACGACGAAATCGTGATGCCTTTTACGAAGCCATGGTTACGTTTTTTCAGAAACACCTCAAAGAACCTCGGCCACGAATCGAGGTTCCAGTTTCAGATCTGGGGTTGGATGCGGGAATCGAAGCCGATGTGGCCGTGCCCGAACCCTTGCCCGAAAACTGAGAACTGAAAACCTGCCGAAGGCCAACAGATGTCCGAAAAGACCGTTAACTTTGACGCCATCTGGCCAACCCTTGGTTTGCCGTCTCCCGAAACCATGGATATGGCTGCGACGATCTTACCGACCGCTTCAGCAGGTTGGGCGACAACGATACGGCACCGCCTCCCCCCGATGATTCTGGGCCCCAAACAGACCACCAACACCGAATTCGACCTTCAAGGCGAACTGGGTCGCGGCGGAATGGGCATCGTGCATTTGGCCACTCAAGTCGCGCTGGGCCGCGATGTCGCCCTCAAAACGACGATCACTCAATCGACACCGGGAAGCGAGGATTCGCTGCTCCAAGAAGCCCGTGTGATGGGTTTGCTCGAGCACCCCAACGTGGTGCCCGTTCACTTGATTGGACGCGACGATGACGGACGCCCTGTCATCGTGATGAAACGGGTTGAAGGCCGCACCTGGGCTACCCTTCTTGAAGAAGACCCGATGAATCTGGACCGACATCTGGATATTCTGATGCAGGCCTGCCGAGCACTCGAATACGCTCATGATATCGGGGTCTTACATCGTGACATCAAACCCGAAAACATCATGGTCGGTACCTTTGGAGAAGTCTACGTGATGGATTGGGGGCTGGCAGTGTCCACCAAGGGCGGTCTTTATGGGTTGCCCGATGCCAAAGAATCCACGGCAATTGTGGGAACACCCGCCTATATTGCCCCGGAAATGACCATCGGAGACGGACTCCGACTTGCCCCTTCAACGGACGTCTACTTGCTGGGAGCCGTTCTGTACGAAATCGTTACAGGCACGGCCCCTCATTGCGGTAGCTCGCTGTTCGAGGTCTTCCGGTCTTCTTACGAAGGCGCCGCCAGAAAATACCCCGACACCTTGCCCCGCGAGATGAAAGAAATCATCGAACGCGCCATGGCGCTAAAAAACGAAGACCGTTTCCAGACCGTGGCAGAGTTCCGTATGGCGCTTGATGGCTGCCGGGAACATCGACATTCGGTTGAACTCACAATCGAGGCACTGGAACGACTTGGCGAGCTTCAGGCGCGATTAGAAGGCTCTTCGGTCGACGTCTATCGGATATTTGGCGCCGCCCGTTTTGGATTCGAACAGGCGCTGACCATTTGGCACGACAACACCGAGGCTAAAGTCGGGTTGCAGGACGCCATTTTGACTATGTTTGGTTACGAGGAAATCCACGACAACTACGAGTCGGCCTCAGCGCTGTTTAGCGAAATCGAATCGCCCTCGGCATCGACCGTTCAGCAATTGGAAGCGCTGCGGCTGCGCGTCACAGGCGCGGCCAAGGAACTGGCTCACCTTCGCGAACTACAACGCGACTTGGACAGCGATGTTGGCGTCGATTCGAAATCCAAAGCGTTGGTGGTCCTTGCGCTTGGCTGGGTCCCGTTCATTTGGGTGCGCGAATGGACGCTAGCGCTCGGCCTAGAAAGTGACGCCTGGCCGTTCTTTGGAACCTCGACGCTGTTCTTCCCGCTGATGGCCATAATGACTGCAGTGGGCTGGAAGGGATTCCGCGCCAACACTGCCAACCGCGTGCTTATCAAAGCACTCTGGTTGTTGTGGACTGCCGGTTTTTTTGTACACGCCGCGACTTGGTACGCAGGCGCCCCGCTCCACCTTGGCATCGCCTGCGAAATCATGATGTTTTCCGCCGCATTGATTTCTTTGGGAATGGTTTTGGATCCCCGGCTAAAATACGCCGGCTACACGTTTGGCGTAGGCGCGGTGGTGGCCATGCTGCTACCGGCTCACCTGTATGCGGTCTACAGCGTAAGTGGGTTTGTGGCGTCGATGGCTTACGCGATCCCGGGGCTTCTGGCAGGCAGAAAAAAAGACCGAATTTAATTCAGCGCTTTTTACGGCGAGTCCCGGTATTGGTTCCACGATACTTTGGCGGCTCCGCAGGTTTGGTGCTGGGCGACTTGCCGGTCCTTGCGGCTCGCTCTGCACGGTCTTCCGGAGGAATCAGCGCCTTTTGCCCGCGACCAATCAGGTCCGAACGGCCCATCTTCATCAAAGACTCGCGCAAAATCGGCCAGTTCTCTGGGTCGTGGTATCGCAAAAATGCTTTATGCAATTTACGAATTTTAGCGCCCTTTGGAACCACCACATCTTCGCTGTCCTCGGTGACTTTTCGCAGCGGGTTTTTACCCGTGTGATACATCGCTGTGGCAGTGGACATGGGGCTTGGCAAGAATGCCTGCACTTGGTCGACCTTAAGGTTTTCGCGTTTAAGCCAGAGCGCAAGCTCGAGCATATCCTCGGTCGTGGTGCCAGGATGGGCGGCAATAAAATAGGGAATCAAATATTGTTTTTTACCGGCAGATTCGCTGGCCTGCATAAATAATTCAGCAAATTTATCGTAGCTGCCGATTCCCGGTTTCATCATCTTATTCAGCGGGCCGTCAGCGACATGCTCAGGCGCGACTTTCAGATAACCACCGACGTGATGTTTGGCCAACTCGTCGATGTATCGAGGGTCTTTCACGGCCAGGTCGTATCGGATGCCCGACGCCACCAGCACCTTTTTAATGCCAGGAATTTCTCGGGCGCCCTTGTACAGATCGATAAGTTCACCGTGGTCGGTGAGCAGATTTGGGCAAACGTCAGGGAACACGCACGAAGGTTTCCGGCAGGCAGCCTCGATTTCGCGGCTCTTGCACTGAAGCCCGTACATATTTGCGGTCGGCCCGCCAAGGTCCGAAACTACCCCGGTAAAACCAGGCATTTGGGTCAGCGACTCGACTTCGCGCAAAATCGATTCTTTGGAGCGTCGCTGGATGATGCGGCCTTCGTGTTCGGTGATCGAACAAAAAGTACAGCCACCAAAACATCCGCGCTCGATGATGATCGAATTTTTGATCATGTCCCAAGCCGGAATCTTGGCTTTCCCGTAGGCTGGGTGCGGGCCACGAGCAAACGGAAGATCGTAAATGCCGTCCATTTCTGGCGTCGACAACGGCACTGGAGGCGGGTTCAGCCAAACCTCGCGATTACCGTGTTGCTGCACAATCGGGCGCGCGTTGCCTGGATTGGTTTCGTTGTGCACAGCGCGCGATGCCTGAGCGTAAGCAACGGTATTGGTCGACACGGTTTCGTAGGAAGGAATCCGAATCACAGTCGATTCACGGGGATGACGCCACGGTTCGGTGAGTTTCACCGTCACGTCCAGAACGTTCATGTGTTCGGGCACAGCCGAAAGCGGATAAACCGTTCCGCGGACGTCCGTGATGTCTTTGACAGGCTCGCCCTGCGCAATGCGATGGGTGACCTCGACGAGCGCGCGCTCGGCGTTGCCGTAGAGCAAAATATCGGCGCGTGAATCCAACAAAATTGAACG
>JBBKVQ010000374.1:0-4895 GCA_037968515.1 Bradymonadaceae bacterium
GCAAACGTCGTGACTATTGGAGGAGGGTTGAGCGTGTTTCTTCCCACCTCATTTGAGTACAGCGACACTGTCGCTGATGAATCGTCCGACTAAAGGACCGAGAACGCATACCGAGGTTATTGATGGCTCTCCAGAACAACATTCGGTGGGTACTCGCGATTCTTAGTTTGGTCGCGATTCTGGCTCCCACCACAGTATTTGCAGAAGATGATGCGGCAGTTAGCGGTGGAGATATCGTTCGTCGCAAACTCCTGTATCGCTCAACTCGCTTCGAAGTTGCACCTCAGGTCAATTTCACGATCGCAGATAGCTTTCGGCGAAACGTGCTTTTCGGCGTGGGACTATCGTACCACTTGACCAACGAATGGAGCTTTGCGGCTTCCGGTGGTTTTGGCGCCTTGCAGTTCGAAACGGACCTATCAGATAACCTCTCGTCGTCATTGACGCCTGCCGCTCTTGCGGACGTCACATACTCGTACATCAAGTGGCAGGCCGATATCGGCCTATCCTATGTGCCGGTTTTCGGGAAGGTGTCCATCTTGAACTCCACGTCTCTTGCCTACGACTTCCATATCACTGGCGGGTTTTCGGCCGTGACAGAAGGGGCAGAGGCTGCAGCTGAAGGCGGCAGAGTGGACGAGTCGCTTGAAGGGTTCCGTCCAGGCGGATTCCTTCAATTCGGTGTACGAATGTTCTTGGGAGACATGGTTTCGCTCAATGTCGACATCAAGAATCTCCTGTACTCGCGCTCCGAGATCTCGCGCGGCAGTGCGGACGCTGAGTTCCAAGACACCGTCATGCTGGGGGTTGGGCTAAGCTTCTTCCTCCCCGGCGAGGTCAAGATTTCGCGCTAACCCCCCCGCGTCGCGAGGGCCTATCCGTTGAGTTTTATTTCACGTGCACAGAAGTGGAGAGCGCGAGGCGAAAACGCCCGCGCTCTTCTTGTGTTGGTTGAGGGGATCAAACGAGCGCCAGATTCCGAGGAGGGCATTGACCTGCTGCTGCGGTGGTACGCCCTCGAGATACCCACTCAAAATCTGCAAACCGAAGTCGTTGAGTGTCTTGCTCTGCAACATGATGGCGACGATCTGCTCAGCACAGTCGTGGATAACTTAAGGGGGGCAGGGCATCTGCAGATCGCCGAAGACGTTCTGGTCGCAGGAAAGTTGGTCAACCTCAATTATATCCCGGCCGATCCTGCGGCGCTTGTTACAGCTCCGCCAGATTCCAAACCGCCGGCCGATCAAACTTTCGAAGCAACAATTGCGGTATCGCAAGCACCGGAAGTTGAAAGTGTCCCCCCGTCTGTCACTGAGCCACCCTTGGTTGCGCAGAATGTCCCCGAGCCGCCCTCTGTTGCGCAGAATAAGGCCGCTAAAGTCGACACACCTAAGAAATCGGGTGTCACGACGAAGCCCGCACGTCGGCTGAACAAGCGGTGGGCGATTGCCGTTGCGGCGCTGCTGCTCTTGATCGCCGTAGTTTACCTGTCGCGCGATAAGGCGCGAAAGATGGCAGCCGAAGCGTCAATCGACGCTGAACTCACAACACTTGATCCCTTGAATCTGGTTGAGGTTCTAGAAGAAGCTCAGGCCGCCAACGCTGCATGGCCCGAAGACAGAGCTTTCGCTGAGCGTTTAGCGTTTGTTGAGATCCTCACTGGTACCAGGCGGACCGAAACCCACGCCGGCCCTGCAGAGACACCCTATGGTATGGCCGCGACGGCGCTTTCGGCTCTGGAAGCCGGGGAGTTCGAGGCGGCGATTTCGACCGCGTCTCGGCTGGAACACACGTTCCCAGACGAGCCGATAGCGTTGTGGGTTCAGGGTGTAGTCCTGGAGCGCCGCGGCAAACTAAGCGCTGCTGGTCGGATATTCGAATCGTTAACCTCGTTGCATGGTGATTTTTTGGCGGGTTGGCTCGGAAAGATCCGAGTTCAAACACGGCTCGGAGACTTGGTTGCTGCAAAAGCGGCATCAGACAACGTGGCAAAACTTGTCTCCAATCACCCCTATTTGATTGCGAGGACGGTGAACTTTCCAGAACTGGACGATTTCACAGGAGCGCGCCGGCCTCCAAGCAAGCCAATGATCTCGGCAGAGCCAAATTCGCCGGATCTGTTCACAGCATCTGTGGCGCATCTTCAAAATTCCCTAGCCGCACTTCGATCTGGCGACCTTCATCAAGCCCGTGTTGATGCAGAAATCGCATCCAAAGACTCTCAACTCGTATCGGCTCAATTGCTGGTAAGTGTCCTGCGACTGGCTGATTACGACGTCGAGCGAGCCGAAGCAGCATTGCAAAACATTGCCCATTTGGACGGCGTCAGCGAACAACAGCTGCTTTTGGTTCAGAGTGTCGCACCGCTGGCGTTTTCCTATGCCGGCCGCCCGGATGTCGCTCGGCGCTACATCGCGATGTTCGGCGTCGATGTCGACGGGGTGGATGGGCAGCAGGAAGGCGCGTTTAAAACGCGTTGGAACGAGTGGCGGCCCGCCATGTTGCCGGCGGTGCTCGCCCGACTGGCAGTCATGAATGAGCTAGGGATGGTAGATTCGGCGGTCAAGCTGGCGCAGCAGTTTTTAGGCCAGCCGGGGGGCGAACCTCTGGGTTATGTGATCGTTTTGCTTGCCGAACAAGGAGGAGCGACTGTTCAGTCGCCGCCGCTTGAAGGCGAGGCCAGTCTTGCCAGTGAGGTGACGCGCGCTGCCGTAGAGGGCCGAAGTCGCAAAGTCATCGAGTTGGCGGGGCGCATTCCGTCTGAATCTCGATACCGCAGCTTGGTGGTTCGATTTCTGACCCAAGCCCATCTCGCTTTACGCGAAACCGGAGATGCACTCGGGGTGTTGGATCGCACAAACGCTCCAGTAGTTGAGATGATCTTTCTGGATGGCATGAGGCTGAGGGTCCTGTCCCGGTTTGGCAAAGGAAACGCTCAATTTACCGAAGCTTCGGAACGTTTGATGAAGGCGGAACCCGTCGGCGTCAACCGTCTCACCGACTTAGCCTATGCGATGTTTTGGCAGGGGAGAGCCAAGGAGTCGGAGGCTCATATCCTTCGGGCGCTTGAACTGAATCCAGGGCACAGGCAGGCAAATTGGCTCTATGGGTTGTTACTTCGAGAACGAGGGAATTTCCGGGAGGCTCAGCAGTATTTTGATCGTTCAGGCCGAGATTACGACAACAGCGTGGACGTTTTGATCGAATTGGGCATCGCACTTGGGGAACTGGGTAACCACGAGGAGTCTCGGAAGATGTTCTACAAGGCGCTTCTGTTAGACAGGTCAAGCTTAGACGCGCTAGCGGGTCTAGGATCCGCATACGTGAAAGTTGATCCCGAGACCGCCGTGCGCGACCTGGAACGCATTGTTTCGGGTTATCCCGCAACTCGCGAACTTGGTGCTCAACGGGCCGAAGCCTTGAAGTGGCTGGCCGTCGTAAAAGGTGTCCGCAAGGGTAACGAGGAAGCGCTTTCGTACCTAGATACTGCGGAATCTCTGGTCGGAAAACGTCCAGACTTGGTCATCGAACGAGCACGTTACTCCGAAGCAGTGAATGACTTCGCTGGCGCTCGAGCGTTATACGCCCAAGCCCTTCAGCGCAATTCCGCACTCGGTGAGGCACATCTTGGACTCGCCAAAATGGCGATTCGTGAGGGCGATACAAAGGTGGCCAGAGATCATCTGGAAAAGTATCTTGAGTTGGAGCCACAAGGCGAATCCCGTCCGTGGGCCGAAAAGAAGCTGGCATCATTTTGATACGCGCTTGTGTTGCTATAATTCTGTTGTTTTGCCAGACCACCGCCTTCGCGTGGGATGTGCAAATTGTTGGCGAAAGTCGACTTACAGTCGCTGCAGTGGGCGCCGGCACGATTGCCCAGGTGTCCGGCACCCTCAAAGACGAAATAGACCGGGGCGTCGCACATCGTGCCGTTCAGGTCATGATTGTTGGGGTAGGAAGCCCAATCAACATCGAACGAAGCGTGTTGACGGACGCCCGAGGCGCCTTCGCGGTGTCGGAAGAGCTGCCGCCCGGAAGGTACAACGCAGAAGTCATATTTAAGGATGATCCCCATCTCCGAGGGGCAAGCGCTCGCTCAGAGATGTCATTGGTGCCGACACCCCTGAATCTCCAGTTGATTGTGCCCTCACTTGCTGTCGGGGTGAAACAACCCATTCTGGTCTATGGTCGGGCGAAGGCCGGAACAATCCCGGTTCAAAACTCAGGATTTATCACCATCAACGGTGTACCCCACGGGAAGATGACGCTCGACGCATCAGGGCGCGGTACGATGGACGTCCGCAAGTTGCTTATTCCGGGGACGAATCGCCTAAAGATGGAAGTTCCTGGATCGGCCTATCGAGACGCCGCTGAGGTGAGCGAGGAATTTCGTTGGGAAGAAACACTCACAGTAAGCGCCACCCTCGAGGAGGGGCTCAAACGGCTATCGCGTGGCTATACGATTACTGGGGTTGTTCTTGGCTCGTCGAGTCCGGTCGAGGGTGTGAGGGTTCAAACGGTATTTTTCCCTGTTTCAGAAGGCCCCGAGGACACTCGGCAACCTGTTACTGTTTTCACACAAACGGATTCGAATGGGCGGTTTGGCGGGTTCGCCAGTGATATTAGGCTCGGCGGTGGCATGTGGCGCGGAGTCGCTAGAGTGATACCGCCCGTAGGGGTTCCGATTGAAGCTGAAGCCGCACCAGTTGCAGTCATGCAGGCCAACAGCCAGAACATTCTTAATTTTTTTGGTGGTCTGGTCCTACTCTTCGGTCTGGGATTTATGTCCTACCGGGGCGTCTTGGTTGTCGCCGGGAAATGGCGGGAGTGGCAGCGAGGAAGGCTGAAACGTCGGCAGCGAGAACAAGCTTTCGATGTGGAAGTAAGCATTATTC
>JBBKVQ010000375.1:0-5404 GCA_037968515.1 Bradymonadaceae bacterium
CGAAACACCATGACGATGATGTCGTAGATTGCGTGGGTGTACACTGCCACAGCGAACCCTCGCAAGTAGAAGATAACAGCAAGAATCACGCCCGCAAAGAACCGGAACATGAAGCTGCCCAACGTGAACGCATCACCCAACGATCCGACATAATGAATGCCGCTAAAAACGAGGCTCGAAAGAACCACCGCACACACAGCGCTCATCCACGCTGGCATGTTGAAAGCCTTGGTCCCAAGCGCAAATAAGCCACCCATCCCGATCAAACGAAAAACCGTTTCTTCGTAGACGCCTGCGCCAAGACTCAACACGATCGATGCAATTAAGCCGTATTCGGCGCCACTGCCCGCGGCGAGCAATTTGCCCATGCCAAGCCACGACATCGTCTGAAGGATAACGGTCCCCAAAAACATCGCGTAAATCGCGGATTCGGCCACTACGTAGGGAAAAACTCCCGGCGAAAATCGTCCCTGGCGGCGTAAATAAAGGGTAAGCCCGATGAAAGCCAGAAGGATAGCTACGTTGATACCCAGGTAATAAAGTACCTTGCCGTCGCTCAGCATCCACATCGCGTCGGACAGGAAATCCACGCCGTTGCGCACGCCGCCAGTGGCCAAGACACCTATCTGGTAAAGCACAAAAAGCGGAATCACGAGCAGCAGACTGGTGCCTAGATCCTTGGACTTGTCTAAATAAGCTCGAAAACCAAATTCTGCAGTGACTGCTTTAGGACCGGACGCCGCACCAGTCTTGGCTTTTTTGGGTTTCTCGACTTTTGGTTTTTTTGCGGCCATCTCGCCCTCCGGGGGCAACGTTTCAACACCGATATAGCATAAAACTCAACCGGCATATTCCAGAGGTCGCTTCAAACGCTCTCGCGGCGGTCCAAAAAAATCCGGTTCGCCCGTTGATCGGCTCGACCTACTCACAAAACCAGATCTGCCGACGTACGGCCAAATCTCGTCGGATCGTTGACCTGAGGTCTCAATCCAACTCAAAATGCCCGCATGAGAAACCTGTCACATTTCCTGGGCCTATTACTCGTACTCCTTTTCTGGTGCACCAACGCTTCAGCGCATCAGACCGGGGCGAGCACTTTTGTTGCAAACGTCGACAAAGACACGGGCAAAGTCGAGACTCTGCTTGCGTTCCCGGGCCGCGACGCCGCCGAGCACCTTGGTTTTGATCCAAACCTGGATGGCGTCACATCCCCGGCGGAACTGGCTCCGCGTTATGCGGAGTTGGGGGCGTACGTCCACTCGCACATCCTCGTCGAAAACGACGGCAAACCCTGCGACGTCGTCGAACTAAAAGCCTCCCCAATCGCCCAAGCCTTGGATAATTTCTGGTACCTGAAGGCCTTCCAATGCGCACTACCGCTGGGCGAGGTAACCTTCACCAACACCGTGCTGCTTGAATCTACGGGCTCATACCGGCACTTCGCCCGCATCCAGCTTGGCGAAGTCGTCCAGACGACGGCCTTCAACTCAAATTTCCCCGCCTTTAAACTCAAGGTCGCTGAACCAGAATCCAACGCGCTTAGTGTCTTTGCGCGATATCTAGTCGAGGGACTTGAACACATCATTCTTGGCCCAGACCATGTGCTCTTTGTCGTCCTGCTGATTCTAATCGCGGCAGGCTTCAAACGAATGATCTGGGTCGTGACCTCGTTCACAGTCGCCCATTCGATCACGCTGAGCCTTTCGGCGTTAGATTTCGCAAATCTGTCGCCCGCCGTCATCGAACCCGCGATCGCCTTGACCATCGCATTCGTGGCCGTCGAAACGATGGTCAGACGGGAACCACCACGGTATCTGGTCGCCATCACGTTTCTTTTTGGGCTTGTGCATGGGTTTGGGTTCTCGTACGTCCTTCGCGACAATGTGGGCCTTCCTACGCAGGCACTTTTGCCGGCGCTGGCAGGTTTCAACGTAGGCGTCGAATTGGGACAGCTCGGCATCGTTTTGCTGCTCTTTCCTGTTCGGCGTTGGCTGGCTGAAAAAACGTATGACCGCAAAGTGGTTATCGGGTTAAGCGCAGTCGCATTGGGAATTTCAATTTACTGGATTATCGACAGAACCTTAGGCTTCCATGTTTGAAACAGTCGCCATATTGCTCGTGTTGGGCTCGATTTTTGGGTACCTGAACTACCGGCTGTTCCAGCTGCCATTTGCCATCGCGATGATGATTGCAGGCTTGTTGGCATCCATGGCTGTATTGGGCGCCGACGCCGTGTTTACAGACTGGCACTTGGGCGAGGATTTGCGCCGTCTGGCACTCGAAGACGTGAACTTCACGGAAGCGCTGATGCGCGGAATGTTGAGCTTCCTGCTCTTTGCAGGCGCGCTTCACACAGACATGACTGTCCTGAATAAATTCAAGTGGCCCATCATTAGCTTAGCCAGCGTGGGCGTGTGTATCAGCACTTCGCTCATCGGTTTTGGAACCTATGGCATCCTCGGGATGCTTGGCCAAGAGGTCCCAATAATTTGGTGCCTCGTTTTTGGTGCGCTGATTTCACCCACCGATCCCGTCGCCGTCCTTGGCATCATGAAAGCCGCTGGCGCACCAAAACCCGTAGAGATTCAAGTCGTCGGCGAATCCTTGTTTAACGACGGTGTGGGCGTGGTGATTTTCACCGTGCTCCTAACCATTGCTGTCGGTGGGGCCAATGGCGGCGCTGCGATGGACGCCACAGGCATCGTGCTCCTCATTACAAAAGAGGTTGTCGGCGGTGTATTGCTTGGGCTTGGGGCTGGTTGGATAACCTATTTGGCCCTCAAAGACCTCGACGAACCGAACCTCGAAACGCTGATTACGGTCTCGATGGTCATGGGAGTCTCGCTTGTCGCGTTTCGTCTGCATACCTCGGCGCCACTTGCCTGTGTGGTTGCCGGTCTGCTCGTTGGCAACCAGGGCCGCAAGGACGCGATGTCGGCACAGACCGAACAATCGCTCGACACCGTCTGGTCCTTCATCGACGAAGCACTGAATGCTGTGCTGTTTTTGCTGGTTGGTCTCGAGGTTTTAGCGTTTGAGTTCAACCAGCTCACGTTGACGGCTGCAGGCCTCATCATCGTGCTCAATCTGACCGCCCGCACGGTGTCGGTCCTTATCCCTATCAACTTCCTTCGGCGACGCATGACTTTTGTACCTGGCACCCGACGCATCCTTATCTGGGGCGGCATCAAAGGTGGCATTTCAGTCGCGCTCGCACTTTCGCTCCCGGAGTTTCCTGGACGTGAACTTATCCTTACAGCGACCTATGCGGTCGTTGTGACGTCAATTCTGACGCAAGGTCTCACGGTCGGAAAACTTATCAATGTGATTAAGCAGCAAGAGAGGGCTGCGATCTAATGGTTATTATAAGCGTAGAAAATCTTCAGAAATCATTCGGTCCCCGCACCATCCTCGACAAAGTTACGTTCGGCATCGAAACCGGCGAAAAGGTCGGCATCATTGGGCGCAACGGCACCGGTAAGACCACCCTTGTGCGTATGTTGATGGATATTGAGCCGCCCGACGACGGCCGGATCATCCGCAATAACAACGCGCACATCGTCTACCTTGGCCAGAAGGTCGAGCTCGACGAGACCCTGTCGGCGATCGATGCCGTCTTGGACGACCCAAGCGAGGTCTTCCAGGTCGTCAAAGCTTACGAGCACGCGCTGGCGGCCATGACCGCCAACCCAACCGACATGGACCTGCAAAACAAAATGACCGAGATCGCGGAGCGTATGGACGCCCTTGGCGGCTGGACTCTAGAGTCCGACGCACGGAGCATCCTGTTGCGCATGGGAATCGAAGACGAAACCCAGATCGTTGGAACCATGTCTGGTGGACAGCAAAAGCGCGTCTCGCTCTCGCAGGCGCTGATTCGTCCATGCGACCTGCTGATCCTAGACGAGCCGACCAACCATTTGGACGTCGACACCGTTCAATGGCTCGAAGGTTATCTGGCGTCGCGTTCGTATTCGATCCTGCTTATCACCCATGACCGGTACTTCTTGGACCGTGTCGCCAACGTGATTCTTGAAATCCACGACGGCACGATTGAACGCCATCCGGGCAACTATTCATCGTTCCTTGAGCGCCGCGCTCATCGCGAGGAACTCGACGCGATTTCGGAACAAAAGCGCAAGCAGATGGCCAAGAAAGAGCTCGAATGGCTCCGACGTGGTCCCAAAGCGCGCACCACCAAGTCCAAATCTCGGATCGACCGTGCTGTGGCGCTGCAAACGGGCAAGGTCGTGCAAGAGGACGAGATGGAATTCGACTTCCAGGGCTCCAGGCTGGGTCGAAAAATCATCGAGATCGAAAATGCCTCCAAGAACTTTGGCGACCTGCAGGTCATCAAAGATTTCACCTATTTTTTCCCCAAGGGCGACCGCGTGGGAATTGTGGGGCCAAACGGTGCGGGTAAATCGACGTTGATGAACCTGTGCTGCGGCCGACTTGAGCCCGACGAAGGCTCGGTCGAAATCGGGCAGACCGTTAAATTTGCCTACTACGACCAGCAGGCCATTGAGCTCGACGATTCGATGCGTGTGCACAAGTACATTCAGGAAATCTCGAACTCGATCGAGACCAGCACCGGCACCGTGAGCGCGTCGCAGATGTTGGACCGTTTTGGCTTCAACAAAGACCGGCAACAGTCGATCATCAAGACGCTATCGGGTGGAGAGCGACGACGCCTCTATTTGCTACGCACCTTGTTATCGAAACCCAACGTCATCATGTTGGACGAGCCAACCAACGATCTGGACGTCGACACCTTGGCCGAACTTGAAGACTACCTGGACACCTTCCCAGGCGTTCTGCTCGTGGTCAGCCATGATAGGTATTTCTTGGACCGAACCGTCGATCACCTTCTGGTCATCAACGAAGGCGGCGAAATCACTGAGTTCCCTGGCAACTATTCGGCGTACGCCGAGTGGAAAGTGGAACAGGCGGCGATAGAAAAAAAAAAGTCGCGAAGCCTCCGGTAGCAGCAGCTCCGGAGGCAGTGGTCGCCGCGCCAGCTAAGGAAAAGGTCAAGCTCACGTTCAAAGAAAAGCTTGAGTACGAGACCCTCGAAAAACGAATCGCGGTGCTCGAAAAACGTCTGCCGGTCATCGACAAAGAGATGGCCGAGCAGGCGAGCGATTTTGACGCGCTGGGGGCTCTGATGAAGGAGCGCACAGACGTGAACTCCGAACTCGAGAACTCGCTAGAACGCTGGATGGAGCTCGCCGAGCTCCTGTGATTCGGTCCGCGTGGCTCCAGCCGCGCCCTGCGACTTGCCCCCGGTACGCGTGGCTCCAGCCGCGCCCTGCGACTTGCGACCGGTACGCGTGGCTCCAAGAGGCTGTCGCATAAGGGGTCCATGACGAGGCTGATGTTGAGAATGGTCCGCGAGCCCTAT
>JBBKVQ010000376.1:0-5234 GCA_037968515.1 Bradymonadaceae bacterium
CGCCGCAGACGTCAATAACTTCGCCGCCTGATTCAAAGAAGTGAATCATCTGCTCATTATGATTATCCGCTCTGCGTGGCAAGCTGTGCGGGTCAAAGCAGCACGACCCTGAGCAACAACTGTAGGCTGTTCCGTCGACATCTCGGTCGGCTGGGCAGGCCATTGCGCACGACATGTTTGGAAAGTCAGTCGGCGGTAGGTTACCCGCGGCCGGCCATTGATTCCGAAACGTGTAGCCGTCGGGCGATTTTTCGAAATCATAAAGCACCACGGCGGACCCTTGATGAGGGTAAGTCGCCGGGGTGACCAGGGCGACTTCGCGCTCGGTGTCGTAGTTTTCCATGACGCTGATGCCCAGCCCCGGAGTCCGAGTGAGGGTTTCGTTTTGCACCACTGAGACCTGGAAATCGCCCTTCGCCGGAGTCCAGATCATCGAGTTGCCAGTTGTCCCGTCGATTGGCCTCGCCGAAAGGTTCCAGAAATACGACACGGGGTCGGTCGAGTCCCATAATAATTGGATGGTGTGCAACGCAATCAGTTGGTCAACGACGTCTGGATAGGTGTTGCGAATGATCGAGAAAAACGGTGTGAAATCCACCGATCGATGAAGCAGCATGGCGTAAGTGTGGCCAGGGACACCGGCGTGCCCAAACTGGATATCGGGGCTAAGAGCCACAAAGGTTGGACCAAAGATGCCGCCCTGTGAAATGCCCGAGTAAAAGTGCTTGTCGGTGTCGACTACGACCCCACGCGAGGTGATTTCTGTCAGGCTAGGGAAGCGTTTTTCCATGGCACGAGCGAGCAGAATCCACTCCATCATGCCCTGTTGAAGTTGGTCGGCAATGGTTCGGAAAAGCGATAAATCAAATACGGCTTGGACCGCGTCGCCAGCACCCTGAACCTCGCCCATTCCCCAGAGGGTAGCTCCGTAAAAGATGTAGTCGTTTTGATTGCCGATGACGGCGTTATGACCAGAATTGACCTGAGATCCGAGGCCAAAAAGGCCGTGGCCATATTTGATAAGGCCTTGCGGGGTGCCGTCGAGCGCCGAGCGAGGGATATTGATCCAGAAGTCTGCGGTGCGGGTGCCGTCGGCTTTTGGGTTGCCGTCGGCGTCCAAGCGTACGTATTTGTCGCTGCCGTTGACCTCGATGAAGTTTGGAACATCAAAGGTGCCGCGCAGACGCACTGCGATATTGGCGTTTTCTGCTTCAGTGAATTCCTCGACCATCGAAACAGTGAGTTCTGGGCCGTCGGGCATCAGCGCGAGCGCTTGATCACGCATTGAAATCATCTGGTGGTGCAGGGCTTCTTCAGAGGCTGTGTTCCAGTCCCACGCGAGCGTCAAAGACTCTTTGGTCACGCCGGCAGTCGTCAAGAGGGCAAAGATCTCGTCGAAACGAGCTTGCCGGTAATACAGATTCGCGTTTGTCGCAGTGTCTCCAGACACCAGCGCTTCAAACGCTGGGCTGCGCGGAATCGCAGTGCCTTCCGTGTCGACTAGATTCCTGAAAACCGCGATGTAGCGGGTCGCTGGCTTCAGGATTTGTGCAGGCCGGACGATCAACGACCGCTTGGTCGGGTCCTCGGTCTGGAGGTCATGGTCCACAAAATAGGGAACACGAGTCAGGGCGCCAGCCTCGACCTCGAATAACAGGACTTCTGCGTCGGCTTCCATCGACTTTTCGACCGAATATTCCGACGCCATTCGCGATGCATCAACATTTGGAAACAGTGCGATAGCAGGCGCGCTAAGGCCATAACCGTCACGGCGAGCATAAGGCCCGGGTGCGATATGAACGCCGCGGTTATTGGCGGGTAGCGTGTCTTGTCCAAACACGAGGGTCTGTCCCGTCACGCGTGCATCGTCTGGCAACAGAAACGCATTCGAAGGCCAAGGCAGCGAACAATATGAATCCACGAGCGAGTCGCATTCGCGGTCGGGTGTTAGCGGTGGCAAATCCGTCGCGTCCATCCCAGCGTCAACCTGACCATTATTTGAGGCGTTGTTGGTGGCGTTATTTGTTTGGTTGTTGTTGGCAGGGTTAGGACTGGAGTCGTCCGAACATGCGGCAAAAAACAAGGCCGTGGAAAGGCCTACAAGAAGCGAGACGCGCATAAAAATTCCCCTTATTGAACCACGCCCTCGTTGTAGAGCCAGCGGCCCTCCCTGCGAACAAATTGGCTCTTTTCTGTGAACGAAATATCTGAATGTTTATTGGTCAGTTTGGCGTGGAAACGCACGACGCCCTGGTCTCCGTCGACCGAGCTGGCGAGGATTTTCACACCGCCAAAAGTGGTCTTCTGCGCGAATTTTCGAATACGAACGATCCACTCGCTCATGTCTGCATCCCAAGCGGTTCCAGTGGGGTCGGTGGTGTCGATAATATAGTCGACCATGCCCTTCGAGTACGCCGAATAGCGCGACCGCATCAGGAGTTCCGGCGTCGCGGGAAGCTCGCCAAGGTGAAAAGGTTGGCAACATTCCGTGTAGGGCTGGTTATTGCCACACGGACAGGCTGCTTTACCGTTAAATGCTCGTTTACGTTTGATTTTCATGGGTGTGCTACGATTTTCCAGCGAACTTTGACATCGGGCCATTCGGTACAGACGGTGGTGATGATTGGACCGCCCAAATCAGCCATCGTCGGGACGGCCGTCAGGGTACATATATCGTCATCGGCTGTGAAGTCATCGTAATCCCACATCTCGAACACGAAACCATTCAAAACCATTGCAGTTGGCACAGCCTCGATCGTTTCGTTCCAGACCGGTGCGTAAGTATCATAAGCTTCATAAGTCGTGAAAAGATAAATGTTTTGGGTTACTGGGTCCTGAAAATAAACGTCCAAGTACGCGTCTGGAGGGGTCGAAAAATCGTAGCCCCACATGTCGACCTGACCGTCGATAAGCACGATATCCCAAAGCCCACTTGTCGTTGTCATGTCGACGATACACGCACCGTCGGTGCACGATTGTCCGTTTGGACAGGCCATGCACGCGTTTCCAGTACTCCCGCACTGAGCGTTGGTCGTGGCCAAAACGCAGGTGTCGCCCGTGCAGCAACCGGCGCATGTTGTTGAGCATGCAGGCGCCACGCATCCTGTGCCGGCGCAGGTGGAGCCCGCAGCTGAGCAATCCTGACATGCGGCGCCACCGGCTCCGCAGCTGAGGTCGCTCGTGGTCGTGACACATTGCCCTGCCGCGTCACAGCAACCGCCGCAATTATCGGGTCCGCAACTGGTGGTGCATCGTTGGTCGATGCATGCCGCGCCGTTATCGCACGCTTCACACGAAGCCGCGCCCGCCCCGCAAGCCAAAGCCTCGGTGCCGGTGACGCACTCGTCTTCAGTCGTGCAGCAGCCGGTGCATGTCTCGGCGTTGCAGGTTTTTTTGGGGACACAAACGCGATCGCTGCATTCTTCGGCGTCGCGACAAACATCGCAGGTTCCGCCGTTGGCACCGCACGAGTTTCGACCCGTTCCGGGAACACAAACGCCTTCGTCAAAACATCCGTCACAGATTTCAGGTAGATTCGGAATCGTTTGTTGATCTCGCACGTCAGTGTTGCTGGTGGCGTTATTCGTGCTCGTCGTGCCGGCGGCCTCGTCGTCTGAACATGCACCGGCGAAAACCATCCCTAAAACAACCAAAAATCTGATCAACATTCGAACCTCCACGGACTCTGTGGCCAAGCGTGTTGATTTAACAGATTTTGTGGTGAAATGGAAAACTCTCAACCAAGTACCATCAGGATAAGTTCATGAGCGAAGATCTACCGACCCTCTACGAAGAGATTGGCGGCGAAGAAGTTTTGCGACGAATGGTCGACCTTTTTTACGACGAAATGGATCAGAACCCGGAAATGCTGACGATCCGCCAGATGCACGCCCAAAGCCTGAGGTTATCTCGTGATAAACTCTTTATGTTTTTGAGCGGTTGGACGGGCGGACCGAACCTGTACGTCGAACATTATGGCCATCCACGTCTGCGAGCGCGTCACATGCCCTTTGCGATCGGCGATGAGGAAGCGGCGCAGTGGATTGCCTGTATGGAAGTCGCCACCTCAGCGACTGTGAACGAGTCGCTGAAAAACCAGCTGATGTCGGCTTTTCGGCATTTGGCGGGGCATATGCGGAATCGGGTGAGCGGTGAGCAGTGAGCAGTGAGCGGCAGGCGGTGAGCAGTGAGCGGTGAGCGGTTTAATGCGGATCGCCGGCGCTGTGATTGGTACGCAGGCCCTATGGCCTGCATTGCGATTGGCCGTCGGGTTTCAGGTTTCAGGCAGTCAGGTTTCAGGCGGACAAGTCGTCGCCGGCGCTGTGATTGGTCCGCAGGCCCTATGGCCTGCATTGCGATTGGCGATATGTTACCGGATGATACTTGGTCGCGACGACGAAGCTTGGTGAGGAGATGACAGAATACACGATCAAAAGTGCCGAAGAGTTCGACCGAATGCTGGACGATCCAGAAAGCGGACATGTAGCCCTGATGCACGCAAGTCTTGAGACATGGCTGGACATCATCGATCGCTTTCCAGATTGCCGTGAAGCGGCAGCCCACAACAAGAATATCCCCATCGAGATTCTAGAGATTTTGGCAGACGACCCCGACGAACGTGTCCGTTGGATGGTGTCGATGAAAGGGAAGTTGACCAAAGATCTCTTGCTCAAAATGGTAGACGACCCAAGCTATGGGGTGAGGGCGAATATCGCTCGACATCGCCGTTCGGACGAGGAAGTCCTGCTGCATTTGATTGATGACGAATGGAACGAAATCAGCAATACGGCCCGGAAGCGTCTGGGGATGCCGCTTTTGCCGGAAGAGCAATATTAGTAATCTGGGTGACGTATGAAAGCCGCAGCCATACTAAGCGACCAAGTACGCAACACGCTTGCCGATCTATCGGATGGGGAGTCGATTGTCTTGGCTTCGGACTCGTTGCTTTGCAGTAGTTTGGAGCGGGTTTTGCCCCGGTGTTTATCAGGCGAGTATCCTGATTGGCGTGGTGAGACTCTTGACGGCGTCCTTGATGCGGTTGGGCGTCGCGTGAATGCCCAAACCTTGATGATACTCGGCGTTGCCATTTTGATGTCTGATCAGCGAGTAACACCGTTCAAATGCGAGCTTCGCGCGAACTCCCGCGTTATGGAGCTTAGGGTTGATTTTGGCCAGGCGGGCGATGGTCGTTGGGGAATCAAAAGAGCAAAGCTCAGGTCCAAACAGCACGACCA
>JBBKVQ010000377.1:0-5177 GCA_037968515.1 Bradymonadaceae bacterium
GCTGCTGAAGAGCAGACTGAATTCGACGTCGTTCTTAAGAGCTTCGGCGAAAACAAAATTCAGGTCATCAAAGCAATCCGCGAAGTGACTGGTCTTGGCCTCAAAGAAGCCAAAGACCTTGTCGAAAGCGCTCCTACGACCGTCAAAGAAGGCGTGTCGAAGGACGAGGCTGCCAAAATCAAGACTCAGCTTGAAGGCGCCGGCGGAACGGCTGACATCAAGTAAGCTTGGTATCATCATAAAAAAGGCCCGCTCTCGAGCGGGCCTTTTTTTTGTTCTTGTGCAACCTAGAGCCGAGAAATTGCTTCTTCGATATGGTCGCCGAGAGTCTGTGCGGCATTTGCCTCAGTGACGGGCAAAACAAACCACCGAACGATCTCCGCACCAATAGGGAACATTCTAGGACCCTTGGCCGAGGTGATTCGAAACAAGGGTGGGGCGGGAAAATCGGCTCCCTTTTTGCCAACCGCCCAGCCCACTCGCATCGGGTGGTTCGTCTGAATGTAGACACCCACAAAATCGCATATTGCTTTGAACGTTGAAGGCAACATCCAGCGGAAGCTGGACGGGCTATGATCCAAAAATAGGACGTCTAGTTGGTCCAGGCCCGCACGGTCGGGTTCGAGCGCAGTCCCAAAGTTCGCTTTCAGCTGGTCGGCCAAAAGTTTGGAGCTTTCGCCCGGGACCTCGCCCCAACGATTTTCTTCGAGTCGATCACGAAGGTTCGAGTCGATTCGCAAGAGTGGGGCGATAAGAGCCGGGTCGGGCTGAACGATTGTTGCGTGCCACACCGATTGAGGACGGTACGGGATTGACCAACCCACTTGCATCGCCTGATTTTCAAGCGACGTCATACGATTCCGATAAGCGTCAGGATCAAAAACGGTTCGGATAAGGCCTAGGTTTTCCAGAATCCTCACGGCGCCGACGCTCAGTTGGTCGAAGACCAGCAGTCGAATTCCGGTAAAATCCGACGGGTTGTCTTTTCCCGCTTCGTGGCTCAAATAAAGCAGCTGAGTGACTTCCAGCAATCTTCGCAGTTGGGTATCGAGTTCCGAGAGTTGTTCGGGTTCTCGCCAAATGGAGTAGAGCCATTCATGACCATCTTCGAGTTGTACCTCGAAGACTTGGGCATGAACTTCGGGTCCTTGCGGCATCTCGGTGATGGGTTCGGAACGGGTAAGCTGGGGTAACAAACTGTCGAGCGGTCTATTTTCATCCATGATGATTCAGGTCCTGCGTCTGGGCAGTTCCAACGGTAACATAAAGCCAGTTCAGATTGCCCCTATGTTCCGAGTGTCTTTGGCTTCGGCTCTGCGCAACAGCCACAAGAAGACCAGGCCAGGAACCGCGATCAACGCCGTCAGGGCGAAGTACCAGAACCAGTCTAAGCTGGCCACGACGTAGCCCGTGCCCATTCCTAGTATGGTGTGCAAGACCGAACTCATCGCGGTCAGCAGCGCATATTGGGTGGCTGTGTAGCGCTTATTGCAAAGGCTGCTCAGGTAGGCGACGAATGCCGCCGTACCCAAGCCGCCCGTCAGATTTTCGAACCCCACCATCGCGATAAGGCTGTAGAGATTTTTGCCAAGATGGGCCTGCAAACAGAACATAAAATTGGAGAGCAGTTGCACGGCTCCTGCGACCCACAGCGCACCGATGATGCCCGCCCTGCGCACAAGAAGGCCGCCAAGGGACACTCCGATGAGGCTCGCGAACACTCCGAAGACCTTCGAGACGTCTGCGATTTCAATTTTTGAAAAGCCGATATCGATCAGAAATGGATTGGTCATCGTGCCCGCTAGTGAGTCTCCAAGTTTGAAGGTTAGAACGAAGAGCACGACCAGGCCCCAAGAGGGACGAGTCAAGAAGTCGCGGAACGGACCGATGATGCCGTCGACGATATGAGTGCGAAATCCGGACTCGGGTATCAGCTCGATCGGCGGGCGAGACACCAACAAGGTGGTCAAAATCCCAACCCCCATGAAGGCCGCCATGATCAGATAGGTTGTGGACCAGTTGCCACTCCACGTTGCCAGATAAAGCGCCCCGGCGCCCGCGACTAGCATGGCGATTCTGTATCCAAACACTGCCATCGCGGCGCCGGACCCTTGTGCTTCGTCTTCCAAAAGCTCCACTCGATAGGCGTCGATTACGACGTCCTGACTGGCTGAAAGCGTAGCCACGGTGATGGCAAGGATCCCAGTCCATAACGGACTAGCGGCTGGGTTGGTAAGTGCCAGTCCAGCGATCGCCGCAACCAGTCCCAACTGGGTCACCAGCATCCAGGCCCGTCGATTTCCCAACCAGGCGGCCAAGACTGGAATCCGAAGTCGGTCAAGGAGCGGCGCCCAAAGGAACTTAAGGTTATAGGGCGTGGCCGTGGCGGAAAACAGGCCAACGGCCTTGATATCGAGCCCCACCTCCATCAGCCAGAAGGTGAGGGTGCTGTAGACCAATAGTCTGGGAAGTCCGCTTGCGAATCCCAGGAAAAACAGACCGATCATTCGTCCTTCGAGGCGCGAAGAAGTTGATGTGGTGTTCAAGAGTGGTTCCGTTGGCGCGGCGGCTCGAAAAGAAGTCTGAGGACCAAGATCGCAAGATACCACGGGGAATTCGTGGCTTCCACGGCATAGCTTCAGGTCTGGGCGTTAACTTCGTTGCATCAGATCACGTTCACGGATACTCCTACTTGTACGTCGTGAAGAACTGACGCACCGAGACCCCGCGAGAATAATGGAGCCAGCGCCAGCAGAAGTTGATGAGGCGCCGTCGATCAGAAGTCTGCTTGTTCAGGGCTTTTTCACGTCGCTAGCGGTTGTGGTTTGCGTGGTGTTGGTCGCGGTACTAGCCCGCGAACCCGCCGTGGCAGCATCGGATTGGATTGTCGAACAACTGGGACTTTGGGGAATTGCGATCGCGGTGATTCTGGCCGACGCCCTCACATTTCCTGTTCCGCCGGATGCCTACTTGTTGGCCGCCGTCGCTAGCAATTCCGACAAAATCCCGATTCTGCTCGTAATCTCGGCATCGTCCATTGTCGCTGGCAACTTCGCTTACCTGTTGGGCCCTCTTCTTCAAAACGTGCCCATCTTGGGGAAACGAATCGAGAAATTCCGACACAAAGGAGAACTTCTGTTCAAGAAGTGGGGGCTTTGGACCGTGGTAATCGCGGCCCTTACCCCTATTCCGTTCAGTGTCGTGTGTTGGTTTGCTGGCATCTATAAGATGCCTTATCGACCGTTTTTCATCGGTACGCTGACGCGGTTTGTGCGGTTTGGCCTCGTTTATTACCTGTTCGTCTTGGGGTGGACCTCCGCCTGAGATTACTCTTGGGCGCGTTCAAAAGCGTGTCCGGTCTGCATCTCTCGGCTTTCCCCGCGAAGTTCAGTCACAACCTCGTGGGGCAGTGGGAACCACCGCAAGACCTCGAAGTCCGCGCTGAATTTGGGTGGGTCAAACGAAACGCCTTCGACTTTGCTGGCGGCAATATCGAAAATCCGCTTTGCCTCAGTCAAATAGTCGCCCATCGCCCATTCAGGCTCGGTTACATGGCGAGCTCGGTACTCCATCTTGCCGGTTCGGTAGGTCACCGAATCAAGCGAGAGGGGCGGATCGGGACGCCCGCGGCGGTGTTTCCAAGAGCCGGTCGACGAGTCGAAGATATAATCTGGAATCAGCTTCCAGCCGTGTTCGGCAACGAGGCTCAGCGCTTCAGTGATGAATTCGAAGACGTCTTCACTGATGAAATAGTTAAAGTTCACGCGGACCCAGCCTGGCTTGATGCCTTCACATCCCTGCATGATCTCGCGTTCAAATTCGTGAGACGTCGACAGGTCGATGCCGAGCAGTCGGTGGCCATATGGGCCCGCGCAGGAACATCCGCCGCGCGCTTGAATTCCGAACAGGTCGTTGAGTAGGGCGACCACAAAATTATGATGCAAATACCGGTCGCCGTGATGGATCATGAACGAGACGATCGAGAGTCGCCATGCGCTCAAATTTCCCAAGACTCGGATATTCGACGAAGCGCTCCAACGGTCGATTGCCCGGCGGACGAACTTCTCTTCGAGTTCACGGATCGTGGCTTCGCCGACGGCAGATTTCAACTGGAAGACTAGCCCGGCACGGATCGATTCGATGATCGCTGGCGTACCGCCTTCCTCACGGTGGACCGGGTCATCAAGGTATCGATGATTCGCTGAATTGACGTAGGCCACGGTGCCGCCGCCCGGACTGCTCGGCACGCTGTTTTTAAGCAGATGTCGTTTGACGATCAAGAGACCCGGGGTGCCTGGCCCGCCGATGAACTTATGTGGCGACAAGAAGATGGCGTCTTTGTACAGCGGCGCTTCGTCCTTACCGTCGGCCATGTTCATCTCGATCTTTACGTACGGTCCAGCGGCTGCAAAGTCCCAGAACGACAGCGCGCTGTAACGATGCAGAACCCTGGTGATCGCGGCCGTGTCAGAACCGATTCCCGTGACGTTCGAGGCTGCGGAAAAACTACCGATTTTGAGAGGGCGTTTTTCGTAGAGCTTGAGTTTCTGCTCAAGATCTTCCAAATCAACGCGACCATCCGCGTCTTCGTTGATGACCACGACGTCTGCGATGGACTCGCGCCACGGCAGCTCGTTGGAGTGATGTTCATAGGGCCCGATGAAAACCACAGGCCGGTCATCGACCGGAATTTGGTCGAGCAGATGGTATTTCTGGTCTAAGTCGTTGGGGATCCTGAGGTTCAAAATATCGATCAGTTTGTTGATCGCCCCGGTGGCCCCCGATCCAGCAAACAACACGACATCATCGGGGCCGCAGCCGGTTGCAGCGGCGATGATGCGTCGAGCGTCTTCGCGCAGGCGACTGGTTTGAAGACCTGTTCCGGAGCTTTCGGTGTGGGTGTTGGCGTACAGAGGCATGACCTCTTGCCGGATAAAGTCTTCGATGAAGGTCAACGATCTGCCGCTGGCAGTGTAGTCGGCGTAAGTCACGCGACGCGGGCCATAGGGGCCGTCGATGACTCGGTCTTCACCAATGATAGAGCTACGAATAGTTTCAACGAGGCGCATGGCAATTCTTCTGCTGGGTTGACCGCGGATGCTCTTAGTGGATAGTGTCCCGGCGTGCCGAGGGACCCATGAGCGTATTCCAGCATAACATTCTCGAAGGAAAGATTG
>JBBKVQ010000378.1:0-3668 GCA_037968515.1 Bradymonadaceae bacterium
CAGTTCGCTATTTTCTATCGATGCACTCATGATCGTCTCTAACTACGTGACATCAGTCTAAAAGTCGCTCAGTGAGCGGCTTCGCCGTGTGTTTCGTTCGATTCGCCGTGACCAGCTTCAGCTGCTCCACCGTGGTGACCTGTATTCCAATTCGTAATCGTCGTGTTCCAGACACCAGTCAGGTAGGCGATTGAAGATTGGACATTGATCTCACCAAGCGGTGTCAGGGCTCGCGATTTTGCGTGAAGCTTCGCAACTCGGCTGTTTTCGTCCATCAAATCCCCAAACTCGATCGCGTCTGCAGGGCAAGATTGCTGGCAAGCTGGGACGACGTCTCCATCACGGAAATTACTTCGGCCTTCTTCACGAATCTGCCAGTTGGCCCGGCGGATTCGTTGAACGCAAAAAGTGCATTTTTCCATGACACCGCGTGACCGAACCGTGACCTCGGGATTGAATCCCATGGGCAGAGGCTCAGAAACATTGAGGCGTGAATGTTCTTTAAGTTCTGGGTACAGCCGTGCAACGAGCGCATCGCTGCGGTCTTCACTGTAATTAAACCAGTTGTACCGACGTACTTTGAACGGACAGTTGTTGGAGCAATACCGAGTGCCCACACAGCGATTGTAGATCATCTGGTTAAGACCATCATGGCTGTGCATCGTTGCCGAAACAGGACAAACCGTTTCGCAAGGGGCATTTTCGCAGTGCTGACACAACATGGGCTGGAACACGATGCGTGGGTTCTCCATAAACTCGGAGAAAGCCACGACTGGCTCCTTGTCCAACATCGGATCGGTGATTGGGTTTTCTTGCAGATGCGCCGCTTCCTCGGGAAGGAGGTAGTAGCGGTCAATGCGCATCCAATGCATCTCGCGGCCTTCAAGGATGCCGGTACGACCAACAACGGGGATGTTGTTTTCTTCCTGACAGGCTGTCACACAAGCCGAACAGCCTGTGCACTTGGTCAGGTCAATCGCCATGCCCCATTTGACTGTGTATTTGTGCGCGTCCCACATATCCGCAAGGTCGGGATGTGCGTGGATGCCCGCAGTCTGGTCAGCCTTATAGTCAGCAAGCGTTGTGGTCGAAAGGATCGGTCTGCGCGCGATGTCGAGGACTTGAGACCCTTGAACGATCGCTATCTTTTCACTTTCCCGAAGCGCTTTGAGTTCGGCTTTAACACCACCCAAGATTTGACGGCCGTCGGCCGACACTCCCGAGAACATGAACCCGTTGCTTCCGACTTCATCACCGACGACGCCCACATGGGTTCGTCCGTATCCGAGCGGAATGGAAATCACGTCTTCGTGGTGACCCGGCTGCATGATTATCGGGAAAGTCCGTTCGACGGCTCCGACTTTAACCTGAAGGTACTGCCCTTGCGTAAGGTTCAAAGCCTTAAAGGACTTGGGTCCGACCATGGCGTAGGATCCCCAGACGTGTTTCGTAATAACGTCGGGTGTCTCTTGCAGGTGGCCGTTATTGGCGTTTTCCCCATCAAAAAGGGTCGCGCTTGCAAAGAACTGCAACTCCTTGGTTTCCAACCCACCGGCAGCGCCCTTAGGCGCAACAGCGAGGGTCTTAGGCAAGGAGGTCAGAGCGCTCGGCCCGTTGAAACGTGGTTGCGCGAGTGGTGGTTTCGCTTGGACAAAAACGCCCTTTCGCAGGGTGTCCGACCAGAAGTCTTCGAAGCTGGTCAGGCCGTCCGCTTTCGGATGCACTGTTTTTTCCCAATGCGCGCGAAGGAATCGGTACCAAGGACCTGGATCAAGTGGCACTCCTGTGGCGTGATTGCCTGGAGTCGCTGCTTGGGGTGCGAGATAGACAGCAAACGTTTTGCTGGCGTTTCCAAACCACGTCATCAAGCTCTCTTCAAAGCCACGTGTGCTGTGCAGAGGTGTGATGGCTGGCTGTTGAACGGCAAAAACACCGTCCACAGGATTGGAGTCAGCCCATTGCTCGAGAGCATGGCCCGCAGGTGCCAGATAATCGGCGTAAATCGATGTTTCATCGACTCGATCCGATGTGCTGACCACAAACTTCACAGATTTGAGGGCTTCCTCAAATCCAAGAGCAGGGGGCGCCGAGTAAATAGGGTTGGCGCGGTCAATGATGAGCACGTCAACTTTACCGGCCTTGATGTCCTTGATCAGCTCGGTCAGCTCTGCAAGGCCGCCGGCTTCCTGATTCGAGACTCGAGACCGATCGACGCTGAGGCCCTCGTTTCCGAGTGAAGCGTTCAGGATGTTGACGACGATTTCAAGCGCCAAGCCTGTTTCAGTCGCGCTGGCCAATCCGCCAGCCACAACGAGGCTGTTGCCAGCGTGGTTGGCCAGATCTTCACCGGTTTTGGTGAGGATGGCGGCGTCGAGTCCAAGCGCGGATGCGACAGCCTGCGGCGTGAAAGGTGCGAGAGCTGCGCCGAGCGGCGAACCGGCGAAAGGTCCGGTTTTTTTGCTGACCACGACCGTGTGCGCGAGCGCGAGCGCCACGTAGACAAGGTCGTTTGGACGAACCATAAAGCGCTCGTCGGCATTCATGCCGGTCAAGCTCAGTGTAGATTCGAAGGCCACCATTCGCGACATTTCGCCATCAGGATTGCGTCGGCTCGAAAACTGCTTCGTGAACTCCACTGGCGAAAGCCAGGTTCCCAAGAAGTCGCTTCCAAGTGAGACAATCTGCTGTGCTTTGTCGAACTTGTATTGAGGAATATGGCGCGATCCGTAGCACACGTCGCTTGCAGCGAGTACGGCTTCGGAATTCAACGCTTCGTACGTGTAGTGCTTGAGACCGGGCAGCGCTGACTTCATGTCGGCGAGCAAGGCCCTGCGTGCGCTTCCGGTGAAGGTCTTTGTCAGGATAGCGACACCGCCGCCTGATTTTGACGAGTCGACCAAGCCAGTTACTAGGCGGTCGATTTCTTCCCATGAGACAGGCGTATGCGCGCCGCTTTCGGCAACTTTCACCGGCGTGCGCGAGCGATCGGGGTCGTACAGATTCATGTACGAGGCCTGACCACGTGAGCACAGACCGCCGCGGTTGACGGGATGTTGGGGGTTCCCCTCCAACTTCACCGGACGTCCTCCGCGCGAGGTTATCAGAACTCCACAACCAGCAGAGCAGCCCGAACAGACCGATGCGTAGTAATTGGGGGTTCCCATTCGGATTTCTTCGGGGCGGTCGACGTAGGGCACGATATATTCAACATCGTTTCGAAATGCGTCGCATCCCGACCCGGCCATCGCTGCCGTTGCTGCCGCCACACCGCCGATACGCATGAAATCTCGGCGAGAGATATTCAGCGATTCCGATCCGTCGCCAAACGAAACTGTGACGTTTCCGTCTTCGTTGCGGCGGATGCGGGTTTCGACGCCTGGAATGGCATCTGGATTATGTGCAAATCCGATCTCAGTACGGTTCTTCGTCATATCGGGCACTCGTCTTCGGACGCTCTAAGGCGGCCGCTGGATACTCGAATCATTCGTTCAATAGTGGCAAGTGACACAGTCAACCGACGCGTTATTGGCCGGATCACGGTGACAGTTCACGCACCATCCCATGTTGAATTTGTTCTGCGTCGACACCACATCCATGGTGTTGACCTGTCCGTGACAGGCCGAGCAATCAAATCCGTTAGTAATGTGCGGCTGGTGACTAAACCGAGC
>JBBKVQ010000379.1:0-4228 GCA_037968515.1 Bradymonadaceae bacterium
GGATAGCGTCGAACCGCGTCGGCTTCAACCTGTAGCACCGACTCAGGCGGTGTCCGGCCTTCATTGGCATCGAGCCAAAGGTCGATGGGAGCCCGAGCTCGTGGCACCGAGTAAGACCCAAGGGTCTGGGTGTTTTGAAATACGGTCTGAAAATAAGTGCGGGGGTTCATCTTAGGTTCCTCACCACTTAATTAGGCCACGATTTGAGAAATCGCCGTCGTAACAATATCCGAGCCGCCAGCGGCCTTAATTTTGGGGACCAAAGTGGCAAGCGAATTCCTGGGCACGGCGGCTTTCACCGCAAAACCAGCCGCCCCATGCAGCGTCGAGATGGTGGGCTCGCGCATGCACGGTAGAATCGTGACGACTCGCTCTAGGTCGGCGGCTGAAACGTTGAGTTCCAGCATGACACGGCCCCGTGCTTCAATCACCGATTTCACGATCAATACCACGTCTTCGATTCGCGAACGTTTTTCAGGGTCATCCATCGCACGGGGGCTCGCGTAAAGCCTGGTCGACGACAACATCAACGTGTCGACGATATGCAGATTATTAGCCCGCAACGTAGAACCAGTTGCGGTATTATCCACAATGCAATCAGCATCTTCAGGCGGGAAAACTTCGGTAGCGCCATAGGTGCGCACAAACGTCGCATCCAGCCCTTCTTTTTTAATCCAGGTGCGCGTGATTCGCTCGTATTCCGACGCGATAACCAAATGCATTTTGGGAAGCTTTAGGTCTTCCAAAAGGCTCACCGGTGCGGCTGCAATCAGGCGAACTGGGTCCATCTGGGTGTCCAGTAGTTCGACCAATTCAGCACCGAGTTCGGCCACCCAATCGGCACCAGCAAAACCCAAATCGCGCGAACCTACGTGGAGCATCTCGACGATATTTTGCGGTTTCAAGATTTTTGTCTCGAATCCTTCCAGATTCACGGTGGGGCGGTAGTCGCGGCTCCCGACCTTGACCTCAATTCCGGCTCCGCCAAGCAAAGCCTTCACACCGTCGTACATTCTGCCTTTGGGCAGACCCAATCGAATTATTTCCATCGTAACCTCCAAGCCGAACTGTGATGCGACAAAACCCACCCCGATGCAAGGCATCATGACCGCAACTCCGCACCTGTATGACGTTTCTATGACGCAGCGCGTTGTCCGTTGTGCGGTGATCCGACGCGTGATAACAGGATGAGAGCCCAGAACAAGCACACGGAAGGCGAAGTACACCATGGAAAAATTTTTAATCGAAGGTGGTCATAAGCTCTCTGGCCGAGTCCGGCCTGGGGGAAGCAAGAACGAGGCACTCCCGTGCCTTGCGGCAACACTCCTGACTGACGAGGAAGTCACGTTGAAAAACGTGCCTCGCATTGCGGATGTAGACATCATGCTTCGCGTGATCGCGGATCTGGGCGGCGTTTACGAATGGATCGACGACGGCGTCGTCAAAATCCGGACTGCCAACGTCAAATCAACCACACTCAACGCTGACCTTTGCCGCAAGATTCGAGCTTCGATTCTGTTTGCTGGCGCGATGTTGGCCCGAGAAGGCGCTTGCGAATTGCCGCCTCCCGGTGGTGATGTGATCGGTCGGCGACGCTTGGACTCGCATATCCTTGGCCTCGAAGCGCTAGGGACAAAGATTACTTTCGACGGCGGGCTCAGCTTCAAGGCTACGAACCTACAAGGCGCCGACTTCTTCATGGACGAAGCGTCGGTAACTGCCACTGAAAATATCATCATGGCTGCTGTGGGTGCCAAGGGCACAACAACCCTACGAAATGCCGCGTGCGAACCTCACGTTCAGGGCCTTTGCCGCATGCTTGGCCGTATGGGCGCACAGATCGACGGAGTGGGCACCAACATCCTGAAAATCAAAGGCGCTAAGGGTCTTTGGGGATGCGAACACACCATCGGACCTGACTACCTTGAGATCGGCTCGTTTGCTGGTCTTGCAGCCGTCACCGGCGGTGAAGTCACCATCGAAGGAGTCGTCCCAGACGACCTTCGTATGATTCGGCTCGTGTTCAATAAACTTGGCGTCTACACGGAACTTCGTGGGAACGACCTCTTTGTTTCGGGCAAAAAAGAGTTGGTCGTTGTCGACGAATTTGGCGGTCAAATCCCCAAAATCGACGATAATATCTGGCCGGCCTTCCCGACCGACTTGATGTCGATCGCGATTACCGTGGCAACGCAGTCTCGCGGATCGATTTTGTTCTTCGAAAAAATGTTCGAAGGCCGAATGTTCTTTGTCGATTCGCTGATTGCGATGGGCGCGCGGATTATCTTTTGTGACCCGCATCGTATTGTGGTTCTTGGCCCGAGCAAACTTTACGGCACGACGCTCGAATCGCCCGACGTTCGCGCCGGTATGGCCCTGCTCATCGCAGCGCTTGCCGCCGAAGGAACGAGCACGATTTATAATATTCGCCAGATTGATCGCGGATACGAGAAGGTCGACGAGAAGCTGCGAGCCTTGGGCGCACACATCGAACGCCTGCCGGCTGACGCCGAATAAATCGGCTATCGAACCTCTGCCGGTATCCAATCGGCAGGGGCCGGAAGTTCAAGTTCAGCTTCGACCCAATCCACCTTTAGAAACTCGCCGAAATGCTTCAGGAACCGTTCGCGGAATTCGGGCAGCGTTGCGTCCGGGTCCACGTCCTTGAGGCGAATCATGGGCGCCTCAGGCATGCCACACGCGACAATCCAACCAAATGGTGACATGTCGTTGACCAGATTGATGGCTGCGCCATGTGTGGTCACCCCACCCGACACACGCATGCCCACGCTGGCGACCTTCCTAGACGGAGTTTCGTCGGTCCAAACGCCCGGATGTTCCACATCGTAATGCCCCTGCAGCCCGTGATGTTCCGCAAGGGTCGCGGACAGACTGCCGGCAAGGCCACGGATTAAATCCACGACGCCAATATTGAAATCGGCCAGCCGCAACACCGGATAAATCACCAGCTGGCCAGGCCCATGAAAGGTCGCCTCGCCGCCGCGATCAATACGAAAAACCTCGACGCCATTGGCGTCGAGGTTCGTCGGTGAGATCAAATGTTCAAGTTGTCCGCGTTTGCCAAGCGTAACGGTCGGCGGGTGTTCCACGCAGATTACCCAACCCGAAGTCGCTTCTCCCTTCTGAAGTCGCTCACGAAGCGCGAGCTGGAGGGCGAGTGCCTGTCCGTACGGGACAACACCCAAGCGAGCAACGGATAGTTTCATCAGGCCTTGAGGGCTTCGATGAAGGTCGTGTCGACCATCGGTACTGAAACCTGATGATGACGAACGCCAATTCCTTCCTGAACCATCAAACGAACCAACGTCTCGCGGTCAAGGATTGAAACGCGTGCTGCATCGGCATTCTTGACCTCACGGTGCGCCTCTTTCGAGATATCACCCATGTGGATCAAGACGCCTTCTGTGCCGGCGTAATGCTGCAGGGTGTCGCGAAGCAAACGGACGTCTTCGTCGTCCACCTCAGCTTCGGCATCGCCCACAACCTGAATGCAGACGCGTGCGTCAGCAAAGCCGCGGCGCCATTCAGCGGTGAAGAATGCATCCCCATCCGAAGTGCGCTTCGAGACACGGACGTTATGGTAATCAAGTCGATCGAGCACAGCCAAGATGACCATTTCGAAGGCCTCAGGCTTCAGTCCCACAAGCATATTGCCCAGTTGAACGGCTGCCTCGTCACAAAGCTCGCTAGCAAGCTTTTGAATCTGGCGCTCCTTCTGGATACTCAGGTCCGACAAAGCCCACTCGGTAAGGCCCCAGAGGCCGTTCCCGTGGTTTGCGAACACGTGGCGACGTCCTTGTCCGTGGCGAAGCTGGTTATCTGCAACGATGGCGGCTTGAACGGTCGCCGATGGGTCATGAGTATGAAACTTGACCAGCTTCTTCTGAAAAACAGTCTCGGCGATTGACGCCGCTGTCATAGGCTTGCGGTTCGCAGCTTTTAGGACCGCAAATGCTGCTTCGCCGACCGAATCAAATCGGCCCGAAACATCAACCTGCGGACTGTCGTCGCGCTTGTCGCTGCGGTCGTTCTTTGGAGCGCGGCCGTTCGGCTTATCACCACGAGGTGCACGGTCTTCACGAGGAGTTCGAGCTTCGCGAGGGGCACGCTCTTCACGAGGAGCACGCTCTTCACGAGGGGCACGCTCTTCACGAGGGGCACGCTCTTCACGAGGGGCACGCTCTTCACGAGGGGCACGCTCTTCACG
>JBBKVQ010000380.1:0-14405 GCA_037968515.1 Bradymonadaceae bacterium
CCCTTGCCGACGATCCAGTCGAACAAGCCGCCACTATCTCTTGTCTGTCTGCCCTAGAACACCTCACGGTGGGAGCGCTGACAGGTCGAGTTCACGTGCCCGTCGTGTGCGAATCCGAGACCCTATCCGAGGGCGAAAACCGCGTTCGTGAGCTTATGCGCGTCCCCGGTGTCGTTTTTGTGGATCTGGTGATGGTCGATTTTTCCGACCTGGACGGGGTGGACCCCGACGCGGAAGACACCGTCCCAAAACGTCCTAAGAAGCACAAAAAAGTCGCCGATTCGGATGAAGAGTGGGCCACGGATCTGCTGGCAGAATCTTACAGGGGTGAGGCATGAAGGTTGATCGACGTACATTTGCGAAACTGGGTGCGATGACCATTGCAGTTTCTGCGGCTTCACGGCTGGCTTTCGGTAAAACACCTGAGCGTTCACCTGACCGAACAGGTCCCGATGGCATCACTTGGAACAAGGCTCCATGCCGATTCTGTGGAACCGGTTGCCATGTCCAAGTTGGCGTCAAAAACGGGCAGGTCGTCAGCATCGCTGGTGACGAAAAAGCCGAGGTCAATAAAGGGCTCTTGTGTGTGAAAGGCTACCACGTGGGATTGGCACTTTACGGACGCGACCGACTCAAGACCCCGATGCTCAAACAGGGCGATAAACACGTGCCCATCACGTGGGATAAGGCGATCGACATCATCGCCCAACGCATCATGAACGACCCAACAAACTTTGCGTTTTATGGCAGCGGACAGTGGACGATCCCAGAGGGATATATCGCCCAGAAATTCATGAAAGGTGGCTTGGCCAATAATCATATCGATCCCAATGCCCGTCTGTGTATGGCGTCGGCCGTGACTGGTTTTATAAGTACGTACGGCGTGGATGAGCCCGCAGGAACCTTCACGGATTTGGACAAAGCCAACATCGTGATTTGTTGGGGAAACAATCCTGCCGAAATGCACCCCGTCTTGTTTTCACGGCTGATCGATCGGCGCTCACGAGGTGAAAAAATTACGCTGATTGATATTGGTACGAGGCGAACCCGAACGACCGACCATGCTCAACATTATCTGGAGTTTAAGCCTCAGTCGGATCTTGCGATCGCAAACGGCATCGCGCATTTGCTGATTAAAAACGGCACGTACGACAAGTCATTTGTCGAGAAATACTGCAACTTCAGGGGGGACACAGATCCAGGGACTTTGAACGGTCAGGCGATTACTTTTGACGCCTATAAAAAGGCCGTTGCGGAATATACGCCTGAATTTGTCGAAAAGATTTCCGGAGTTTCTGCGGCCGATATTCGGATGTTAGGCGACCTGTTTGGCGATCCCAAAAACAAGATTACAAGCCTTTGGTGCATGGGAATGAACCAGCACACTCAGGGCACAGCCATCAATCGATTGGTGCACGGGATCCACCTTTTGAGCGGCCATTTTGGCAAGCCAGGAGATGCACCGACGTCGCTTACCGGCCAACCTTCAGCCTGTGGAACGGTCCGCGAGGTCGGCACGTTGGCGCATGCTTTGCCGGGCGGCCGAGTCGTCGCAAATGATGAACACCGCAAAGCCAGCGAAGACCTGTGGAAGTTGCCGGCTGGGCGAATCAGCGCCAAACCGGGCTATCATACGGTTTTGATGTGGGAGAAATTCTCGACCGCCAAAGATAAGGGCGGGGACATCTCGACAATGTGGGTTCAGGTTACCAATCCGGGCCAGACACTGCCCAATCTGAACAAGCTTTTTGCTCCGTCACGTAAGCTGAAAGACAAGTTCTTGATTGTGTCCGACGTCTATCCGACGGCCACCACAAAGGACGCGGATCTGATTCTACCTTCGGCGATGTGGGTCGAGAAAAACGGCATGGTGGGGAACTCGGAGCGCCGCACCCAGCAATGGTTCAAGATGGTTGAACCCCCCGGACAGGCTCGCGATGATACCTGGCAGACCTTGGCTGTGGCACGACGCCTTTTTGAGCTCGGCCATCCGGGCATGAAGGATAAAGACGGCAAGTTCATTTTTGGTATGAAGGACGCCAAGGGAGCCCCTGTCGAGTCTTGGAAATGGGAAAAGTACTACGACGTAAATGTCGACGAACAACTCTTCGAGGAATACCGAACGTTCACGACCTACAAACACAAGAATCTGGCCCCGTACGGAGAGTACGTGAAAACCCGCGGACTGCGATGGCCAGTGGTCGAACAACCGGATGGTTCGTGGCGCGAAACCGAGTTTCGTTTTGCTGAACACGACGATCCTTTTGTCGAAAAAGGCAAAGGAATTCAGTTTTATCATTCGGTGACCAAAGACGACCGAGCCTTGATTTGGTTCAACCCCTACGTCGCGCCGCCTGAATCTCCGGATGCTGAATACCCATTCTGGCTGTGTACCGGCCGAGTGTTGGAGCACTGGCATAGCGGCACGATGACGATGCGCATTGGGCCTTTGCGCCGCGCGATGCCTCAGGCTTATGTCGAAATGCATCGCGAAGATGCGACAAAGCTTGGTGTGCGGGACGGTGAGCAAGTGATTGTGGAGTCACGGCGAGGCACGTGTGAATTGCCGGTCTGGATTGATGGCCGAGGGAAACCGCCCAAAGGCAGCCTGTTTGTGCCGTTTTTTGATGAGCGGATCATGATCAATAACGTCACTTTGGACGCCCACGATCCGTACTCAAAACAACCTGACTACAAGAAATGTGCGGTCCGCATTCGAAGAAAATCGACATGAATTCATCCATCGACCCAAACACACTCAAACGCGGACTGAGCGTGGCAGTGACCGTGATCGCTGGCTTGGCTTTTGTCGGTTTTTTTGTCGGAACTCAGGGTGATTACGAAGGGCAGGGGTATTCTGCTGAAACACCTATTATTAATCCGGATGTGCCTACGATTTTGTCCTACCGCGACCGCATGAAAAATCCTCAGCACCAAAACCCACAGTTTGCCACCGGGTTTGCCGACTTGGCGGGCGTGCAAGACCAGCAGGGAGACGCCACGGATCCTGTTCTTCGTGAGGAAGCACGGCTTCATCGCATTTCCGGCCGCGCATATGAGGGGGCTCCGCCTACGATCCCGCACCCGATCGACCAGGATGGCGTCGTGGCCTGTCTTGTTTGCCACGGCGTGGGCGCTACGATTGCCGCTGTACGCGCCCCCAAAATCAGCCACGAAACCTACGCCAACTGTACTCAGTGTCATGTGGAACGTGTGGCCATTCGCCCCTTTATTGAAAAAAATCCGGAGGCCATCCCGCTGGATAATTCGTTTGAGGGGTTCCATCGTTTGGGAAACGGTGACCGTGTCTGGAACAACGCTCCGCCGCAGATTCCGCACACCACGCTGATGCGCGAAGATTGCGCGAGTTGTCATGGTCAGTTTGGGCAGGCCGGCTTAAGGACCACCCATCCGGAGCGCCAGAACTGTTCGCAATGCCATGGGGTGTCGGCGGATTTTGATCAACGGCCATCATTTATGGAACAAAGTGTCTTCTGACGAACAGATTTCGCGACGGGGGCTGTTTGACAAAATTCGCAAACTTGCGAACACGTCGGATGATGCGGCGGCCCCGCCACTTGGTGGCGAGTCGTCAGAGCCAATCGCTGAATACGTCCCAGCTCCTTTTGATCTGGCAGGGATGCTTGAGCGGCTTGAAAACGGTGGTGATGCGAATGTTGGAGCTCCCAAGATTCCAGTCCTGAGGCCCCCTGGCGCCATCGCGGAATCGCTGTTCTTAGACACTTGTACTCGCTGCGGCGATTGCATTTCGGCCTGCCCCCACGACGCCATCGTATTGGCCCCGGAGCGCTTCCGGACCGCCGCCGGCTCGCCGATGTTAAGCCCATTGGACGCCCCATGCCGGATGTGTGTCGACACGCCCTGCATCAACGTCTGCGCCCCCAAGGCCTTGCGCCTAGTGCCTGGCGAAAGCCCCTTCCAGATGGGTATTGCCTACATCAAAACGTCGGATTGTCTGGCGCATCAGGGGAGCTTTTGCTCGGTTTGTGTGGAGCGTTGTCCGATCGAGGGCGCCATCACAATCACTGCGGGCAAGCCCAAAATCATGGCGAATAAATGCACAGGCTGTGGGATCTGCCATCACGTGTGTCCCTCGCCGTGGAACGCCATTTTAGTGATGCCGGAGTTGGAACGAACATGAGTAAGCCCCTCCCAGAACTGCAGGATTCGATGATCGACGACGCGACGTTTCGCCAATATGTCGATGACCTGCATCACGCCGCAAAGATCCTTGATGTCCGCCTAAGGGGCCATGAGGCTGCGCGCGCTCAGGACAACACCATCGACCTCGCCCGCGGCTTTGTTATGTTCGAGGGTAAAGACGTTGGCGGCATGCAAATCAAGTATCTGTACGAAGGTTTGGAGTGGTGGGACACGCTGATGTGGGTTGGAGAAAACATCCGTCTGATTCGCATTGCCCACGATTGGGACGCCTACGCGCTCGACGACCACGACTGAGCGATATGATTCAGGTCAGGTGCGGTCGCTCGCGACAGTGCTAGTGATAGACCAGCGTCGAAATGCGCCGAAAATATCCGCCTAATCAGGCTTGAGGAAGCATCATGAGTACCGAAGATTTTTATCCATGGTTTGTGGGCGCTTACGGTGAAAACCAATCGCTGGTCGAGGAATTGGTCGTTGAGGCCATGCGCGACCATTTTTTTTGGCGTCGGAATTTCCATCCGGAGTCCCAACCGCCCATTCCTACTTCAGCGCAATACACCAAAGAATACACCGATTTTGTCGCCAAATTAAAAGCCGAATTGTATCGGGTCACGGCGGATCTGAAGCAGTCCGTACCGTTCTACAGCCCACGCTATATTGGCCATATGGCGTCGGATTTGTTGATTCCTGGTTTGGTCGGTCGTATTGCCACGCTGCTCTATAATCCGAATAACGTCAGCGAAGATGTTGCGCCTGCCACGCTCGAAAAAGAGCTGATTGTTGGCGAGCAGCTATGCAAAATGATGGGGTATCCGTTGCAAGGTCCGGTGCGGGCTTTTGGTCATATGACGTCGGGTGGGACGGTTGCCAACTACGAAGGTGTGCGGAACCTGATGGCCGCAAGGCTCTATCCGGTTGCGGTCGGCCAGGCGGCGCGTGACCTCGGTGTGCCATTTAAATGGAACGGTGAGCTGATCAAAGACACCTCGCCGGCACGCTTGGCAAACCTGAGCGTGACAGCCAGCGTTGAGCTGCGTCGAGCGTGTCTGACGCAAGCCGAGGAATTCGGAGTCAATGACTGGGTGCGGACGGTCGAGAGCCGTCGCTACGAATATGTGGGGTTGGCGGACTTCTTAGCTGCCCACCTAGAGCTTGGCCGGCCAAGGCTATTAGTGCCTGTGAGCGGCCACTATTCATGGGCAAAAGCCATGAAACTGCTGGGGCTTGGAACGGCTCAATTGGTCAGTCTGGAGGTCGATTCGTCGATGCGGATGCGGGTTGATGCGCTCAGCGCAGCTTTGGACGATGCCAAAAACGCGGGCGATGTTGTGATTGCAGTGATTCCGATTCTTGGAACGACTGAGTTTGGGGCGATCGACCCGATCGACAAAGTCGTAGAACTGCGTTCGCAGTTTCGTGAGCAGGGCTTCGAGTTTGGCATTCATTTGGACGCAGCTTGGGGCGGGTATCTGCGTTCATTATTCGTGACAGAAGACGGCTTGATGCGTTCGCAAGAGGCTGTGGCCGGCGAATTTAAGTATTTCCCGACGCCGGCGGTTCATGCTGCGTTTGAGGCCGTGGCGCTGACGGATTCAGCCACTGTCGACCCGCATAAACTGGCGTTCATTCCGTATCCTGCTGGCGCCTATATCGCCCGAGACCGGAATATCGTCGACTTTGTTCAGCAAGATGCAGCGTACGTTTTTGAGCCCACTGAAGACGACGACGCGCGGTTTCGGATGCTCGGGCAGTACATTTTGGAAGGCTCGAAACCTGGGGCGACGGTTGTTTCGGCGTACATCACCCATCGAACGATTCCTCTGCACCATGGCGGATTTGGGAAAATCATCGCGAACTCGGTTCAGAGCAGCGAGATGTTTTTTGATATGGCCAAGCAGTGGGCGGAGCGCAACGCCGCCCACGTGGTGTTGTCGATCCCGTTTGAACCGGACGCGAATATCGTGTGTTTTGCGTTAAATCCGACCGGGAATACTAGGGTTTCCAAGGCCAATGAGTTTGCGCGGTCAGTGTTGTCTGGGATGAGCACAATCAAAGGCCAGCCCGTCCAAAATCGCGAGTTTATGGTGTCGTCCACCAAGTTGTATCGCGCTCAACACGGCGCCAATGCTGACGATGCATTAGAGATGCTGGGGCTGGACGTCGATACATTCGGTGAGCCGGGTGGAGACCATTTGCTGGTTTTGCGCCACACGTTGATGAATCCATGGCTCCAATCCCAAACGGCCGAAGGCAAGAACTACATCGAGCTGTATTTTGAGCATCTGGAAAAAACGGTTCGCGCCCTTTTGTGACGCGCGAACCTTGGTAAGTACTGACGAAGAAGAGACTTCCGATATATCTAACGCATTCTCGGGCGCGTTGGGCACCCAATGCTCACCGACGTGCCAAAAGAGGCCGCTGTGGCTCACGGCAGTCGGTGAGGGATGTCCTGGAGGCTGTGGGACGCTTAGAACGCAGGCTCAGTCACGATGTTCTGATCGAGAGTGACTGCCGTTTGTGCCAAGAGTCGCCCATTCACCGATGCGCCGGTCTCGAGGATGATGGCGGTCTTACAAAGCACTACGCCTTCGAAGTGCGCATTTGTTCGGATCATCACCTGACCAAAAGTTTGCCAGAAGATGTTCTGAGGCTGTGCGCCACCCTTCAAAATAATATTCGTGCCACTGGCTTGAGTGACGTCTCCCGAGATTTGAAAGATCCAAACGTCGTTCGGTCCGCCGTCGAGCGTCACACTGGTCGATATCCCAACGCCGGTGCCCCATTTGTAGAGACCAGGGGCGAGCGTGAGCCCGCCGATTTCGCCAGATCCAAGCTCGGTGAAGTCTGGGATCGCACGGCCGGCTGCGTCTGTGTACGCGGTCAGCATATTCTCGACTGAGGTCGTCAGGTTTGATGGGGTAGGCACGGCGTAATCAGCGGCAAATACCTTCCCGGTGACCTGGTCTGAGGTCGCAAATTGGTTCGTCGCATCCACTGTGAGGGAGAAGCCGGTTACAGCCGTCGAGTCGATTGGGCTGACACCAATATCGCCTGTGATCGCGGAGGCTGGAACAGTATCGATTCCAGACTTTGACAGAATAACGAAGCTACCGGCCAAGCCCAACTGTACGGGAGCGGGGCCTATCGCGATATCGGCGCTGGTTGTAAAGGTCCATTCAAAATCGTCCGCCAGATTATTGCCAGCGAGGTCGGCTGCGACTGTGGTGATTTTTCCGCGGAATTGGGTGTCCAAGGCGAGGTCGGCCGCAGGTATGAAGGTCGCCAGTGTGCCCGCGTAAGAGACCATGCCGGTCACGGCTGTTGCGCCTGGCCCTGTGACCGTAAACGTTGTCTCAGTCACCGTGTTTGGGTTCATGGCCTCGGAGAATCTGATGACGATGTGTCGGTTCGCCGCGACGTTCATCGCCCCATTGGTGGGCACGGTTGAAATCACCGTCGGTGCGATTGTGTCTGGGGTCGTAAAACTCCATTCAAAATCGTTCGCCAGATTATTGCCCGCGAGATCGGCTGCGGCTGTAGTGATTTTTCCGCGGAATTCGGTGTCCAAGGCGAGGTCGGCCGCAGGTATGAAGGTCGCCAGTGTGCCCGCGTAAGAGACCATGCCGGTCACGGCTGTTGCGCCTGGCCCTGTGACCGTAAACGTTGTCCCCGTCACCGTGTTTGGGTTCATGGCCTCGGAGAATCTGATGGTGATGGCTTGGTTCGCAGCGACGTTTATCGCCGCATTGGTGGGCACGGTTGAAATCACGGTCGGTGCGATTGTGTCTGGGGTGGTTCCGTTATTCGTTCCGTTATTCGTTCCGTTATTGGAAGCGTTATTCGTTCCGTTATTGGAGGCGTTATTCGTTCCGTTATTGGAAGCGTTGTTCGAAGTGATATTCGAAGTGATACTCGACATGTCATCGGTGCAGGCGGCAACAAGTGAAAACACTAAGAGTGTGGCGGCCAGCTTGGATAATTGCGATTTGGTTACATGAAATTCTTTCTTTATCATTAGTTCCCTTTGGTATGTCGCCAGTTGGCGTTGGTAATTCTTTTTTTTGGGTCTTCGAAATTGTCTATTCAATCAAAATGAAAGACATGACTCTCAAAATGAGAAAATCAGCTGTGGTTTTAGAAGGTGGGCTCAGTCACGGTATTCTGATCGAGCGTGACTGCGGTCTGTGCCAGAAGTCGCCCGTTCACTGAGGCGCCGGTCTCAAGGATGATGGCCGTCTCACAAAGCACCACGCCTTCCATGTGTGCATTTGTTCCGATCGTGACCTCTCCAAAAGACTGCCAGAGGATGTTGTGGGGCGCCGCGCCCCCGCTCAACGTGACGATCGTGCCGCCGGCTTGGGTGACGTCGCCAGCGATCTGAAAGACCCAGACGTCGTTGGGTCCGCCGTCGAGCGTCACATTGGTCGAGATCGTAACGCCAGTTCCCCATTTGTAGAGTCCAGGGGCGAGCGTGAGCCCGCCGATTTCGCCAGCTCCAAGCTCAGTGAAGTCTGGAGTGCTTCGGCCTGCCGCGTCCGTATACGCAGTCGTCATGTTGTTGATGGCGGTCGTTAGGTTTGACGGGGTCGGCGGCGTGTAATCGGCCGCATACACTTTCCCGGTGACTTGGTCCGAAGTCGCAAATTGGTTCGTCGCATCCACCGTGAGTGAGAAGCCCGTCAGCGCTGTGGAATCGATCGGGCTGACACCAATATCACCTGTGATCGCGGAGGTCGGAATCGTGTCGACTCCAGATTTTGCAAGGATCGCGAAACCACCGGCCATGCCGAGGGCCACGGGAGCGGGTCCCAACGCGGCTGTGGCGCTGGTTGTAAAGCTCCATTCGAAGTCGTTTGCCGGGCTATTACCTGCGAGATCGGTCGCGTCCGTCGAGATGCTCCCACGGAAGAGCGTGTTCAGGGCCAAGTTGGCCGAAGGTTTGAAACTCGCCAGCGTCCCCGAGTAAGAGACCGTGCCTGCGACCGCCGTCGTGCCCGGCCCTGTGACTGTGAACGTCGTTGGTGTCACCGTTCCTGGGTCCATAGCCTCCGAGAAGCTGATGGTGAGCGCGCGGTTCGCAGCAACGGCCATCGCGCCGTCGGTGGGAACCGTCGAGATCACCGACGGTGCGACTGTGTCAGCCGTGGTTCCGTTATTCGAAGCGTTATGCGAAGCGTTGTTTGCTGATTCGTCGTCAGAGCAGGCGGCGGCGAAGGAGAGCATCAATAGCGCCGCTCCCAGCTTGGATATTGGCGATTTCGTTGCTCTGTGCATGTTTTGCATAGTCTCTTCTCATTAGTACTTCGCCAGAAGGCGTGGGGTTTGAATTAGTGCCCCATACAACCCTAATAGAGCAATTTCCGCGCCGGAGATGAAAGTTCTTTTATATGAGAGTGTTATCCGTATTTGTGTTTTTCTTCACTTGCCATCGTCTATCAAAATGATATGCATGAGTCTCAAAATGAGAGAGAGGCTATATGCGTGTCGAAGACCTAAATCATCATGATTTGCTAGAGCTTGACCCGGAGGGCGGCGTCATTCGTTTTGCTGGGCAGCGGGCGCTGCTGCTCGACGCGGTCGCGATGGGGCTTCACCGGAAATACCTGGTTGAAAACTTCGGCCTTACCGCGGCCAGAGCTGTGCTGACCCAGTTTGGCTTCGCGCATGGATGGCGCATGGCTGAGGCCATGAAGAAGGAGTTCAGTTGGGAAAATGACGACGAGTGGCGTCGCGCGGGAGCTCATATCTGCAACCTTGAAGGTCTTTTTCGCACCCAATTTGGAAGCGATGATCCGCTGACTGAACACGGGGCGACCCTGCTTGCTTCGTATGAGGCGGAGCAGCACCTCTTGCATTTCGGCCGCTCCGATTCAGCTGTGTGCTGGACCATTTGTGGGCTGATGAGCGGTTACGTCTCTCAAACTTTGGGCAAGGAGATCTATGTTTTAGAAGAGCGGTGTCTTGGACAGGGGCATGCCGCTTGCCAAATCGTCGGGCGGACGCGCGAGCAGTGGGGCGAGGAAAGGGCAGATGAGCTTGGGCTATTCGACTCCAGCCGACTCAGGGAGACCCTCGATGTTTCGCTCGGTCGGGTTACCGAGACGCTGAGGGCGGCCGAGGAGAAGCTCCTTTCTCACCGTAGGGCGCTGGTGAGCGTCGTGCCCGACGTCGAAGACCCGCTGGGCGTGGTCGCCAAGAGCCCAAAGATGCAGGCCGTCACTTCCCTCACGCATCGTGTGGCGAGAGTGGATGCCACAGTTCTGATTACTGGAGAAAGTGGGGTTGGGAAGGAACGAATCGCGCGTTTGGTCCATGACGAGTCGATCCGTGCCCGCGGCCCTTTCATCGCGGTGAACTGTGGGGCCATCAGCGAGACGTTGCTTGAGAGTGAGCTCTTTGGGCATGCGCGGGGAGCGTTCACTGGTGCGGTGTCGGACCGTCCGGGGCTGTTCGAGGCGGCGAGTCGGGGCACCTTGTTGCTGGACGAGATTGGGGACATCTCTGCCGGGATGCAGGTCAAATTGCTGCGCGTGCTGCAGGAACGCGAAATCCGCCGAGTTGGCGAAAATCAGAGTCGGCCCGTGGATGCGAGGGTCATCGCTGCCACCAACCGTGACCTTGCAGCGGCGGTCGCCGACGGTACCTTCCGTCAGGATCTCTACTACCGCCTCAATGTACTTCAAATCCATGTTCCGGCTCTTCGTGATCGTCGAGACGATATTCTGCCTCTTGCGCGTTTGCTGCTTGCCGACGCGGCGATTCGGATGAATCGCGAGATTTCGGGGCTCGCTCCGGGCGTGGTGGATCAGCTGTTGAGGTACGACTGGCCGGGCAATGTCCGTGAATTGGAAAACGCCATGGAGCGTGCCGTTGCGCTCGCGCAAAGCACTCGGGTCGAGCTTGAGGACCTGCCAGAAGAGGTCCGACTCGCCTTTGCCAAACCGGTCGTCCGCCCAGAGACCGTGCAGCAACTCAGCGAAGTCGAAGAGGAGTATATCCTCGCGGTTTTGGAGTTCAACGGAGGGAACCGCACGCGCGCTGCCAAGCAGCTTGGGATCGGTGCAGCGACGCTCTATCGGAAACTGAAAAAGTACGGCCACGGCGCCCATGGGGACGATGGTGCGGACGAAACTTAGAAGTCCGCGAACCGATCAGCACGTTTTTCTTAGAAGTTCGGGTGTTCAAAGTGCTCGGAGTAACTGTGCAATGCGTTGACGATGCGTGGCACGCCTTCTGGGTCGCTTGGGTTGGCTTCGATCGCGGCCTTTCCACCAAGTAGGTCCGCCAAAACGATGTGCAGCGCGGCATCGGCTTTTGGCTCAAGCTTACAATTTGCGAAGATCAGGTCGATCTCGGTCTTTATGGATGCGGCAAGTTCATTGGCCTGTTCAGCGGTGATGGTTTTGTTGTTGAACGCTTTGTAGGGCGGAATAACAGCAGCATGAAGCCGGCCCATGCTGGCGCGCAGAGGCTCATCCGTTGCCCATTTTTCCCCATCATTTAAAGTCAGCTTTTTGTTGCTCGCGCCATGAGCAGCATGGTCGGCATGGTCGTCGTGTTTCTCGTTTTTGCCGGCTTCGATGGCTTCGACGATGTGGCCATCAGGTAAGTCGCCAGTTGGGTGGTCATTAAAATGCCACACGGCGATCGCTCCGATGATAAGTGCGAGGACTGCACCGACGATTGCGATATTCTTTTTCATGTTGGCTCCTTGCGTTGCCGATTCTAATCAGCCGAAAACTAGGTGATCGGCAGGTTCAGCAACGAGTAAACGTGGACGAAATGGGCGCCGGCGCCGCAGAGCACAAAGATGTGCCAGACGTCATGAAATCCGAATTTCCCGGGCCATGGATTGGGCCATTTGGTGGCGTAAATCACGGCGCCAACCGTGTAGAAGCCGCCTCCGATCATCAGCCACCAAAGCGACACTGTGGGCATCGCGCCGAGCAGCCGTTCACCTGGCAAAAGTACCATCCAGCCGAGGCCGAGGTAGATCACGACGTTGAACCAGCGTGGCATATGGAACCAGAGCAGCTTGGCCATTACTCCCACAAAGACAGTGATTCCAAGGGCCCATAACATGCCGTCGCGCCAGTCTCCGCGCAGGAAATGCACGACTGGGGGGACATAAGTTCCGGCAATCAGGAAGTAGATCGCGGAGTGGTCGAGTCGGCGCAGCCAGAGGTTTCCTTTCACGCCCAGATCGAAAAAATGATAGGTCGACGAGGCAAGAAAAAGCGCGCAAAGCGAACTGGCGTAGATCGCGAACGAGGCGGTTTTTAACGCCGGTCCGGGCGACTGGACGACGAGCAGAATCAGCCCGAAGCACGCTGCCAAGAACCCAGCAAAATGGGTCAGCGCGCTTGCGGGGTCTTTCCAGGTCGTGAATGTTGAGCTTGTTTTCATGCGGCGAACGTTGTCAGGATTTGGGCAGTGTTACAATGTGCATCATTCGTGTGCACGCCTTACGCGACCAATAGAGCGATCGATATCCCGACGATTCCCGCCAATGCAACACACAGAAGCATTAGGGCCGAGCGCGATGCTCGCCATAACCCCATGAAAACGGCGCTGATCAGCACCCCCTTTATAAGCGCCATGCCTAGGATGGCTGCGTCCGAAGCCTCCGATTGGTCCGCCCACCACATGGCGAACGTCAGGCCAATCAACAAAACCCAGGTTACGTCGATAGCCTTTGTCGTGGTCGTGTTCATGCTGTCCCCGACAAGTAGATGAGCGGAAAAAGGATGATCCAAATCAAGTCGATCAAGTGCCAGTAAGTCGCTGCCGCTTCTACGGTATGCCGATCCGGCGGGTCCTCGCCGGGCTTGCGCAACCCATAAGCCACGGCCCCGCAGATTCCGATTCCTATCAAGACGTGGACCAAGTGAAGCACGGTCAGGAACAGGTAAAAGAACCAGAATTGGTTCGTCGAAAGCGACACCCCATGCGCAAAAACGCCCTGGTACTCGCTGATTTTGATCGCCGTGAAAACCACGCCTGAGGCGCCTGCGGCAAGCAGCCACGGCACGGCATCTAACCCAACCGTGGCGCGGTGCGCGGCGCGGGCGATAAGCCACGAACCAGTCAACAGAACTGCGGTGTTGATGGCCCCTGAAGTCGGGTGAAGCAGCGCTTGAGAAGCCTTGAACACCGATGGTTCCTGCGTATAACTCCATGCGTAGCCAAAAAAGAACATGGCAAACGTGGCCAATTCAAGCGCCACCACGATCCAGACGACAGTGCCGCCAGGCAGTCGCCCCAGCCAATCACCAAGCGGATCGGGCTCGGTCGAGACAGTTTTGTGCATGGTTATTCCCCAGAATATGTGCAGGCGTTTCTGCACGTTTCCTGAACAGTGACCGCGCTAAGTCCAGGCAGGCGTGGCGTTAGTCCGCCCCAGATCCAGACGGCGAGGTTTTCGCTGGTGGGGTTTTCCAAGCCCTTGATGTCGTTAAGGTAATAGTGGTCTAGCCGATCGAAAATCGGTCGGCAAAGCTGATCCAGATCCCCAAAATCCATGGTCCAACCCGTCTTGGGGTCGACCGGAAGGTCAACCTCAACTCGGACTTTGAACGAGTGCCCGTGCACACGTGAACACTTGTGTTCAGGCGGCAGTAAAGGCAGGCGATGAGCTGCTTCAAATCGAAATTCGCGCCAGATTTTCATGACGACTCCTGTCTATTTTGTCACGCGTCCGTAAACGTCGGTCAGCGTGGAGGTAAGGGCATCGGCGTGGGGCATCATTGCCCAGTTATGTTCGCCGAGCATGGCGGGTAGGTAGTTGCGGGCGGTCTGGTCGATGGCAAAACCAAAAACGTGGACACCAGCGCGATCGGCCTCGCGGACGGCTTGTCGAACGTCGCGGATTCCGTAATTGCCTTCATAACGGTCGTAGTCGGTCGGCTTGCCGTCGCTCAGAAGTAGGACCATTCGTTTTCGTGCTGGGCGCCTACAGACTTCGGCCGTTGCATGGCGCAGTGCGGGCCCAATGCGGGTGTAGCCCTGGGGCTCGATCGTCCCCAAACGATTACGGGCTGACATCCAAGATTCCGACCATTTTTTCAGCTCAAAAACGCGGACTAAATTCCGAGTATTCGACCCAAACGCCAAAATTTGAAGGTCGTCTCCCAAGACATGAGTGACCTCACCGAGCACCACAATCGCCTCGCGGGCGACGTCGAGCACGCGGTGATTATCCACCCACGAATCAGCCGACA
>JBBKVQ010000381.1:0-5840 GCA_037968515.1 Bradymonadaceae bacterium
GTCCCTGTTGAGGCGGCCCCACCCGTCGAACAACCGTCATCCCCGGCACCTCCTGCGCCCGAACCCGCGGTGGTTGCGCCTGAGCCCACTGCGCCACAAATCATTGAAGTCATCCTGGCAAACGTCCAGCCCGAGAACACTCGCGAGCAATCGACCACCATTTCGTTGGATGTCTCGCAGCCCGCCACCGTCGTGATTGCCCGAGACGCGACTCAGGCTGAATTCGAGGCATATTGGGGCGCGTTGCCCACCGGCGTCATTTTCATCAACCCAGGCGGAGTCGCCTCTTTCGGGGCTCCAATCGTCAATGGTGGGGAGGTCTGGGAGCTTCGAGATTCCTCCAACGCCGTGTTGGACGGGCCGACGATTGCTGGGGTTATCGGAAAATCCTATGAGCGCAATGGAGTTGCAAATGGCGCGTGGTTGGCGGCAGACTTGAGCGGCGCTACCCCGGGCCGCGCAGATGCCGAACTGCCTCGAGGAATTTGGATCACGGAATGGTCCGATGCCGATGAATACGAAATGGAGTTTATTGAACTCTCCATTCGCTAACCCGGATACCCGATGTCCCAAATCGTTATCACCCGTGAGCGCAGCACACTTCGAGCCGAAGATTTGGAAGGCTTTTTCGTGGGGTGGCCCAACCCACCCTCAAATACAAAACTGCTTAAAATCCTGAATGCGGCATACGCAGTGAGCTTGGCTTGGTCCGACGACCAAGTCGTCGGATTTGTGTACGCAATTTCTGACGGGGTCCTATCCGCCTATATTCCACTTTTGGAGGTCCTTCCAGAGTACCAAGGCCGCGGCCTTGGGAGCCGTTTGGTCGAGGATATCCTGGCCCGGCTTGATGACCTGTACATGATTGATTTGGTCTGCGACCCCGAACTCGAAAAATTCTATCAGCCTCATGGATTCACGATATTGGCAGGGATGGCGCGCCGAAATTACGCCAATCAATCTGGCGCAAAATAGTTCACAATTTAAACTCGACGCTTTCGACCGTGCAGCGGAAGAACTCGCCTGTGAATCCGACCACGTCCGGGTGCCAACCGAGTTGAATCATCGTCGGCAAGGTGATGCCGTCGAATCGAAACCTCGTAATCTGAATTTTTTGTCGTAATTTCCTCCCTCTAATTGAGCCGATAGGCGATTCTAACGGGCAATGGTGGGGCTTCAAATGCAATATTCGCGCGCCCCACAGCGGAAAGTTTCCGCAAAATAGGGCATAGTGCTCGGGCCTCCTGCCCAGACACCCTTTGGCAGCCAGCTCGGCCCCCCTCCTCAGCCCCCGGAGTAAACATGAATGACTTGATGGCGGCGCGCTCGCAGATGGCCATGTCGCTCGGGTTCCACATTATCTTTGCCTGCGTAGGCATGGCGATGCCCTTGTTAATGGTGATCGCCGAAGGCCTGTGGCTGCGGACTCAAGAAAAAGTCTATCTGGAGCTGGCCAAACGATGGGCAAAAGGCACCGCCATCATGTTTGCGGTGGGAGCGGTCTCGGGAACGGTTCTCTCGTTTGAGCTTGGCTTGCTTTGGCCAACGTTCATGGAGCACGCCGGCCCAGTGATCGGCATGCCATTTTCGTTAGAGGGATTCGCGTTTTTTCTGGAGGCGATTTTCCTGGGTATTTACCTCTACGGCTGGGACAAAGTCTCGCCCAAGAGACACCTGTTCGCGGGCGTGATGGTGCTGCTATCGGGAACGGCATCTGGAATTTTTGTGGTCATGGCCAATGCCTGGATGAACACCCCGGCGGGCTTCGAGATCGTCGACGGGAAATTCACCAATATTGACCCTTGGGCCGCGATGTTTAATCCCGGTTCATTTACACAAACAACGCATATGGCCTTGGCTGCTTTTACCTCGGTGGGCTTTGCGGTCGCGGGAATCCACGCGGCTCTATTACTCCGGGATAAGACGAGCCTCTTTCACCAGAAAGCCCTCAAAATCGCCCTTTTTATTGCGGTGCCGTTTTCGTTTCTGATGCCTATTTCAGGGGACATGAGCGCCAAGCATGTGGCTCAGACTCAGCCCGTAAAACTCGCGGCGATGGAGGCTCACTGGACCACCGAAAAAGGAGCCGCGCTTCGAATCGGGGGATGGCCGGATGAAGAGGCTCAGACGACCTCATGGTCGATCGATATCCCTTATGCGCTGAGCATCCTGGCTTTCGGCGACCCCGACGCTGAGGTCAAGGGCCTTAAGGCCTTTGATGAAGACCTGCACCCGCCCGTCGCCATCACGCATATCGCGTTTCAAATCATGGTCGGTGCCGGAACCACCATGATGGGCATCGGCGCGCTAGTAGGCTTTTTGGCGTGGCGCCGTAAACGTTTGCCCACCGACACCTGGGTTCTGAAGCTTCTGGTCGCGGCGACACCACTGGGGTTCATCGCCGTCGAGGCTGGATGGACGGTCACCGAAGTCGGCCGTCAGCCGTGGGTCATTCAAGGCGTCATGAGGACGGCCGATGCCGTCACTCCGATGCCGCATCTTGTGGTCCCGTTCACGCTCTTCACCACGCTCTATCTCTTCTTGGGTGTCATCGTGATTTATCTGATGCGCCGCATTGTTTTCATGAGCCCGGAACGCGAAACAGAAACCCAAAACCACGAGGCCAATCATGTCGAATGACGTTGTTTTGGCCGGCATCATTGTCTTGGCACTCGCGGTCTACACACTGACAGGGGGCGCAGACTTTGGCGGAGGCGTCCTGGATGCGCTGGCGAGAGGGCCAAGAGCTCAGAAACAGCGCGACGCCATTGCCCACGCGATAGGCCCCATCTGGGAAGCCAATCACGTGTGGTTGATCCTGGTGGTCGTCTTGTTGTTCTCGACGTTCCCAAGCGCGTTTGCCGCGATTTCGACCGCACTGCATATCCCGTTGACGATCATGTTGGTGGGCATCGTTTTGCGCGGAACCGCATTTGTTTTCCGCGCCTACGACTCCCAAGCGCCGAGCGTTCAGCGCCGCTGGACCCGCGTGTTCTCGAGCGCAAGCATCGTGACCCCCATCGCCATTGGCATGAGCGCTGGAGCGGTTGCGTCAGGGCAGATCCTGTGGACGCCAGATTTGGGCGTGACCAGCGGCTTTTTTGCGGGTTGGACCACGGCGTTCGCAGTTTTTGTAGGGCTTTTCCTTCTGGCTCAGGCGACCTTATTGGCCGCGGTCTACTTGTGTTTGGAGACCTCCGACGAGCTTCAAGAGGATTTTCGACTCCGAGCGCTTGGGTCGGCGATTTTTGTGGGGCTGACCGCGCTTGGAACACTTTTTTTCGCCAAGACCGACGCCCCTGGGATTTGGGTCAGACTGACGGCAGGCGGCTCGATGTTGGTTTTCCACGCCCTCACGGGCCTGACTGCCTTGTGCGCCATCGGCGCACTATTGAAACGTAAATACGTGGTCGCGCGCGTCCTCGCGGCGGCGCAGGTAATTTTGGTGTTGGGAGGCTGGGCGATGGCGCAATACCCATTCATCATCGCCCCGAATCTGACGTTCGCAGATGCCGTAGCAAGTCCGGCTGTAACCACCCCCATCCTAGTCACACTGGCTGCCGGCTCGGTGCTCTTGGTCCCGGCGTTTTGGTATTTGTACCGCGTGTTCAAGATGAACAAAGATGAGAATCCCTAAGGGGTACCAATGCTTCAACTTGATTTCGCCATTCATCTTCAAGCGAACCGCTTACGCAAAAGGCACACCCGGCATAATGGCAGCGCTCAAAAAACGTCGAACTGGTTGAGGTAAATGCGCGACCATTCATTCGAATTCAAGCAACCGAAATCATTGACTTGACACCCGAGCTTGCGCGCACAAGTTCGGCGCGTTTCAAACACGCTATCTATCGAGGTGACCGGTGAGTAAGACGACCCGCAAATTTAAAGCAGAAGTGACTCAGGTTCTGAGTCTTGTGATCAACTCGTTGTATTCGAACAAGGAAATCTTCCTTCGCGAACTCGTATCCAACGCCTCTGACGCCCTTGATAAGCTTCAGTTTTTGGCACTCACGAACCCCGAGCTCCTTGCTGGCGACACCTCGCTCAAGATTCGAATCACGCCGGACGAAGAAGCAGGAACCGTGACCATTTGGGACAACGGCATCGGCATGGACAACGAGGACCTGATCACACTGTTGGGCACCATTGCCCATTCAGGCTCACGTGAATTCATGGAAAAACTCAAGGAAGGATCGAGCAAAGACGTCAACATCATCGGCCAGTTTGGGGTCGGGTTTTACTCCGCATACCTGGTCGCCGACCGCGTCGAAGTGATTTCACGAAAAGCAGGAAGCGACCAAGCCTATAAATGGAGCTCGGACGCCAAAGAAAATTTCACGGTCGAGTCCGCTGAACGCGCTGAACGGGGAACCACGATCGTGTTGCATCTGCTGGACGAGCAGAAAGAATACCTGACCCCTTGGCGTTTGCGCACGCTGGTCAAAAAGTACTCGGACTTCGTTTCTCATCCGATTGAAATGACAAAGATGAACTACGGCGAAGAAGAAACCGCCGTCGAGTTCGAGCAGGTCAATCAGGCAAGCGCGCTTTGGCAGCGCTCGGCCAGCGAAGTCACCGAAGAACAATACCAAGAACTCTACAAACACCTGACGAGTGATTGGGAGCCTGCGATGGCGCATACCCATTTCCGTGTCGAGGGTGCCCAGATGTTCACGGGGCTGCTGTACCTACCTACACGGCCGCCACACGACCTGTTTAATCCAGAGATGACTCACGGCATGCGACTTTTTGTGAAGCGCGTGTTCATTATGGATAACGCAGACGCGTTGATGCCACGCTGGCTTCGATTTGTTCGCGGCGTGGTCGACAGTGACGACCTGCCCTTGAATGTCAGCCGCGAGCTGCTTCAGGATTCGCGAATCGTCGCCACGATGCGCAAACAATTGGTCAAAAAGTCCCTCGATATGCTCGAGGAATTGGCCGCGGAAAAACCTGAAGAATACGCCAGTTTTTGGAAGAACTTTGGCGTGGTCCTTAAGGAAGGTCTGCACTTCGAGCCTAACCAGGCGGACCGACTTGGAAAACTGCTGCGTTACCAGTCATCGACGCAAACTGAAGCCACCTCACTTGATTCATATATCGAGCGGATGCCTGAAGGACAGGAGAGCATCTACTACGCCATTGGCGCCTCCAGGAACCTACTTGCAGGCAGCCCACACCTTGAAATGCTCAAGAAAAAGGGCTTCGAGGTTCTGTACATGGTCGATGGAATTGACCAATGGGCGGTCGATGGCCTGAAAGAGTACGGCGGGAAAACCCTGGTCGACGCGCTTCAGGGCGAACTCGACTTGTCGGATGACGACAACGCCGAAGACAAAACCGAGGCCCTTGCACCGCTCACTGTGCGCTTTCAAGACGTCCTTAAGGACGAAGTTTCGGAGGTCCGTCTTTCGAAACGACTCGACGAGTCCCCTGCTTGTTTGGTGCAGGCTGAGGGCGGGATTGCAACCCATATCGAACGCATGTTGCGTGAGCAAAATCAGGATATGCCTGAGCAAAAACGCATCCTGGAATTGAACGCCAATCACCCGCTCATCACAGCAATCAACGAGCTTTCGAAGGGTGATAAATCAGACAAGGTCAACGAATGGGCCGAACTGATTTACGACCAAGCGCTCTTGGCAGAAGGAAGCCCCATCAAGGAGCCCGCCAAATTCGCACAACGCCTCACCGGCCTGATGCAAGAAGTCGCCACCGCCCAACTCAACTGAGCATTGGTCCGCGGGCTTTCGCTTGGTGCGCAGGCCCTATGGCCTGCATGCGATTTTGCGATTGGTGCGCAGGCCCTATGGCCTGCATGCGATTCCTGCGATTATTCA
>JBBKVQ010000382.1:0-4990 GCA_037968515.1 Bradymonadaceae bacterium
ACGGCACCGGCCGCGAGAGTGGTTAGCGCAAGTAGTGCTGGGTTTCGAATGATCGTTCGTGGGGAAATTGCCATATGATCCTCGTCCTTCGTCGTTCCTGCTTCGAGGCTGCCAAAAAAAAGTGACCTCAGTCGTCTCCTTGAAACCGCCTCGTCTCCCAGTTTATTTCCAAGAAATAAAAAGTACAGGGCTCTTTGCTTTCATGTCGGGACCCAGACGCGTAGAAATGGACTCACATGAAACAAATACTCCTTATTTTGGTGTCCCTCGGCCTATTGGCCTGCAGCAGTCGCGAGGAAAATGTGCGGGTTCTGGCACGAAAAGCCGGAGCGGTTGCGTTGGTCAAAGTGGCCGCGGCATCGCCTGCGCGTGTCGAATTAGGCCGCATGCTCTTTTTTGATCCCATTTTAAGCGGGAATCGAGAGGTCTCGTGTGCGACCTGCCATCACCCAGATCTCTTCACGGGCGATGGTAGAGCCTTACCGATCGGTAGTGGCGGCACTGGCCTTGGACCAGATCGGGTGACGGGCAGCGCCAAAGAGTTTGTTGCCCGAAACTCACCCGACCTTTTTAATCGGGCCCAACCAGAAATCCACACGATGTTTTGGGACCTGCGAATCGAGGCCGGCCCGGATCACGTGATCATTTCGCCCGCTGGCGGTTTATTGCCCAAGGGAGCGCGCACGATGTTTGCGGCCCAGGCGATGTTTCCGGTGATCGCGCGCCAGGAGATGCGCGGTGAACGCAGCGAAAAAGACAACGAAATCGGAGAGATTTTTGACAGTCAGCCCACCGAAATTTGGGCGGGCTTGATGGCACGCCTGGTCGCGATCGAAGAATACCGCAGGTTGTTTAAGTTGGCGTTTCCCGAGGTCCCTGAGCAATCTTTAACCTTTAGGGAGGCTGCGCTGGCGCTGGCTGATTTCCAATCGTCAGCGTTTGACCTTGTGGATTCACCTTGGGACGAATTCATGAGTCAGAAACCAACTTCGCGTTGGGATTCGTTGACCTTTAGTGACGCACCAATTCCACCTGGCGCGATGCACGGCGCCCAACTATTTTTTGGGGAGGCCGGATGCTCAAAGTGTCATTCCGGGGCGATGTTCACCGACCAAAGGCCTCATAATATTGCGGTCCCTCAACTTGGTCCGGGGAAAGCCCCGTTCAAGCCGTTCGACGTTGGGTTTCAGGCGGTTTCGGGTTCACCAGCAGACGCGTTCAAATTCCGCACGCCTCCGCTAAGAAACGTCGCTCGGACAGGGCCTTACATGCATAATGGGGCATTCGCGACGTTAGGTGAGGCTATTCGCCATCATATCAATCCCGAAGAATCATGGGATAACTGGGATACGTCTCATCTTCCGGAAGCCTTGCAGTCGACGGCAAGGCGAGACATAGAGACTCGCACAAGAGTTTTTGCTACGGCGGAATCGGCCGAGCCTTCGCGTAGATTGACCTCCGAAGAATTACAAAACATCGAGCTTTTTCTGCGTTATCTGACCGTCAAAAGTGTTGTGCAGCTTGGCGACTTGATCCCGAAATCGGTACCCAGCGGATTGCCAGTCGACCGCAGTAATTCAGGCACTGATTGACATCGGGCGCAATCTTAAGAAGAATCCAACGAGCCAAGCCTCTCGCGGACAGACCCCATGCAGTTAATACTCGCCAAGCCCGATCAGGCTGAGCATATATCCGCGTTTTATCGCAGCATTCACGGTACGGAATTTCCCCATCAGGAACTGCTTGATGGCCCTACGCTTGCGCGCCTGATTCAAGACGGCGAAGTTGCGCTAATTGTCGCTGCCGACGGCCGACGTATCTTAGGATGCGGGCTCTCGTTCCCAAGAGATTGGAATATGTCGCTCGAAATCGGCGCACTTTCGGTCGAAGACGTGCCCGAACGCACCCAAGTTGCCAAAGCGCTCTTCGAAGGCCTGCGGCGACTTGGCGTCAAGAAGTTCGGCATCGCGTTTTTCCGAGCGGGCAACGAAGTCGCCTTTAAACGGGCCCGAGAGATTGGGTCCATGGCTTGGGGTTTTCGCGCGGTTCCTGGCTCAAGAAGCCTACAGGATGCCGAGCTGTTGATGGGATTTGTCGAGATGGGAGGGGATTCGTTTCGCGTCACACCACCATCGAACGCAATCACCAACACTCCTTTTGCAAAACGAATTATTGAATCGCTGGGCGAGGCCGAGGAAGAAATGCCTTACCCCACGAGCTTCCCTGTGGGTGCTCCACGGGGCACCGGTAGTGTGGTGATTTCTGGACGCGTTTGGCCGACCTACCACTCCCGCGGAAATTATATCACGCTCGAAAACTCGGCGGGTCGATATCCGGTTGCAATCATTCGTGAATTTGTGGACAAGGTCCGTGAAAAAGGCGTGACGGACATCCGGATGACCGTTCCAGTGAATCACGAAGAAGAAATCCTCGAGCTCCTCGATTTTGGATTCTCGCCGGTCTCTTACCTGCCTGGTTGGTATGTCCGCGGACCGCATCGGTTTGACTGCATGGAATTGGTGGCGGGTCTGCCTCGGATTCCGCGCGTCACTGAGGACTTCATGGAACGCGCGGCCGCACGAGTCGTTGCCGAGCTGACACCCGCCTGAGCTTAGAACGGAAACGCTGACGAGAATCCAACTTCTTCTTCAAGTTGGCGGGAGCGGACCGCAAGCGACTCTTGTTGAATCGCCAGTGCACCAAGCTTGTCGGATCGATTTGGAGTTTCGATGGGGAAAAGCCGCAGCCCAACACGGGCAAAGTCGATGGCGAGCGCTGCCGCCACTTCAGATCGTGGCAGTCTTTCAGACCACATAAACCTGCCTTGCACTCGTTTTGAAGCTCTGGTCTCGAAGACGCGCGACTGAGGCACAGTAAGGAGCTGCCCGTCACTAACCCTGAGGGATTGCCCCCAGTTCTTGCGAGAAGATGCGAAGCGCCCATGGTTATTTGCTAGAAAGTCGAAAACCATCAGCGACGACAACTGTGCGGCCAAATCTTGCGAACTCGCGGCCTGAAGTTCGGCAACGGCATCATCGTATTGCGGCAAACGTTTCCACGCCTTCAGAGCAACAGTCGCAGAATCACCGTTCGATTCCCCGCTCAACAGATGCCGCCATCCTCGCGACTTTTCGATTGGAAACGCTGCGCCGTCGGCGAGGGTCGGAATCCACGCCCCAACCGTGCGGACGCCATCCGCGTCGAAGGTCACTAGCTCCGCCGCAGGCACCGCAAATCGGCAGCGCAACGCAATGCAAAGCCGATGCACGGCGATACCATCTTGCCAGTCGTCGGGTCGTTCTGGGGTCGCTACCTCTAGCATCCCGTCGTGACCGTCAAGCTGTCCGCTGTAGGAGCCATCGGCACTCAACACGAGGTTTTGCGGCTCGACGTGGCGTGGTGTGAGCGAAAAGCGCGGGTCCATTTCCCACGATTGATTGAATGCATCTGTTAGAACTGCAGGTCGCTTTGTCGTGACTCCGGCTTTCGTGACCAGATCTCGTACGTCCTCAAGCCGTCCCAAAGCCAGCCAGGCCGGGGCCAAGACTTCGATCACTTCATCGCGGCGGCGAGAATCGACGACCGGTTCAAGCAGGCCGGCTGCTCGAGACGGTTGACCCTGAACAACCAAATCCCTAGCGGCTTCAAGTCGAATGTCGACAGTATCGGCGTCGAAGGACGCTGCCGTGCCGACAACGGCGCTGGCATCCATGAACGCTTTGTCGACTTTGGCGGACTGCAGCTCGTCGAACGTGAAAAACGCCCCAAATATTGCGGCAACAAGGAACACCAGCAACACGACGAGCGCTGCCCAGGCTCGGCGACGGCGGTTGGTAGGCATGACCTCGGCGATCACGGTCACTGGGGCGCTTTTGATTCGCTCCCCCTGCAACGACACCTGTGCGCTGCTCATGTCGATGGGAAGGTTATTGCGGATGGAGTGCATCAGGTCAGTGGTCAGGAACATGACGTCCACAATGATCTCTTTTGACACGTCAACGACCTTGAGTGTGTCACGAATCGAGAACTTCCGAGCGGTTTCCATATCTGCCTCCAAGCGATGTAGGTAGATGTGAGCACTTTTCGTGCCGGACAATCACAGGGTCGAAACCGTTTTCGGCCTATCTGCCATTTCTGTGATTCTGCGCTCGGTGCGCAGGCCCTATGGCCTGCATGGGATTCCTGCGATTATTCATACACATGCGAGCCATAAGGCTCTCGTACCAATCGCATGCGAGCCGCCTTACTCGAAGTCGATATGTCCGGTCGGTTCAACGCGTGGCTGCTCGTTGAGCTCGTGTCGCAGCCCCGAAATCATGTCGTACACGATTCGGCGAGTTCGGTTGATATTGCCCAGCGGGCGGTGCTCAGGCAGCGAGTGCCATGGATTGAACGACATGTTTTCGCAGAAATCCTCTTGAGCTTCTGACTTGAAGCTCTGCTGCGGGATGCGAATCTGAGCGACCTTCACGAAGGCCGATTCCGACCACTCGATCGTGCCGTCCTCGATCGGCGTGCTGGCTGGATCTATCTGACGTTGAATCATGAAGTCGAAACATTGATCAGCGCTTGAAAGTTGGTCCACGAGCGTCTCTGCCAGGAAATCGTCGCTCGGATTCGATGGCCATCCTTTTCCGAAATCCCCACAGGGTTTGACCGAATATTTAACGGCCTTATCACCCAGTGCGTAAGGAACGGTGCTCCAATATTGAGTGATGGGGCTCGAGGGTTTAGCCGTCGCGATGGCGAGCAGGTTGATGACCTCCCGAATTTTCCATTCCAGTGGATTGAGTCCGACAAAGAAAGAAATCGGACTTCCGTCGAAAGCTTTGAGCGAGAATTCTAAGTAATCCGAAGGGTTGCGGACAAAAAACGCGGGACCGTTGATCATCAGGAAGTCCTGAGTCTGTGCCGTGCGCTCTGCCTCCAGAATCTTGTCTCCAGGGACTTCCATCACCTTGAGCGCAAAACCTCGAGCGTCTTTTTCTTT
>JBBKVQ010000383.1:0-4379 GCA_037968515.1 Bradymonadaceae bacterium
AAGCGAAACAAGGAGCGCTCCGGCTCCCGCGAGATTCGTTTGTCGTTTCATCATAGAACTGATCAACCGATTCAGGGTTTGTCCTGTTGAGCTACAGGCTCTTCCGTTTTCACGTTGTCAAAGTATTGGACTTCGCAGCGTGTGTCCGGGCGGTTCTCTTTCGAAGTGGCAACATTGCCTTTTTCGAAAGCTACGACGCGAATCTGGGCAATTTTGCCTTCTTCAGCTTTGAACTGGCATGAGGTGCGAATATCGAACTCATAACCGTCAAAGTAGGTGAACACGCCATATCCGCTTCCCTGATACTTCAAGAAAACTGACAGGTTATGAACGCCTGGAGAGACCGTACCATTATAGAATTCGAAGGTTCGTTTGTCGGCCAAGGAGTCGTTTTTATCGACTTGTCCGAAGATCTTCGTGCCATCGAGGCTGTAAAGGGCTTCGCGGAGTTTGAAGGCAGAACCAAGATCCGTTTTGTGGATCAGAATCGCCCGTGCGCCGGCGAGGTTGCCGCTGAGAAGGGTTTCTCTGAGGAGGACAATTCGTGTTTTCGACTGGAAGACCTTCTCTTTGAGGTCGTCGATCTTGGTCTCAAGTTCCTGAATGCGCATCTGGTACGCTTCCTGGGGTTGGCTGCCGTCGATTTGGAGGCCTTGAACCTGATTGGTATCCATTCGTGATTGCAGCGATTCGTCGGTGCCGGGATAGTCGGTCCTTAGAGGTCGTCCGCCGGGTCCTAAAACCTTCTCGCCCGTGGCGTTGGCAGGCGAAGTAGCAGCTTTCTCGCCATCCCCTGCTGGAGTTTTGGCATCCTCGACCGGCACTTCAGCCTCTTCGGCTGGAACTTCGGCTGGAACTTCGGCAGTTTCTGCAGCGGGAGCCTTTTTGGTTTCCTGTGCCCAAGATGGCGCTCCAATAAGGAGACCAGCTGTAAGAATCAGACCATTTCGAAACACATTCATTAAAAACCTCAACTTTCCGACCACAGAGCCCTCGGGCGAGCCTAGTTGGAAACCACCTGATTCTCAAGATGATCGCAGCAAGAGCGAGCGCAAATCACACCGAAGGGCTCAAAGAATCCGCCATTGGACCAACAACGTCAAGTCCTGACAGAACGTAGAACGTCTGCACCGCTTGTGTTTAGCACGTCAGCAGCCGTCAGGCCTGCACGTCGTGCCTGCTGAACCGCAAAAAACATATCATCGAGCCCCCGCACCGAGTGCGCATCCGATCCGAGGATGAGCTTTGCGCCTCGGGCTTTGGCGGCCTGGGCAAGATCGGCGTTCAAGTCGAGTCGACCTGATGAGCCGTTGATTTCAAGCGCGACGGAGTGCCTGGCGCAGGCTTCAACCACGGCATCAAAATCATACGAATAGCCGTCACGGCCGCCCAGAATGCGGCCTGTCGGATGCCCGATGCACGACAGCAGGCCAGTTTCGATGGCAGCGATGAGTCGCGCCGTCATTTCGGCGGCTGACAAATTGAAGTGGCTGTGCACGCTCCCGACCACCCAGTCGCATGAGCGCAGCAGGTCGTGCGGCATGTCGAGCGAGCCATCTTTGAGGATATCGACTTCGATTCCGGCCAAAACCGTAAAATCACTCATCGACTGGTCGACCCGCCGAATTCTTTCAATGTGTTGGGCAAAACGGTCGGAGGTCATTCCATTTGCGACTGCGACAGCCTGCGAGTGGTCCGTTATGGCGATGTACTCATAGCCAAGTTTTTTGGCGGCAGCGACCATGTCTTCGATGGAACCTCGGCCGTCGGTTTCCACGGTGTGCATATGAATGTCGCCACGGATCTGCGAGGCCTCGAGAAGCACAGGGAGGGTGTGATTCTCGGCGCGCTCGATCTCGTCGGTGCCTTCTCGAAGCTCGGGCGGAACGTAGTCGAGTCCCAAGAGCCGATAAATATCGGCTTCGGATTTCAGCACGTGCGACTGGTCCGAATCTCGGGGAAACACCCCGTATTCGTTGATCTTCAAACCCATCTTCTTGGCGCGGGCCCTCAGCTTGAGGTGATGTTCTTTGCTCCCGCTGAAGTAATGAAGTGCTGCACTGAACTGTTCGGGTTTCACCACACGGACATCGACTTGGATGCCGTTACGAAGTCGGGCCGAAGTTTTTGTGTCTCCTCGGACCAGAACCTCATCGACCTCGGGAAGCCCTACAAATGTGTCGAAGATCTCGGTGTGGCCAGTGCTGGAAGCTACGACGATATCGATGTCTCCGACCGTCTCACGCCCGCGGCGAATCGATCCGGCGACGTCGATTTGAGTGACTCCATCGATTTTCTGGAGTTGATCGCGGATGGCGTGTGCCATCAATCGAGCGGCGGGGAGTGGCGTGCGACCCGATGTTTGTTCAAGACGTTCCAACTCGTGAAGGATCTTCTCTTGGGTTTTTGCTCCCATGCCATCGAGGACGGCGATGCGGCCTGATTCTGCGGCTTCACGAAGCAGGTCCAGATTCGAAACCCCGAGGGAGTCGTAAAGAAGTTTGACGCGTTTTGGCCCCAGTCCTTGGACCTTCATGACGTCCAGCAAACCGGGGTCGAGTTCTTGCAGCAGTTCAGCGTGCGCGGGTGAAACCCCGTTTTCACGTAAGGCTTCTACCTCGCGAGCGAGGCTCTTTCCGATGCCATCGAGCTTGGTAATATCGCCTTCGTCCATGAGGTCTTCGATCGATTCGGTGAGATTTTCGATCGCCCGTGCGCCGTTTTCGTAGGCGCGAATTTTGAACGTGTTATCGCCTCGAATTTGCCGTAGGACGGCAATTTCAGACATGATTCGAGCGTATTCTTTGTTGTCCATTTGGGTTCCGCTGGCGGGGACGAGCTAGTCTGGACAGCCGTCTTCGTCTTGAAAGCCGTCGAAGTCTTCCTTGTCGAGCGGGCAGACGTCTAAGGCGTCTAGGATGCCGTCTTCGTCGTTATCGGGGTCTGGGCAGCCGTCATCATCTTGAAAACCGTCTCGGTCTTCGGGCTCATCTGGACACTTGTCGGCGTCATCTGCGATGCCGTCTGCGTCAGCGTCGATGGCGCTCATGGGCACTTGCTCACCATCGCAGCAGCGCGGATCGCATTCGATTTGCTTGATGGTTTCGCGAACGCCTTCAAGAACGGTGGCTTCAGTCGAACACACCGACATTTGGACTCTGCAGCCTGACAGGCACTCCACCACGGGTTCCGCAGGAGCCTGAACGACTTGAGACTCTTCCGGAGTGCTGGCGTTGCCGCTGCACGCAGTTGATAGCAATAAGGTCGCAAAAAATAATCGTTTCATCAGACTCTCCTGTTGACGGGAAGCTAACCCGCGTTGGGGTTCACGTCAAAAATCAGAGCAGGCCGAGGCGATAGAGGTGTGCATCCCAGGCGTGAATGGCTTCTTGTAAGACACGGCTTTCTGCGTCGTACGAGATCGCCTTCATGGCTTCGCCCAAAGTCATCCATCGAGACTCGATGACCTCATGATCGTGGTCGGCGGTCTCGCCCTCGGTGAATTCCATCAAGTAAAACTCAACGACTTTCTTGACCCGCTGTCGGGTTCCGTCGACTGGTCGTGTGTACCAGTATTCGATCGGGGAAAGTCGAGCGACCGCGTTTCCGCTGCATCCGGTTTCCTCTTGAGTCTCTCGACACGCTGCTTCTTCTGCTGTCTCACCGTACTCGATTGTGCCTTTGGGCAGTCGCCAAGATGGGTTGCCGCCTCGCGTTGCAACTTGAATCAAGCAGACCTGCGTTCCATCGGGGTTTGGCTTGAAAAGCACTCCCCCCGCAGAAGTTTCGACAATCGGTTCGTTCAATTTATGCCCATGGTAAACTCCGACCGTTTACCTGTCGGCTGCAATGATCACAATATGTTTTTCTAATGAGGCCATGAATCCACGCCATTGTTCGTCGGTTAAAACGAACGGAGGTGAGAGTCCGAGGACGTTTCCGTAGGATCCCGATGGCAATACGAGAAAACCATCTTTTCGAAGTGCCTCCATTAAAAGCAGACACATCATGGTGTCGGGAGTTCGCATTTCGTCTTTGATGAATTCGACGCCGAGCATCAACCCCCTGCCACGAACGTCGCCAATACATCGATGGCGAGTTTGAAGCTCGGCTAAATCGGCCAGACGACGCGAGCCGATTTCTGCGACTCGGGCGGGCCAATTTTCGTCGACCAAAACGTTCAGGGAAGCCAGTGCCATGGCGGCGCCCAAGGGGTTTCCTAAGAACGTCGTGGTGTGAATGGATTCTCCTCTCGAGTTTCCCCATCCGGCCATCACATCAGGAGTTCCGATCACAGCTGAGAGCGGAAAACCGCCACCAAGCGCCTTGCCCACACACATTAAATCCGGGATTACGCCCTCATATTCGCAAGCAAACAT
>JBBKVQ010000384.1:0-5487 GCA_037968515.1 Bradymonadaceae bacterium
TCTGGGATCGGGAACACAAAGACCGCTTCCATCGGGCGGTCGGTGTTGTTTCGGAACACCTGTTCGACCGTGGTCACCGCAGCATTATTGGTGATGACGACTGTGGCTCGATGGGATTCGACCGAAAACGGCGCCAGTGACGTGTCGTTTGGGATCAACAGGCCGATGGCAAATGCCTGGGTCGTGATCGTCGAAAGCAGGAGCAACACTAGAGTTTGAAAGACAGTTTTCATGATTTACCTCAGTGCTGAATCTAACGCGTAACCCGTCGATTGGATCTCAAAAAATCCAATTCTGGGAAGATTGAATTTTTGCATCACTTCGACGTCTAAGGAGGCGCGAGCCAATGAGCCCGGAGACGGAGATGCGCAGAATAATTTTATCTGGGGTAGGCGTCTTAATAATGACCGGGTGTGGGATGCCGATGGCAGGTGGACAGTGCCGCACCTACGAGCCGGTTTTATTCGATTGCTCCGACGACTATGTCGAGGTCTGTGACAACTCCGCGGGATGTGAGCAATGCACCTGCGTGTTGGCCGAAGACACCCGCGCAAGTGGCCCCTATGGGCAATCACGCCGCCGCTGATCGTTTCGATTACGTCTTTTTTTGCACATCCGATCCAATGATGCTCGGTTTCCCCAGTGTTTGCGCGGCTTTTGTGGTTCCGGCCTTGAGATGATGGGTAGAAACCCATCACTGGCCTTGAGACTTTCGCTCGCGATTGCTAATGTCCGCGCCCGAGCGCTGCTCGGGTTTCTTGCGTCGTAAAGACGCCACCCCAAGTGACATCTCAAAGCTCTATGTTTCAAGCCCCGCAGGCAGTATCAGCGCGGGGCTCGTTTATTTTTGCGAGTGCGATCATGGCCATCAATCAGACGAAGTTCGTGTTTATTACCGGAGGAGTGATCTCCAGCCTTGGCAAGGGGCTTACCGCCGCTGCCATGGGTGCACTCATGGAAAACCGGGGGCTTCGATGTACGTTCATCAAGCTTGATCCCTATATCAACGTCGATCCGGGGACGATGAGTCCGTTTCAGCATGGCGAAGTGTTTGTGACCGACGATGGCGCCGAGACCGACATGGACCTTGGCCATTACGAGCGATTCACGTCGGCGCGCATGACTCGGTTGAACAACTTCACCACCGGTCAGGTTTACGACGCAGTCATCACGCGCGAACGCCAATGTGGATACCTGGGCAAGACCGTTCAGGTGATTCCGCATATCACCGACGAAATCAAAACCCGGATTCTGGCTGCTGCTAAAGGCGCCGATATCGTGTTTGTAGAGACCGGTGGAACTGTCGGCGACATCGAGTCGTTGCCATTTCTTGAGGCTGTGCGCCAACTTCGTCATGACCTTGGTTACCAAAACTCGCTTTGCGTTCACGTCACCCTGGTGCCCTATATCAAGGCCGCCGGTGAGTTGAAGACCAAACCAACGCAGCACTCGGTTAAGCAACTTCGCGAAATCGGTATTCAGCCCGATTTCCTGGTTTGCCGGACCGAGCACAAGCTCGACGACGACCTGAAACGAAAAATTGCGCTCTTCTGTAACGTCGAGCAGGGCCACGTTTTTGAGGCGATCGACGCCGAGACCATCTACGAAGTTCCGCTGTTGCTGTGGGAACAAGGCATCGACCAGAAGCTCGCAGAGGCGCTGAATATCTGGTCCCGCGCAAGTGATCTGGGCCAATGGCAGAAGATCGTCAAACGCATCAAAGAGCCTGAGCACAAAACTCGTATCGGAATCGTCGGAAAATACGTTGACCTGCAAGAGTCCTATAAATCGCTAAACGAGGCCTTGCTGCATGGTGGCATCGCCAACAATTCACGCGTCGACCTCAAGTTTATCGATTCGGAGCTTTTGAAGCGCGAGGACATGGAAACAGCGCTCGGCGACTGCGATGGGCTCCTTGTTCCTGGCGGCTTTGGCGAACGTGGAATCGAAGGGAAAATCCTCGCGATCGAGTACGCACGAACCAAATCTGTGCCGTTTTTCGGGATTTGCCTGGGCATGCAGATGATGGCGGTGGAATTCGCGCGCAACGTGTGTGGACTCAAAGACGCCAACAGCACCGAGTTCGACGAAAAGACCAAAGCCCCCATCGTCATGTTTATGGCCGACCAGAAGGACATCGACCTTAAAGGTGCGACGATGCGCTTAGGCGCCTATCCATGCCGTCTGAAGGTCGGTTCACACGCGCACAGCATCTACACCGCCGAGGAAATCTCGGAGCGTCATCGCCATCGCCTTGAGTTCAATAACTCGTACCGCGAGGCGCTTGAGGCCAAAGGCGTGAGCTTCAGCGGACTTTCGCCAGACGGCAAACTCGTAGAAATCATGGAGCTTGCCGACCACCCTTGGTACCTCGGCTGTCAGTTCCATCCTGAGTTCAAGAGCCGTCCGACCCTTGCCCACCCGCTCTTCAAAAGTTTTGTTGGGGCTTGCGTGAAAGCCGGTGAGGCGCGCTAGGAAGCGCCGAATTCGCTGAGGGGTTTGATCAGAAATGACTCAAATCCCTCGGCTTTCATTTTGTTGGCAAACTCTTCGGTCGCAAAAACGGCGTCCGGAATTTCCGACATCTTGAAGAGCTTATCGTCACCAATCACATCGGCGCGCAGCGCCAGATTGTCGATGTACAGAATGCCACCAAACCCATACGAGATGGTGGATTCGCGCTCGTCGATGCCGTCGATTCCTGTCAGGAATTGCATCACGAAATAGCCCTCGTGTTGCTTTTTTCCTTCAAAAATAGCGACAGAAATAAAATGAACGTCGACGATTTTTTCAGCGATGAAAAAGTCGCGTAACCGCGTACTTACGACCCAAAGGCCGTCTTCATTTTCTAGAAGGTCACCACCAAATACGCGCGGCCCATAACGCTTGTTAAGGTCGCGATCGATGGTGAAATACCCCTCGCCGAGCGATTCGATGGGGTCGTCTCCTTCGAACTCCTCGATATCGAATTCATTCAGGGCTGACAGGCCCGTGGCCGATTTGCTCATCGTTGGAACTAGCCAAACGAAACTCATGATGGGACTCCACAATTATCAGTTTTCAGGCGTCGTCGGGTTCACTGGTGATGATCTCTTCGACTTCAGAATCGTGCACGATGCCCAGAGTTTCTGCGCGTCGTCGCCATTGTTGGCGTGCAAACATCTGCATGTCTTCGACCTCGTCGGACTCGTCCAGAATCTCCATACCCAACATCGTTTCGACAACATCTTCCATGGTCACAACGCCTGCCGTTCCGCCGTATTCTCCGACCAGCAGGATCATGTGTTCCCGGTTTTTGAGCATCATGTCCAAGACTTTTGAGACCGGCGCTGTGAACGGCAAAACGTCGATGGGACGCTTGATGTCTTTCAGATGAATCTGGCCCTGGTCTCGAGCGTAATAGAGCATCAGGTCGTGTTTAAGGACGTATCCGGTGATCTCGTCCACTTCGTCTTCCCACACCGGGAAGCGCGAGACACGCAGGTCGAGGTCGTTCATCTCGACGGCTTCGTCGACGGTCAGGTTTTCGTCGAATCCCACGATCACCGTGCGAGGTGTCATGATGTCTTTGGCACGGAGCGAGCCAAATTTTCCGAGGTTTCTGAGGACCAAAGACTCTTGTTCGTGCAAAACGCCTTCGTCGGCCACTTTCGTGGCAAGCGCGGTGAATTCTTCGCGGCTTAATGTGGGTCGTACGGCGCCGTTATTGAGCATTCGCGTCAGCAGGCGCGACATGAACACCAACGGGAAAACCATCACGATCATCACGGGCACGGCCCGTGCCACAAAGGGAGTCAGCCGTCGCCAGTAATTGGCGCCCAGTGATTTTGGGATGATTTCGGCCATGAACAGGATGCCAAGGGTCAGGATGCCGCTGGAAATAGCGACGGCTGATTCACCAAAAATCAGGTGGGTTTGGACACCCACGCCGCTGGCGCCGACCACATTGGCGATCGTATTCAGGCTCAAGATGGCCGAGAGCGGTCGATCGACGTCTTCACGCAACGCCCGAACGCGGGCGCCGAGCTTGGGGTTTTCGTTTTCAAGTGCTGCGATATACGGCGGCGTGATGCTTAGGAGCGACGCTTCCATCATCGAGCAAAAGAACGACACCGTAATCGTGAGGACGATATAAAAAATTAGAAGAAACATGACTCTCAATCCAAACCGGTGGGCATCCTACACGCCCAGATAGCGCTGGACGATTCGAATCAGGTCTTTCTCTTGAAAATTGAGCTTCGTTAGGTAGCCGTCGGCCCCTAGCCGTAAGGCGCGTTCGCGGTCCTCCATCGAGCCCAGCGTGGTCAACATCACCACAGGCAAATGCTTCGTTTTAGGGTTCGCGCGAATATGCTCAAGTAGGTCAAGACCCGACATGCCCGGCATCTGGACGTCGCTTAACACAAGGTCGACCCTGTGGTCACGTAGCCTGCGCACCGCTTGCGAACCGTCTTCTGCGTCGATCACTCGGTGCCCGAGTCCCCGCAATATACTCGATACCAGCGTGCGCGTGACCTCGGAGTCTTCGACCACCAGGATCGTGCGGACGGCCGCAGGAACCTTCGCCGAAATCGTGGTCCGCAGACGCTCACCCGACGACGGCGCGCGCACTTGTTCGAGCGCAACTTCGAGGTTCAAAATCGGGACCACATCGCCCGAATCGGTAAGGGCGACGCCGCGACAGGTCGTTGCGCCAGACAGAAAGTCCCCAAGCGGTCGAGACATCGCTTCTCGCTCGCCGATCACATCATCGACCCACGCAGCTAGGCGTCTGCGGCCGCGCGACAAGACCATCATAGTCAGGCTTCCGGTCCGCAAAGCACGCGGTGGATGACCCATCACCGTGGTGAAATCGACGACCGGGATGAAATCGCCGCTGAATCGAATTTCCCATCCTTTTTCGCTGGCTCGCACGTCGTCGTCGCCCACAATCAAGACACGCTCGACGTCTTTTGCGGGCAAGGCAAAGCGCTGTCCAGCCACCACAAAAATCAGCATGCTCGAGACCGCACTCAAGACTGGAATCCAGAGTTTAAATGTCGTGCCCTGACCTTGTTCGGAGTCGATCTCTATGTTTCCGCCCAGCTCAGCGACTTCTCGCCGCACGATATCCATCCCTAGGCCGCGGCCGCTTAGCTCCGTGACCGCATCACGCGTGGTGAAGCCTGCGCGGAAAATCAGGGCAAGCGCGTCTGAAGGGCTTAAAATGTCGGCTTCTTCTTCGGTGATGAATCCCCGCTCGACGCCACGCGCCTTGATGGTAGCCACGTTCATCCCGTTTCCGTCGTCGCTCAATGTCACTTGGATCGCATCCCCGGCGTACTCCACCTCGAGCCGGATTTCGCCTTCTTCTTCTTTGCCGGCTGCACGTCGTTCTTCGGGAGACTCGATCCCGTGGTCGACTGCGTTGCGGACCAGATGCAGCAAGGGATCCGAGAGACCACTCAGGATCAAACGATCGACTTGGACGTCGCCAAACGTGTGCAC
>JBBKVQ010000385.1:0-12499 GCA_037968515.1 Bradymonadaceae bacterium
GCCCAAAACTCCAGTTCCATATTCACACCGTTTTCGTCCGCTCACACGGTCGAGGTATCCAAGGTCTCGTCGGGACGCCAAGCACGGAGCCGCACGAAGTTGAACACAGTCAACAACAGAGACGCCGTGGGAACCGCCAAAAGTGCACCCACCAGTCCGTAGGCATTCTCGCCTGCCAAAAGCGCGAAAATCACGATCACCGGATGTATATGAGCCGATTGGCCTATGATTTTCGGATTAAGAAAATTCGCTTCGATAAAGTGTACCAGCAGAATCCACCCGAGTGCGAGCAAACCCGTCGATATTCCATTGGTCAGTCCAATGGCCACGATTGGGACGGTCGACAGAATCGTGCCGAAAACGGGAATTAGAGACAAAATTCCGGCCATCACGGCAAGAAGTAAGCTGAATCGCACGCCAAGAATCGCAAGCCCGATATACGTCAACACGCCGTTGACCGCGCAGATGATCAATTGTCCTCGAATCACCCCTGACATGCCGCGATCTGCCATGACCAGAAACTGGTCAAATCCATGACGGGCTTCTTCCGGAAACAGCGAGCGCATCGAGGAACGCAGTCGGACAAGGTCGATCGAAATGAAAGCCGCCACCATCAGAGTCAACATGACGCCGACAAATCCCTGAAGGATGCCCACAGCCAAGGCGCGGGCGAATTCGATCAACCTTCCGATTTGCGAGGTGGAGTCGTCGACCAAGCCTTGAAGCATATCATCGACATTTTTCTGCAATGACAGCCCTCGAGTCGCGGGCAACTCAGGTGCGGGCAGTGCGTCACTGGCTGTGCGTCGAACCACCCAGCGATTATCCAGCTGTTCGACCTCGATCTCGACGTTATTCAGATAGACCTGAAGGCCGCCGCTCTTGTCAGGAACCAACCTGAACGCGGGCTCTTCGTTCAGCGCAAAACGCCATCGCCCGCCGTCGATAGAATCAAAGAGTGTGAGCTCAGTCTCTGCCTCGTTCGCCATCGCGGTCATCTCCAAGGACAACGTATCTTCGTTGATCTGGATTTCGCGATAAGCCAGCCGTAAATCATAGGCGCGAGCGACCGCTTGCTGCGCGGAGCCCATCGCCAGTGCGTGTCTGCCAGCAACCTTGCGCGCCGCAAGTACTCGTGTTGCGGTCGCGGCCGTGACGTCACCGTTATGCAGAGTTGGCAGATACGCTCCGATGAACTCGGAAACCTGCTCGTCAATCTTGGGCAATTCTTCGGTACGAAGGTGGTTGACGAGTTCCGGTACGGACTCGCCAAAACGCACAAATTCGGCCACAAAACGTGGAACAAACGCGATCAGAAACGTCGTCACAGCGGTGAGCGTCACTAGGTAAACCGTCAACACTGCGATCCAGCGCGGCAGCCCGCGGGGCGACGTTGAAGTGCGCTCCATGCGACTGACAAGCGGCTCCATGAGGAAGACCAGCAAACACGCAAAAACGAAGGGCAGCAGAACGGTGCGGAAATTGATCAACAACACTGCAAGGGTCGCCAGCGTCATCAACGGCAAGATATATTCCCGGACCCTCGGCGCCTTGATTCGCTTACGCCGTTTCCTAGGCGGAGCCGTCTCGGTCTCGGTCTCGGTCTCGATCTCGGTCTCCGCCTCCGATGCTTGCTCGAGTTCCGACGCTTCCGATTCTTGATCGGGTTCCAATACTTCGGATTGTTCCTCCCCAATATCCGCGTGGTCAGGTGGAATCACGACCGCTTCCCCACACTTTGATAGAATTCGGCGAAAAAATTCTCGGCGTCATGCGGACCAGGGCCAGCCTCTGGATGGTACTGAACCGCCTGAACGGGCAGCTCTTTGTGCCGAATGCCTTCGATTGTGCCGTCATTCAGATTCAAATGTGTCACTTCAAAACAGGTCGGAATCGAGTCGTTTTCGACAGCGTATCCGTGATTCTGACTGGTCATTGCGACCCTCTTGGTCCGCAAGTCCTGCACGGGTTGATTCGGCCCGCGATGTCCGTAGGGTAACTTGAAAGTCTGAGCGCCGTAGGCCCGCGAAATCAATTGGTGCCCCAGGCAGATGCCCCAGGTTGGCCAGCGATCGGCCAGACCACGAATCTTGTCGAGCTGCCCGTCCATTTGCGCCGGGTCTCCGGGACCGTTCGAAAGCATGACAGCGTTCGGATTCAGTGCCTGAATATCAGCAATCGAGGCATCGTGGGGAACGCAGGTGACCCGGAACCCAGAGCGATACAAGTGCTTGAGAATGCTGTGTTTCACGCCGAAGTCTAGCACGACACAGTGTAGCTCGTGGTCTCCGCGTCCTTCGATTATGACCTGTCCGTTAGATACATCTTCGAGCCGAATTTCGGTTGGCTGTGAGACCGAAACAAGCGAAACGAAGTCGATATCGCCATAGTCCGGTGCCGAATTCATGGCAGCCAAGCGGTCAGCAACTTCTGCGCGGCCGGCGCCGAACGCCAGAATTCCTTTGGTGACCCCGCCCTCTCGAATCTTTCGTGTCAGGCTCCGAGTATCGATCCCGCTGACGCCCGGAACGCCCTGATCGGCGAGCCAGTCCGACAGGGATTGTTCGGAGCGATGATTGGAAGGGAATTCTGTGAGTTCCCGAACGATGAGGCCTGCTGCGTGCACACCCTTACTTTCCATGTCGGCCGGCGCGATACCGTAATTGCCGATATGAGGCTGCGTCAGGGTCACAATTTGACCCGCGTACGACGGGTCCGTCAGGATTTCCTGGTAGCCGCTCATGCTGGTGTTGAACACCACCTCGCCGACCGCATCGACTGGGGCCCCAAAAGCCGTCCCCTCGAAAATCGTTCCGTCCTGCAAAATCAAAATGGCGGTTGTCATTTTCTTCTCACACTCGACCAAAGGAGTTCAGCAGTACGGCTTGGCGCACGGCCACGCCGTTGCCTGCTTGTTTGAGTATCAGACTTCGCGGACCGTCAGCGACAGCGCTGGTCAACTCAACACCACGAATCACGGGACCGGGGTGCATAATGAACCCTTTCGGCTTCATCTCGGACTCGACCACATGTTCGTCGATGCCCCAATCGCCAATATACGAGTCAATGTCAACGTTTTCTGCCATCCGCTCGCGTTGAATTCTCAACATGATCACTGCGTCCGCACGGCCCAGCGCCTCGGACCGTGTTGAGACGCGCTCTACGGGCCATTGTTCGTCGTCGTGCGGCAGAAGGTGCGGCGGCCCCGCAACAATCACGTGGGCCCCCAAAAGACTCAAAGCCAACGCACCTGATCGTGCCACGCGAGAATGAACGACGTCCCCCATGATGGCTACGGTGACGCCTTCGAAGGTTTCTAGATTTAGGGTTCGTTGAAGCGTGAATGCATCCAAAAGTGCCTGAGTTGGATGTTCCCCAGCACCGTTGCCGGCGTTGATGATGGGGACATTAACGCGATCAGCCAGCAAGAATGGAAGACTTCTTTCTGGGTGCCGAATCACAAATGCACCCACCCCCATGGCTTCTAGGTTTTGGCAGGTATCCAAAATGGTCTCGCCTTTTTCAAGGCTTGAGCCTTGCGAGGCCACCACGATAGGCTGCGCACCAAGCCGCAACGCCGCAAGCTCGAACGACACACGGGTGCGAGTGCTGGGCTCAAAAAACATGAGGGCAACCGATTGGTCGGACAGGGCCGTACGATAGCGTGATGGGGTATGAGGGAGGCCGTCAGGACCGAGAAACTCTGACGCCAATGAAAGCAACACCAGAAGGTCTTCTCGTGTCACATCTTTGATGGCCAACAGGTCCATTATCGCTCCAAAATTAACCGCTTGTGATTCGCTGACGGGTCATTCAAGGAAATGACCGATTCGCTCCCAGCGTATCCCGGTTTCGCTCAAGGACAACCAAATCAAAATGGACCGTCCCTTGATGTTTTCGACGGGGACCTGGCCCCAGCATCGCGAATCAGCCGAGTTGTCGCGGTGGTCACCCATCGCAAAAACGTGGCCTTCTTTGATTTTCACGGGACCAAAATCATCGTCCCGACGGCGGTACTGGATCGTGTAAGTATGATCTGCATTCGTCTCGATCTCTTGGACCTCGACGGGCGCCATATAACGACCTGTGCGCTCTTCTTGGACGACGGTTCGTTGAAGCGGAATGCCGTTGATTCGCAGCACACCGTCACGGATTTCTACGGTATCGCCCTGCACGGCTGCGATGCGCTTAATGAACTCTTTTTCGTTTTCCAAGCTGTCTCGATCGATGCATTCACGATCGAACTCTTTGGTCGCGAGATGGGCGCGGGCGCTAGCGATGGGGAAAGTGAACACAACAATTTCGCCACGAGCTGGCTTGGCAAAATCAATCAGGTAGGTCTCAGTAAACGGAATCCGAACACCAAAATGGAATTTATTGACGAAGATGTGGTCGCCCACCAACAAGGTAGGAATCATGCTGCCCGTAGGGATCTTGAACGCCTCAAAGACAAACCCCCGCAAGGCGAGGGCAATCAAGACGGCAACACCGATAGACTCAAAGTACTCTTGGAACGACGACTTCGGCTTATAGTCGAGGTGCATCGCAACCAACGCGCCCAAGTGCTTTCGCGCTTCGAGACTCGCCTCAACGTCTTTCTGCCCCACAGCGCGCTTAACCGCTTGAATCGCAGCCGAAATCGTCGATTTAACGTCAGATCCGACCTTAGCTCGCCGCAAAAAACGCGCGATCTTGTCGGCGTAATCTTTCGCTTCGTGGAGCTTCTTTTTGTCTTCCGATCTGCTCAAAGGCCACTCCGTCAGTCATTGTCCATCTTGAGAACCGCAAGGAATGCTTCCTGTGGAATCTCTACGGATCCAACCTGTTTCATTCGCTTTTTGCCTTCTTTCTGCTTGTCGAGCAGTTTCCGTTTTCGCGATATGTCTCCGCCATAGCACTTTGCGGTGACGTTCTTTCGATACGCCCTGACTGTCTCTCGCGCAACGACTTTTGTCCCGATCGCGGTCTGAATAGGAATCTCAAACATCTGACGATGGATGACTTCCTTCAGGCGCTTGCATAGGTTTTTCCCGCGCTCGTGGGCGGTACTTCGGTGAACAATCACGCTCAACGCGTCGACGATTTCGTTGTTCACGAGCACGTCCAATTTGACCAAATCTCCGGGGCGATAGCCAATGACCTCGTAGTCTAGGCTTGCATAACCACGTGAGACCGATTTGAGCCGGTCGAAGAAGTCAAAAACGACTTCGTTCATGGGCAGTTCATAGGTGAGCAAAATTCGAGTGGTGCCCGAATACTGCATGTTCACCTGGGTTCCGCGTCGCTCTTCACACAGCTTCAAGATCGGGCCGACATAGTCGGGCGGAACATGAATCGTTGCCTTGATAAAAGGCTCGTTGATCGTCGCGATTTCCATGATCGGTGGCAACTTCGACGGATTTTCGACGTCGACAGACTCACCGTTTTTCAGGTCTACGCGGTAAATCACCGATGGAGCTGTGGTAATAAGGTCGAGGTTGTATTCGCGTTCCAGGCGTTCCTGCACAATCTCCATGTGCAACAAGCCCAAGAAGCCACAACGAAATCCGAAGCCGAGCGCCTGAGATGTCTCAGGCTCGTAGGATAGCGCGCTGTCGTTCAGAACGAGTCGATCCAGCGCGTCGCGAAGTTCTTGGTAGTCTTTACCTTCGGTCGGAAAAATACCGCAGAACACCATTGGCTGAACGTCTTTGAAGCCCGGCAGTGGCGACGTTGACGCATTCTTGACGCCTGTGACGGTGTCACCGACCTTGGTGAGCCCCACGTCCTTGATCATGCTGATGATGAAGCCGACTTCGCCAGGTCCGAGCGTGTCGACTGGGCGCGGAAACGGTCCAAAAACACCAAGTTCTTGGACTTCGCTTTCGACACCGCTTGCCATCCATTTGACGCGTTGCCCTTTCTTAAGCTCCCCTTCGAATACTCGAACAAGATTGACGACGCCGCGATAGGCGTCGAACCACGAGTCGAAGATCAAAGCTTGAAGTGGTGCGTCTGCGTCGCCTTTGGGCGGTGGAACGTACTTCACGACGGCTTCGAGCACTTCGTGAATACCAATTCCGGACTTGGCACTGGCAAGGACCGCGTGGCCCGCCTCGATGCCAATCACATCCTCAATCTCTGTTTTCACGCGTTCAGGATCGGCCGACGGAAGGTCGATCTTGTTCAGAACCGGGATGATCTCAAGGTCGTTGTCCAAAGCGAGATACACGTTGGCAACTGTCTGGGCCTCAACACCTTGGCTCGCATCAACGACCAATAGCGCGCCTTCGCAACACGACAGGCTTCGAGACACTTCGTAGGTGAAGTCCACGTGGCCAGGCGTATCGATCAAATTAAGAATGTAGGTGACGCCGTCATCAGCCTTGTAAGTCAGCCTTACCGTCTGAGATTTGATCGTAATGCCGCGCTCACGCTCCAACTCCATGTTGTCGAGGAATTGGGCTTTTTTCTCACGATCAGTGACCGAACCGGTCTCATCAAGGATACGGTCAGCCAAGGTCGACTTCCCGTGATCGATGTGGGCGATGATCGAGAAATTGCGAATTTTTGAGAGATCGACACGAGTGGTCATAAGGCTGGTCATTTCTACTTTAACTGCGGCCCGGTTTGGGCTGTGAGTCTTTACCGCACAGGTCTATCAAGGTCAAACGCGGCGCCTATTGCCTTTGCAAAAGGCAGGCAATATCCATCGTGAGACCGACTCCGCAATGCAACAGGGCACCGGGAATCCAAGATTTGCTCTTGATTGCAAGATAACCCAGCGCCATTCCAGCGATAATCGCCCCGAGAGTCTCGGTGATCGGCTTGCCGAAATGAATCATGCAATAGGGCATCGTCATGATCACAACGCTGTAGTAACCGAAGCGACGGAACAGGGCGAAAATGAAGAAGCCGCGAAAAAACGCTTCAAGAGACATGAACTGGAACATGTACGGGATTTCGTAGAGCAAAAAGTGCATCGGAGAGTCACCGGCCTGATCCCAAAACGGATACTTGCGTTGGAACGACTCAGTAAAGCTCATCATAACCAGCACGGGCGTGATCAGAAGGTAGAGCCATACGTAGATTTTGAGGTGGCCTTTCTCCCAGATTCGATAGCCGAAATCCGACGCAGATTCGCGGAAAACCAGCACGATCACTCCCAAGGGAATCAGCAGTCGTAAGATCCCGCTCGCGCCGGCCCAGTACCAGTACGACAGCACCCCACGAAACTCCGAGTCACCAAGTCCCATCGCTTCAACTACGGCTTTTTCGAATGAACCGCGAAAGAACGTGGGCCTCCCGTAGTAGTAGAAAAGCGTCAGTAACACCGACGAAAGCAACAGAACACCAACCGCACGCGCGTCCATTTTTACTTCGACGCCGCCGTTGGTACCCCAGTCATCTTTCACTTCTTGGATTGCGTCGTGGACGCGGGTTCGAACACTCATAGATTAACGGGTTGTCCAAGAATCGGCTCGGCCGTCGGCGTTCACATCCTTGCCAATGCGGTCAAGAATCCCTTGCTCGTAGAATTCCCAGTAGTCGACCTTGCCGTCGGCAGTGGTGTCCTTTTCGACGCGCAAAATCTCGCCGTCTCCGTAGTAGCGGCTCTCGATGATTTTGCCGTCGGGTCCAAGCATGTCTTTTTGAACGACGACTTTGTTATCAATGTGATTCTGCACGTCGAAAGTGCCGTCTAGGTCCAGGTCGACATCTTCACTGATGACCACACCGAATTCGTTGTAATGGCGAACGAAGTCGACCTTCCCGTCGAAGTTCACGTCCACCATTTTTTTCTGAAGGCGAGTTTTGACGATCGTGGGGTCGTCGGCGTCGGGATATTCGACGAGAACCTTGGTCACATCGACCTTTCCGTCACCGTCGACATCGAACTCTTGAGTCCAAGTCCCGTCCGATTGACGTTTCATGACAGATTGCTCGCCACGAATGCCGAGCTCGTCTGACATGGACTCGTCTCCACCACAGGCAATCAAACCTATGACTGCTATCAAAACCCAGCGCAGTTGACGCATTCTAGCCTCCGTACGGAACAAGCGGGAGGTTAGTCAACCGTGACGGGTTGCGCAAGCGTGCGACTCATCGGCCGAATCAGTGTGACCTCGATGCCGTGACTCCGCAGTTTGTTGACGGCTTTGGAGCGCTCGTCAGCCTCCGCGCTCGTGAAGAGGCCTCGAGCCACATCGTAGCGCTCATCGTGAGCACCCGAATCGTCATAGAACGCGGGACCAAACGGCACCAGAAACGACAAACGCACCTTTTTATGACGCAACGTTCGCAACGCTCGAATCACCGGGTCAATATTCATGACTCCACAGAGGTCGGTGATGAAAGTGACGGACTGAACCATGGGGCGCGACTTGGTGATCTCCTCAATGGCCTGCACCAGTCCACGCTCTTTCATGCCCAGGCGGGCTTCGACGCGATACGGCACCTCGACTCCACGCAACTGAAGGAACTCCCGCACCAACTTCGTTTTGATCGACAGCACGCCCTCGTGCAAAACCGGCGAGTCAAATTCACGTCGGGTGGCCCCAATCACTGTGCCAATCCAACGCTCGAGCAAAGCGATATTCACGCCAGAATCTGTATCGACGCCCTCCCCTTTCCTGAAATCCAGTCGTTCCTGCACGAGCGCATAATCGGCCGCCAATCGATAAACGTCGGCGTCGTCGAGCTCGGTCAACTCGGGGTCGACGACCGCAGATAAGCCGATCAAATGATGGAAGACACGCTGCAGCTGCCGCGTCGAAGATGCGGGAAGAATATGACCGTACAGCTTCTCGTCGAAGGTCATGAACCCAACCCGATCGTTCCCGCGAATCACGGTGTCGACCAGGTCCACGGCGAGGTGAACAGCGTATTCGAGAATCTCTCCCTTTTTTTGCCCACCACGCATGGAGCTAGAGACGTCTAAAACCACGTAGCTGGTGGTGGTGACCTCACGCTCAAACTCGCGCGACACCAAACGCCGTGCCCGCACTGAAGGTTTCCAAGCGATATCTCGGAGCGTGTCTCCCGAGTGCCAGTCCCGCAGCTCGCGCATTTCGGTTCCGCTTCCTCTAGTTTGCACAGCATGGGCGCCGATTAGAGACTCGGCAGCATGAATTCGCGGCGATTTCTTGCGCCGTCGGATCCAACCAGCAAAGGGGTAAAATTCGAACGCATGCTTCGCAGGTAGGTAATCGCGGGTCTCGACCATCCCAAACGGGTCATGAACACTGACGTCAAAGCCATGCAAAATCCACCGCCCTGAGCGCAGGCCGGTAACAAAAAATTCCCTCTCAATCTGGCGACCCGCGCCAATCGCAACCACGCCCTCGGGGACTGATGCTTCAATTCCAGCACTCAGGTACGGAGTCACCTGAAAATGATTCAGAGCCACTTGAGAAGGGTTGGAAATTCGCAGGTGGATGAGCTCACGCTCACCCACAACATGGCCGGTCCCGCTTCGTGTTTCACCGTCAGATTCTAGGTCGAGAGTCACCAAACGACGATCGAGCACCAGCGCCGCGGGTGTGACGGCCAGCACGGAATAAACGAGCAGAACAATATGCAATTGCCCCAGAAGCAGCACCAACGGGTCGCTGAGAGCCGCGCCAACAAGTAGAAAGATCAATCCTGATGCCAGAACCCACTTCCCCGGACCTGTCAGCGATGGGCTCATTGGGGCTCCGAGTACCGAACCCGACTCAGTGCCTGTCTGACCACTTCGTTGCCTGTTGCCCCCGAAAGCTGCGCCTCGGGCTGAATCAGAATGCGGTGAACCAGCACATCGCCAGCGAGTGCCTTGATGTCGTCGGGCAGCACATAATCCCTGCCATTGATCACCGCGCGAGCCTTAGCCGCTTTGACCAAAGATAGTGCCGCACGAGGCGACGCGCCGAGCGAAACCTGCGGATGTTCGCGGGTGAATCGCACGAGCCGAACGACATAATGACCGATCTCGTCTGACACGTGGACGTCTTCCACCAGTTTTCGCATCGAAGCGAGCTCGACCTGGCTCATCACGGTCGGCACGGGCGCGGTCGCCCGATGGTGCGTCTGAAGTACGCGAAACTCTTGTTCGATGCTTGGGTATTCAATGTAAAGCTTGATTAAAAAGCGGTCCAGTTGAGCCTCGGGGAGGTCGTAGACGCCCTCTTGTTCAACGGGATTCTGGGTCGCCAGCACCATGAAGGGATCCGGGAGTCGATGCGTAACGCCTTCGATGGTGACTTGGCGCTCCTGCATCGCTTCAAGCAAGGCAGACTGCGTCTTTGCGGGGGCTCGGTTGATTTCATCACCAAGAATCACGTTGGCAAAAATCGGCCCTTTACGGAGCAGAAACTCGTTCGACTGCAGATTTGGGATATAGACGCCCGTGATGTCCGATGGCAGCAAGTCCGGCGTGAATTGAATGCGCTTGAACTCAGCGGCAATCGTCTGAGAAAACGCGCGGACAAGCGTCGTTTTTGCGACGCCTGGCACGCCCTCAAGCAGCACGTGCCCACCAGCTAGCAACGCAACGAGCAAACCTTCCACAACGGAAGGTGGACCGATAAAGACGCGGCCCACCTCGGTTTTTACCCGATCGAGGACTTCTGCGACCCTGGCCGCAGATTCAGATATTGCCGTGTGTTCGTCGCTTGTATTCATCGTCGAGCCCCATTCTCTTTAGAGTTTCCAGTACACGTCGGTTAAGACGAAGCAAATCAGCGGCGCCAAAATGGGCTTCGCTATCAAGGAATACGCGATTTCGTGGAGGAATCGCAGTCAGTTCAACCAGCAACTGCAGCAGGTCCGACCTAGCCTGACGGCGGTCGGCCTCTGATAAGCCTTTTAAGTGTTTTTCTCCGAACAAGTCGGTCATCGCTTCGATATTTGGACGAGCTCCGGGTTCACTCGGCCAAAGCCCTAGATCGGTTAAGAAAAGCTCCTCGAACAGCTCTTTTAGGATCGATAGCGGCAACGCGTAGTTCAGGCGTCGGTTGGGCAGGCCAAATCGGGACAGGTTCCAGTCAAACTCGCTTTGAGGCTCAGGAATCGGCCGGTAGAAGTCGTCGACAAACGCACTGTAAGCGCGCATTCGTTTCAGTGGGAACACTGTGCACAAATACGCAGCCATCCCTATCCCCAGCAATAGGCTCAAGTAGAAGAGTAACTCGTGCCCGGGAAGGCCCTCCAGAAGCTTAGAAAGAAATCTATTTATCATACCGACGGATTGGTCGAGGTTCGCGCCGTCGTCCAATCGTTTGTACGTGCCCACATTCGAAAAGTCGCCGATGTACAGGTGAATGCGGCATGGCCGCTCGTTACGGCAGAGGTACTCGAGTGAGTTTTGGGCCAAGAGTTCGTTGTCCGCGATTCCCAACATTTGGTTGATGAACAGGCTTGAATCCGACATGAGGATGGCTTTCCCGTCGCCTAGATTCATGTCGTAAACCAAGGCCCCGCCTGCCGTGAAGGCCACAACTGGACCGCCTTCGTTCGAGATCACGCTTGGATGGTTGGCCACAATGGCCCCCACTCCATCAATGAGCGCGTGCCGACCGCTTGGGTGAAATACCGGGAACGCTGGCATGTCATCGGCAAACTCATTATGGGGCAAGCTACCAAGAGACGGCTCGACCCGAGTAACGTTGAGTCTGTTTAAAAACGACTGACTTTTGCCGAAATCGTCCAATAGAAGAACTCTGCCACCATCACCAACCCAGTCTGCCAAGCTGTCGCCATTTAACTCGGCCCGCGGATAAACAATGATCACGGGCTCGGCCAACGACAGCTGGCTCCAGTCGAGGGTGTCACTCATCGCGATCTCGAAGCCCAGGCTCTCACCGAGTTGCACAAACCCTTGCAGGCCGTACCAGTCTGCGCTGGCCGGTGCGAAGTCCTCGATGGCGAGCGCTGGAGAGGAAATCAGCAAAAATATGAGGACGAAAAATGCCCGACCGATCATGTCGTGACCTCTCGCTCACGCCACGAAATCACAAGTTCCCGTGTCTCGCGCCAGAAGGTCTCGTCGTACTGACGCCCGCTAAAATAGCTTTCTTCGACGGCTTCCGTGATGTCACTTAACACCTCGACCAAAGACGCATTTTCGGGAAGCTCAAGGTTCAGAGATAACTTCTGGCGGACCTCAGATTCGACTTCACGGGGTGATAACCTGCCCCAAGGATCATCGCCACGGACCGCTTCCATCGCAGCCTGGTAAAGCCGACGAATCTTGAGCGGCACTGCCACGATATCCAGACGCATGGCGGCGAGTCGTCCATCGTGAGGAATATTTAGCGTGAGGTTTCCGCGCACAAAACCCGGGCAATCAGCGGTGAGTTCCCACACCCCATCACCCATTCCGGCCAAGCGAAATCTTCCAAACGCGTCGGACGTGGTGGTCAAGACCGTACCATCCCACTTCGCCGTGATCGTACACCCGGCAACGGGGCGGCGGCGCCATTCGTCCCACACCAACCCAGCAACGTCTCGATTCCCGGCAACGGTTGCCTCAGGCTCATCT
>JBBKVQ010000386.1:0-9307 GCA_037968515.1 Bradymonadaceae bacterium
GACCAATCGCAGGCGCGGCTGGAGCCACGCGTACCGGTCCCAGAATCGCAGGCGCGGCTGGAGCCACGCGTACCGGTCACAGAATCGCAGGCGCGGCTGGAGCCACGCGTACCGGTCACAGGGTCGCAGGCGCGGCTGGAGCCACGCGTACCGGTCGCAGGGTCGCAGGCGCGGCTGGAGCCACGCGTACCGGTCACAGAATCGCGGCTAGTCGTGCGAGTGAATGTTCACGCCGCGCTCGGCTAGCCGAGTGAGGGCTTCCTCGTCTTCCTCGTAGATTTCGCCGTCAAAAAAGCCTGTCACTTGCTTGAGGTTTGGAACCGATTCTAAAGCGCTGAAGTCTTTGTAGATGGCGAAGGACAAAGACAATTCTTCGAAGCTCGGGTGATTGGCCAGGGGAGCCAACGACAGGTGTTCAGTCATTGCGGTGATCGACAAGGACTTCAGGTTGGTGAGGGTTTCAATGCCCTCGATGCCAATCACGTCAAATTCGTTCGACTCGCCGTCAAATTCTGGGTCGATGAAGGTGTAAATCTGGTTGTCGCCGTCCAATAGCAGTGTCTCGATCGTGTCGAGTTGAGCCTGCGTGATCTCCATTTCGTACATGGCGTCTGAGCGTGCGATGAAGCCAGCCTCGTAGGCCTCGTCGTCTTCGTTTTCGGTCGCTTCGACCTTCGGAAGCTTAATCGTCCCATTGGTCACCAGCGCCTGAATCACGACCAACTTGAAATTATTATCCCAAAAACGGGCGTCAAATGGCTCGACATCGTCGTCAGACACGACCAAAGACACCCTCAACACGATATCGTCGGCGCGCACAAAATGCCAAGCGAGCCCTGGTGAATGAGGCGCCCAGTACGAGTCAAAATCCTCGCTCATTTTGATCTCGCGAGCTTCTTCGGACGAGTCACGAAACAGCCCAATGATCTTAGTGCTCAGTTCCTCGAACGACATGCCTGGGACGACCAACCCAAAGTCTACGCGATCGTCGTCAAGTGTGTACGAATCCACGATGCCGTCTTCCCCGACCGTTCCGGAGCAGATTTGCTCGTCTTCGTCGTTGAGCATTTCAAAGAACTCTTCGTCCCATTCGACGGTGAACTTTCCCTTGAGCGGTGCCGAAAACTCCGCAAATGGCGCGCCAGGTCGCAGGGTCGTTAGCGTCGACCAGTCTTCATTTTTCCAGGACATAATATTTTCTCTCGGAGTCTGTAGTTCTTTGGAGTTCGAAACTTGGACGGCTTGTAATTCACCCCCTGATGACTGGCAATCCCGGAAAAAAGCGAAACCAAGCGGTGGTGGCGGTGTCCTATGGGCACGAAAATTCCCGAGCCATACTTTTGCCCCAAGGTTTAAAAATGCCAGCCAGCCCAACCAATCAACAAATCCTACTCAACTCGCGCCCAGTCGGAGCACCGACACCGAAAAACTTTCGGCTCGAGACCACTCCGATACCCGAACTTCATTCCGGCGAGGTGCTTTTGAAGGCGCTCTACCTGTCGTTGGATCCATATATGCGTGGCCGAATGAGCGACGGTCCGTCTTACGCGGCGCCAGTCGGGTTGGGAGAAGTCATGGTTGGCGGCACGGCATCACGAGTCGTCGCATCCAAGAATCCGAAGTTCAGTGAAGGCGACCTCGTCGTGGCCCAAGGGGGCTGGCAGGAGTACTCGGTTTCCAACGGTAGCGGCTTGATGAAGCTGGACAAAAATATGGAACGGCCCTCGCTAGCGCTTGGTGTGCTGGGAATGCCAGGGTTCACCGCATTTATGGGGCTGCTGGATATTGGGGCGCCCAAAGCCGGCGAAACCGTTGTGGTTGCAGGGGCAAGCGGTGCGGTGGGGTCTGTGGTAGGTCAGATTGCAAAAATCAAAGGCTGCCGTGTTGTCGGGGTAGCCGGTGGAGCCAAAAAGTGTTCGTTTGTCGTCAATGAACTGGGCTTTGACGCTTGCATTGATCATCACAGCCCAACGTTTGCCAAAGATCTCGCTGCAGCGTGTGCGGATGGAATCGATGTTTATTTCGAAAACGTCGGTGGCGCAGTTTTCGATGCAGTTCTTCCTCTTCTAAACACGGGCGCTCGAATTCCTGTGTGCGGGTTGATTGCACATTATAACGACACCAAGCTGCCCGACGGGCCCGACCGTCTGGGCCTGCTCACCCGCACGATTTTGACCAAACGCATGAAAATGCAAGGTTTCATTATTTTTGATGATTATGGGCATCGGATGCCGGAGTTTCTGGAGCAGATGACTGTGTGGGTCAAAGAAGGCAAAATAAAAGTCATCGAAGATGTGGTCGAAGGCCTAGAGAACGCACCTGAGGCTTTCATTGGGCAACTCGAGGGAACGAACTTTGGCAAATTGGTCGTCAAAATCTCGGACTAAGATTTTCGGGGCTGCGCAGCAGTGGCCAATCAGCGTTGTTGGACCGTGATACTCAGGACCTCTCGAAGATTCCTAATATCGAAGGGTTTCTGGAGGCAGAAATTCGGAAGCACACGAAGCCGCTCCTCCGTGGATGCCTCAATGAGTCCGGCCGACACAAAGATAACGCTGGCGCCCTGATCGGGGTCGATGGCGTTCACCCCGTCGTAGAAATCTAATCCTGTGCCTCCCATCTCTAAGTCGAGGATAATCGCATCAAACCGTTCCCCGGTCTGAATCTTTTCGATCGCCTCTCGGGTGTTTGAGCACGGCACGACGTCGTAGGCACTCAGGATACGGGTGAGCAACCGACGGTTAATCACATCATCTTCAACCAAGAGCACCCTCATCTTGGCCGTGGAGTCGTGTTCCGCGGGAGTCTTTGCCTTAAGCGGAAGTGAAATGGTGAAAGTCGTGCCCACATTCTCTTGGGTTTCGACAGCCAAAGTACCACCCGCGGCGTCGATAACTCCGTAACAAATCGACAGACCAAGCCCAGGTCCCCGCCCCGCTTTTTTGGTTGTGAAAAACGGTTCGAACGCACGACTCAGCGTCTGTTCGGACATGCCAACACCGTTGTCGGACACAGAGATCTGCACTTGATCGCCGTCGAAGCTTGCAGTGATTTGTATTGTGTTTTGAGGGTGGCCGTCCGGCTTCATTGCCTGGGCTGCATTAACAATTAGATTTCCAATCACCTGGCTGAGCTTGCCGGAATCGAGTGCTACGGAGGGCAGATTGGGCTGAAGCTTTGTCAGCACCATCGCGCGGTCTTCGACACTAAATCGAGTTGTCCTTACGGCCGCTGCAATTGTTTCCGCGACCGAAGGTGTTGCAACCACGAGTCCTGGCTGCGACAGGCTCATCATGTCCGAAACGATGACGCGGATGCGTTCGGCAGCGTCTTGAATCTCGATTCCAAGTTCCCTGAGGCCAGTGAATACCTCTTGAAAAATCGGATGGGCCTCGTCGGCTTCTTCGAGCGTTTCATGAACAAAAGTGGAGTTCCCCAGAATGACCGTGAGCGGATTACTCATCTCGTGTGCAACTGTGTTGACCATCTGCCCAAGAGAAGCCAACCGAGTCGATTTGGCGAGTTCCTTAGCGGCCTCGACCTGCTCAGTAATATCGCGGAGCACCAACACTGTTCCGAGCTCAGAAAACTCGTCACGCACAATGCTCCGGGTTCGGATGGCCGTGCGTGTTCGACCCGTCGTGTCTTCGAAGACCATTTCTTGGGGTTTCCCAACCACTGCCATTTCAAAAATTGGGGAGCGAGCCGCGGCGGCAAGTTCTTGAGCTGCGGGGTTGATGAACAGGGTTTCACCATCCGGATCAAACGTAACAACGCCATCCTTGAGCGAGCCAAGGGTGGATGCAAGCCATGCTTCTCGCTGTCTTATCTGTTGCTCATACATGGAGCGCTGAAGTCTGAATTCGAGTGCTCGTTGCAGTTCGGCGGGGTTAATGGGTTTGACCAGAAATCCATAAGGTTCGGAATCCGTGGCGCGAGCGAATATCTCTTCATCTTCGTTAGCCACAAGGTAAATCACGGGAACACCGTACTTTCGCCGAAGCAATACAGCGGTTTTAACGCCCTCGCGTGGCCCTGCGATGCGAATGTTCACTAATGCGATGTCTGGTAGGCGCACCGACGCCTGCGCTAAGGCCTCCGAATATGAGCACGCAATCGCAAGGATGTCGCACCCTAGCGCTATAAGCTGTTTCTCCAACTGCAGCGCAAGGGGTTGCTCGTCCTCCACAATCAGTACAATAGGTGAGCTCATGATCTCCTTTTCGGTGCGGGATTCAGCGTGAACGGTCTCCCTCTATTCCTCAGTCTGAGGCTTCTAGCGATGGACAGCGACACTCATGACCTCTCTTAGATTTCGAACTTCGTAAGGTTTTCGTAGGCAAAAATTGGGGAGCTTACTCAACTTCTGCTGGGTGGTGTTTCCCAGCTGGCCACCGGTCGCAAAAACGATGCGGGCTCCTTGATCGAGGTCGATAGCCGAAACTAGGTCACAGAATTCAAAAATCGCGTCACCTTCGATGGTCACATCAGCCAGAATAGCATCAAAGCGTTCACCTGCCTTAACTCGTTCGAGCGCTTCCAAAATGCTCACGCACGAAATCACTTGGTAAGCGTCCAAGATTCGCGTCACCAGACGAAGGGTATGCGCGTCTTTTTCAACAACAAGAATCTTGGCCGGTGCAAAATTCGGTAATTTCGAAGCATCGCCGGGGAGCATCGGTGTTTCAAGCGGCAGCGAAATCGTGAATTTCGTGCCGACTTCCTCCTCGCTCTCGACGGATATGGTGCCTCCGGCGCCAACGACAATTCCATGAGAAATTGAAAGACCAAGTCCGGTTCCGCTGCCCACTTCTTTGGTCGTAAAAAATGGGTCAAAGATCTTGACCATCGTCGTGTGGGACATTCCCATGCCATTATCTGAGACTGATATCTTCACATAAGCACCGTCCGAATATGCGTTGATGTTGATGCAATTTCGCCCACTGTCATCGGCCTCCATTGCCTGAGCTGCGTTGACGATCAAATTAACCATGACTTGGCTTAGTTTGCCGGGGTCGAGGGAAACACGGGGCAGATTCGGTTCGAACTCTGCGACGAGGTTGGTGTGTCCAACGTTGAACCGCGTTGACCTGACCGCCAATGCGATGGCGTCCTCGACTGAAGAGCTCGAGTCCGTTGTGGGTCCGGGGCGGGCAAGGGTCATCATATCCGAGACGATGACGCGAATGCGTTCTGCCGCCTGCTGAATTTCGGTTCCAAGCCCCAAAAGGTCGGAGAAGGTCTCGCTGAAGTTGGAATCAGCTTCGTCGGCCTCTTCAATCGCCTCCAAAATGAACGTCGAAGTCCCGAGAATAACCGTCAGCGGATTATTGATCTCGTGAGCAACCCCGGCGGCCATGGTTCCAAGGGCGGCCATTCGGGATGAGACAGCAAGCTCCCGGGACGCCTCGACCTGCTCGGTGACGTCACGAAGCACCAACACGGTTCCAAGATCGGAAAACTCGTCTTTTACGACATTTTTTGTCCGCACAACCGTGCGTTTTCGTCCCGTTTGGTCGTTGAAAATGATGTCTTCCGGGACGCCAAGATTTTCCGTTTCAAAAAGCACCGAGCGCCCTAGGTCGTCAGGCGGCTGAGCTGCCAGTGCGAGTGCATGAGCGGCCGGGTTGATGAACTGGATATTATCGTCTCGATCGAACGTCACCACGCCATCTGTGAGCGAGCGCAATGTGGTTGAAAACCATCGTTCTCGTTCCTTGATCTCGCGCTCATACTTGGCTCGAGAAAGCGAGATTTCGAGGGCTCGTCGCAGCTCAGCGGTCCTGATGGGTTTAACCAAATACCCGTAGGGATCGACTTTCTTAGCGCGGTCGAAGGTCGGATCATCGTCGTGCGCGGTCAGGTAGACCACCGGCACATCGTATTCGCGACGAAGCAATGCGGCAGTTTCGACACCATCACGTTGTCCATCGATACGAATATCCATCAAGACGATATCGGGTCGACGCACAGCGGCATGCGCTAGCGCCTCAGAACACGAGGCCGCAATCGCAAAAGCGTCATACCCCATCGAGTCGAGAAGTTGCTGGAGATCCATCGCAAAAATCTGTTCGTCTTCAACAATCAACACAGAAGGTTGATTCATAAAAACTCCGAATCGTTAGTGGTAGGGAACGTCACGGTAAAGCGTGTTCCCTCATCAGTCGTAATTTCTAGTTCACCACGCAGTTGTCGAACCAAGGTCGACACCAGATGAAGTCCCAAAGAGTTTGGCCTTCCAGCGTCGGGCACCATCCCTGCGCCGTCATCCGAAACGCTAAGAGCCACTTGATTTCCGGTTGTCCGCCGAAGGGAAACGGAAATTCGGCCGGTCGTGTCGGGCTCAAAGGCATGTCGCACGGCGTTCGTGACCAGTTCATTGATCACCAAACCACAGGGAATGGCTTTGTTCACATTCAGTGAAAAATCATCCACATCAACACTGATCCGAATCATTGGCGTGCCGATCGCCTCAGAAATATTGTCCACCAATTCGTTGACGTAATTTGCGAAAGGCACCTCGGCATAATCGTCGGATTGATAGAGCTTCTCATGAATCAATGAGATCGCTTCAACGCGTGTTTTACATTCCATCAATGCCGCTATTGCGCTGCTATCGGCGACATTTCGAACCTGAATATTAATGAGACTCGAGATCACCTGCAGATTGTTTTTTACGCGATGATGTACTTCTTGAAGCAACACCTCGCGTTCACCAAGGCTTTTTGCGAGTTCAGCGTTTAGGCGTCGAAGCTGCAAAACCATGGTTGTACGCTCGTCTTCTTGGCGTTTCCGAATCGTGATGTCCTCGACAGAACACAGCACGAACTTACCGTCAGGCGTCTCGACTGGATTTAATGCGATCTCGAGAGGCACTTCGAGTCCATCTTTGCACGCGCCATAAATCTCGCTCCTTTCTCCCATCAGTCTGGCGACTGGATTGAAGTGAAACACTTCGCGATTGGCGGGGTGTTTGTGGGCGTAGCGTTTCGGGATCAATATCTCGATGGCTGAGCCCAGAAGTTCCTCGCGCGTGTAGCCGAATATGTTCTCGACCTTACGATTCACCAGGGCAATTCGGCCATCGAGGTCGACCATGATCATACCGACCGGGGCGGCTTCCATTGCAACTTTGAACTGTTCGTGGGCCTGGTGTCGAATGCGAAGGTCACGAATGATCGACGTGAACAGGGGCGGATCTTGTCCGACGACCTGCATGATTGCGATTTCGGTCGGAATTTCCGTGCCGTCACGATGCATCGACGGCACCTCTACGACCCTGCCGAGCAACCGGGTTTCTCCGGTTTCAAGGAGGCGAACTAGCCCCTTATTGTGGGCCTCGCGGAGTCTTGGTGGAATCACCAAATCAGCCACCCTTTGCCCCATAGCTTCTGCCTGGGAGTATCCAAAAACGCGTTCTGCTGCTTCGTTGAACTCTACAATTTCCCCGAGGTGGTTCATCGAAACGATGGGGTCAAACGCCGATTGCAAAATCGCGGATTTACGGGCTTCGCTGTGTTGAAGCTCTAACTCAGCCAGATAATTTTCTTGGATGTCTCGTAAAACAAGGACTTGCGCGAACGTGCCACCTTCGACTTTCGAAATGCGACTACGAATACTTCTAGATTGGCCTTCGAGATTGACGATGTGTCGGTCGCTGATCTCACCAGAACGTTTAAAGTCATCGAGAGGAAACACCGCCTCTAAGAGACTGCCAATGAGTTCTGCGGCAGGAATCCCCAAGATATTGCTAGCCATGGGATTTATGCGTTTTACACGACCGCTTTCATCGGTGGTGATGATTCCGTCTGTGATCGAGTTCATCGTGAGCGCGAGGTCTCGCTCGCTAGCCTGCAATGCCGCGGCCGCCGTGCAACGTTCGCGAAGGCGCCAAAGCGTTTCTGCAGCGTCGCTAAGCAAATTTAATGTTTCTTTACTCCAAGTTCGTGCATATCTCGTCGAAGCAACAAGAGCGGCCGCAGGATTGGCGATGGGGACTGGTGCAATCGCGAAGGCGCTGGCGCCAGCCGGAACCAACTGCGACATTTCCTGGGTCTGCATGCTCTGCGGAAACGGTCCGGAGGTGGCTAACTCGCAACCATCAAGGTTCAGCCGTTCCTTGATCGCCTCGCACACGAATTCGACGAGTTGGTCTGGCTCCGGATAGGCCTGCACGGCCTCGGACAATCCCAAAACAAATCGTTCATTTGCTTTTCTTTCGATGAGCGATTGCTCGACGTGGCCCTGGGCACTCGCGCTCCAAATGGCATAGAGTCCAATGAGTGCGGAGCAAGCACTGATTATCAGCGCCAGCGCAAACTCGCTGTCATAAAACCCCGACATCACTCCATGATGTGCTCCCCAGCCTAAAAGTAACGGCATCCCCGCCACGACCGGAAATAATCTACGTAACGTCGCGCCAGTAGCGTTCTGTTGGCCCCAAACCCGAATGATCCCGACCTCAGGTTGCGTAGCAAAAATACCGGTAGCAAGAGCGCCGAAGGCGAGCGACGTGTTAAAGGCCATGGATCCAAAGCCGCTCACTGTGTAGAGCGACTCAGCGGCGACCAAATATCCGCAAATCGCCACCAAAGCGGTCATCGCGACTGCTCCCGCAAACATCTGGGTGAGGAACCCTAAAGGCGCCTTCATCGGACTGAAACTGATGGCCAAACCACTCGCTGCAAAACATAAAGACGTATTGAGCGACATCGCGTACGTGCCCTCGCCTCCAAACCAAATCAGCAGCCATCGGTCGACCCCCAATGTCCCTTGAAGTGATAAGATGCCCCCCAGAAAAACCAATGCGCCCACTGCCTGCGCGACGCGAACGCCGTAGCCTGGTTTCTGAACCAGCCAAAGTGCAAGCGCCGACAACAAAAAGAAAACACAAGTAATGGGCTTCATTGTTGCCCAACCTGGCGTGACTCCCTGAAAGGCTGTGACGTTCCCCAGCCACCCCAAAACCCCTATCAAGCCGAGGGCAGCAACGAACCCAACGGAAGTCCGAAACAAGTTCTTGGAGTCATATGGAGTCATGCGTCTCGGCCCGGCCATCAGCCGTTTTTTGGCTGACCAAAAACGAACAAATTCGTAATCAAAACAACAGCAGCCGCGAAATTGCGTCTACAATCGTCTGACAAATCCCTATCGGAGATATAGTACTATATGAACGCGGGCGCGCGGGCAAACACAAGGGGGGCGACCAACTTGCTAAAAACTAGACGACCGCACATAAAGGTCTCCCCAAAAGCCCGGAATTTCTGATGCCCAAACTCATCCGCCGCCGCGATTTCGACTTCTTGCT
>JBBKVQ010000387.1:0-6000 GCA_037968515.1 Bradymonadaceae bacterium
TCACGGTCCTCGGCGTCTCGGTGAACCGAAGTGTCCGACGATACGAACGAAAGCGCGTCGTCGCTCAGATGGCCGCGATGCCTGCGATTTTTGCGAATGTACATCAACGCGGCGTTAGCTGTGACGCGATGAAGCCATGAGCCAAGCTCGGAATCACCACGAAAGCTATCGAGCTTACGATGCAAAGTCAGCAGAACGTCCTGAGCGACATCCATCGCGTCATCGTCCGTGCGAACGATACGACGAGCCACTCGGAAAATCCGGCCGTAGTGCATCTCACTCATTACGCGGAAGGCTTCTGCATCGCCGCCTTGAGCCGCCGCAATAAGGACTGCTTCGTAAGCGTAGCGGTCCTCTCTTGGGGCCGTGGCAAGGACAGATTGGTAGGCTTTTAGACGGATTTCAAAACTCATCGAAGACCTCTTCGTAGGCACCGAGCAACAAGAACTTAATATGATTATCGATCGACTCGTCGCTCAGGTAGGCCTCGAGCATGGGACGGTATTCGTCGAATTTCGGATCGTGTAGATGTCGGACGCTCATCACCAAGTTGTGGTGGGCGTGATCGATCATCGTGGCAACAAAGATAGGGGAGAATCCCGCGCGCACTCGGCCGAGTTTGGGGACAAGCTCAACCAACCATTCCAAGCTCTCTTTGTGCTTCTTCTTTTCGAGAAGCTCCAACGGAGGGCCGCCTTCTTCGGGGCCAAAAAATGCCGCCATCAAAGTGCGAATAATCAGCGGATTTTCCAGCGCGATTTGGACGTGATTCACAATGAAAAGCCGCAAAGCTAATTGCGGAGACTCCGCATTCATCGCGGGTTTCAGTGCGTTTTCGTCCAAGTACTTCATCGCCGAATTCATCAATGCGGCGAAGACGTCTTCTTTCCCCTGAAAATAGTAATACATCATGGGAATCGACATTTTTGCTGACTCGGCCAGCTGTCGCACGGAAGCCGCGGCGTATCCCTTTTTGGCAAAGACCTGTGCCGCTCCCATCAGGATTCGCTGAGCTCCATCCGGAAGTCCGGACTGCGCGATGATGGGTGAAATATGTGTGGTCTCTTCAGTCATTTGTTTTAACGTTCGTTAAAGATGTCTTCCATTCATTTATTAAACGTTCGTTAAAGTAGCCGCAACCGCCTTTTTGCTCCGTTTGTGTGAAAGTTTTTGCACAAAGCGAGTCAAGTTGCCGTTCGATAAGGTAGGCTCTCGCGATGTCCAAGTTCACCAACAGACTGTCCCGGCTACATCAATCGCGAATTCGCGCGCTAGATCATGCCGAAGACCGCCCAAACGGCGTGTACGAAGCCGATTCGACGGCGCTGCCATCACCCGTTCCACGGCCTGACGCCATCGTGGAATGTGCGTGGACCAAGGCTGGCGCCCACGGTCCAGACCTGAATTTTGTGACCCGTCGTCATGACGCGATCGGAAATATCGCCCTGACCGAGGCCCAGTGCGCACTCCCTGTGAGTTGGTCGGACCAGACGTCGTTGTTGGACGATATCCCCCACGAGCGCGTGGGATTTTTTGATATCGAGACCTCAGGGCTTGGGACGGACGCTGTTTCGTTTTGTCTGGGATTGGCATACTGGGCGGGCGACCGGATAGAAGTGACTCAATGGATTCTGGAAGATCTAGCTCAAGAGCGCAGGACGCTGGAGTCACTGACGACCGCTCTGACTGCTTTTGATGCAATCGTAACCTTCAATGGTGCGTCATTCGATTTGCCGCGTGTCACGGCCCGGATGAACCATCACGATTTGGCGTCCCCGTTTGATCGACTTGTTCACGTCGATCTGTTGCGAGTGGCTCGCCGACTGCTGCCGCGGCAACCGATGTCCTTGCCAGATTTGGAGCGCAACGTGCTCGGAATTCAAAGGCGCGGCGATATCCCCGGGGCCGAAGCGCCGATTCGGTGGAATACGTACTTACGGACTGGCTTGGTGAGTGGGCTGCTGCCGTTGTTCACCCATAATACTCAGGATGTGATCAGTCTGGTGGGGCTGAACGCGGCGTTTGTCCGAATTTTGCGACCAGAAGCGGCCTACCAAACGCAGACGGACCAAACACAAAACCAGGCGGGAGCCTTACGCACCGAGTTGCAGGAACAGGCGCAGAGTCAGACTGGAGCCCGGCGCACAGAATCACAAATGCAGGAAAAACTGGAAAAGGTTTATCGGCTTCGGAGTGGTCGTTCCACGCGCAAACAGCAACCACAAGCCACCAAGGCGCCAGCGCCTACCGGAAATTATCTGGGCTCTCGGCTCCACACCCTGCGTGTCGAGGCGATGGAGCTTATCAAAACCGGAAACGCTGACGAAGCGCTTCCCCTGCTGCACGAAATGGTGGCGCTCTCCCCGGCCAACCCGTTCCCGCTCGCCGAACTCGCCCGCTACTATTCGGAAAATCAGGAACCCGAGCTGGCTCGGATTTTCGAGATGCGGCTGAAAGGACTCGGCATGAACCTTTAGTTGGATGGTCGCTTCCCATAAACAGACCTAAATCTTGCTTTCAACGCCTCTTTCGCCGAAACCAAGTACCAGAAACAGCATCCTCCGCGTGGCGACGAATGCAGCTGGACCACGAACTCCCTCCGGAGCGGGAAGAATCTCCCGTCAGATCTATGACCTCAAAGACATTGCTATTGTTCTTGCTGACCTTCGCAGGTCTCGCAGCTTGCGAAAAACCCGACGAAGCAGCCGCTACAGCGCCAGTATTGGTCGCGATCCCGGTGGAGGCAGTCGCGGTTGAGTCGGTTCCGTTTGTGGACATGGTCGATGTCGCGGGAGTCGTGGAGCCAATCTTCGAGGTTCAAGTGTCAGCCGAGGCCCCCGGTCGGGTACTTGCAGCGCCGTTCATCGAGGGAGAGAAAATCGTTAAGGGTCAGCTTCTGCTGCGAGTCGATGGCGAGTCCAATACAGCGCAAATCTCGTTGCTTGAAAGTCAGCTAAGCACGGCTCAGCGTGAATTCGATCGCACCAAACAGCTGGCAAAACAGGGACTTTCGACCCCACAGCAACTCGACCAGGCCGCTGCAGCAGTCGACGGGGCGTCGCTGAGCATCAAGCAAGCCAAAGTTGGTTTGGGCAAAACCAATGTTCGAAGCCCGATCGCAGGCTACATCGCCCAGAAGTTTGCCGAGGTCGGTGAATACGTGGGCCCAGGCGCCCCGCTGGCTCATATCGTGGACTACGACATCGTCAAGGTGATGGCCTCGGTCCCCGAGAGCGACGTTCGTTTCATCACACCCGATAAAGAGGTTGAAATCTGGATTCCAGCTTTGGAAAAAACTTTTCAGGGCAAAGTGTTCCGGCGCGCGATCATCGCAACGGTGGCAACCCGCACGTTTCCGGTCGAAATTCATGTTCCAAACGAATCGCACGATATCCTGCCTGGGATGCGAGCCTCGGTCGTTGTGCCGCGTAAAGACTACGGCGAAATCGTGGTGGTCCCGCGCGATGCAATCCTCGAGGGTTTCAATCGGCAAGAAGCCATGGTCTTGGGAGAAAAGTCGGGTACGGACTACGTGGCGGAACTTCGCGCCGTCGAACTGGGGCCAGCAAAGGGCGCCAACGTGGCCGTGCTGAGCGGGCTTAAAGCTGGCGAGAAAATCATCGTCAAAGGGCATCGCAGCCTGGCTGACGGCACGAAAGTGCGGGTCATGAACGATACCCCCGAAGAACCCGTCGCCGACGCCAAATAAGGACCACCCATGCAAGTTACCAATTTCTCTATCCGACATGCGACGTCGGTCTGGGTGCTGATCATCATCTTGTTTGTTGCAGGGTTGATTTCCTACAACCAGCTTCCCCGTGAAGCTGCTCCCGATATCGCGATTCCAGTGGTCATCGTGAGCACCGCGTATTTTGGGGTTTCTCCGGCGGACATCGAGACGTTGGTCACCAACCCGCTTGAAAAAGAATTCAAGGGAATCCGAGACCTCAAGAAGCTGAACAGCACCTCGGCCGAATCCGTGTCGCTCATCACTCTGGAGTTTGATCCAGAAGTCGTGATCGAAGACGCGCTGCAAAAGATTCGGGACAAAGTCGACAAGGCTAAATCTGACCTTCCGCCAGATGCAGAAGACCCAGAAATCATCGAAATCAACGCCAGCGACTGGCCAGTGTTGGTGGCAAACGTGTCAGGCAAGATGGACCCGGTTCGGCTCAAAGAGCTCGCCGAGGACGTCAAAGACGATATCGAAAAAGTGCCAGGCGTGCTGCGGGTCGATTTGGCAGGTGGTGTGGAGCGAGAGATTCAGGTGTTGGTCGACCCTACGTCGCTGCAGTACCACAAGGTTTCGCTGAATGACGTGATCGGTCGATTGCAGGCCGAAAACATCAATCTTCCAGGGGGAACGATCGATGTCGGCCCGATGAAATACACGGTTCGAGTGCCCGGTGAGTTCGAAAACGTCCATATGATCGAGGACCTGGTTGTCAAAGTCCCCAAAGGCGGCGGAGCTCCGGTCTATCTGCGTGATGTCGCCCAAGTGCGGGACGGGTTCAAAGAGCCCAAGACGTTCTCGCGCCTGACCACCTGGAAGGGCGAGGGTGCCAGCCGTGTCGAGTACACCGAAACCAACGTGTCGCTCGCGGTTGTGAAGCGTTCCGGCGAGAACATCATCGACATCGCGGCAGCCACAAAAGACGTGCTGAAATCCTACGAAGCCCGCATTCCAGACGGCGTGAATATCGTCGTTCTGAACGACATGTCGGTAAACGTCCTCGACCAGGTTCACGACCTGGAAAACAACATTATTTCGGGTCTGATTTTGGTGTTGGGCGTGCTGTTTTTCTTCATGGGTGGCGCCCGAAACGCACTATTTGTGGCGATCAGCGTGCCACTGTCGATGTTGATCACGTTCATCGTTCTTCAGATGTTGTCGATCACTTTGAACATGGTCGTACTCTTCAGCCTCGTGTTGGCGCTGGGGATGCTCGTGGATAATGCGATCGTTATCGTCGAAAATATCTACCGGCATGCCAGCGAAGGCAAAGACAGAGTCCAAGCCGCGATGGATGGCACGGCCGAGGTTGGCTGGGCTGTGGTTGCTTCTACAGCGACAACTGTTGCCGCATTTGCGCCGATGGTCATGTGGCCCGGCGTTACTGGCGAGTTCATGAGCTACTTGCCCAAAACCGTGATCATCACGTTGTTGGCCAGCCTTTTTGTGGCGCTCGTCATCAACCCGACGGTCTGCGCGACCTTGCTCAAAGTGGACCCCAAAGACATGGGCCACAACGAGATGGCCGTGCCTGATAACCGTCTTTACCGCACCTACAAGTCCAGCCTGATCTGGGCTGTCGACAGGCCTTGGCGAGTGTTGTTGCTGTCTGGTGTGGCGCTTGTCGCGTCTGCAATGCTCTTTGGCTCACAAGAACTTGGCGTGCAGTTCTTTCCCGAGACCACTCCCGAGCGCTTTGACATCAACGTGGAGCTTCCCGATGGAACACGGATAGAAGAGACGGACAAGCTGTTAGCCGAACTCGAGAAACCACTCGATGGCACACCAGACCTGGTCGAGGCTTGGATCGCTGACGTCGGCGTGAAAGGCGGCAACGGTGGAATGTCCGCCGGAGGCAGCGCGCCGCATTATGGCAAGATTTCGGTCGACCTGACTTCGGCTCAGCATCAAACGTCTAGCCCCTTCGAGTTCATGGAACGACTGCGTAAGGTCTATTCCAATATTCCGGGTGCGTCCGTGATTTTGGCAAAGGAGAGCAACGGCCCTCCAGCTGGCAAGCCGGTCAACATCGAGATCATCGGCGACGACCTCTTGATCATGGCGGGTGTTGCTCGTCAGGTTAAAGACCGCATTCGTGTGATTCCTGGCATCATCGACCTGAAAGACGATATCGAGTTGTCACGTCCTGAGGTCCATCTGGTGGTTGACCGAACACGAGCTGCCATCGTTGAAGTCGACACCCGAGGCATCGCTCAGACCATCCGAACCGCCATCAACGGCACGATTGCTACGGTTTACCGAGAAGG
>JBBKVQ010000388.1:0-6466 GCA_037968515.1 Bradymonadaceae bacterium
GTCCCTGGCCTGCAATACGAGATGCACCCGTCGAAGGTGTCAAAATCGAGGCACTGAGTGCGGTCGGCGCACCAACTGCCAGCAGGCGAGCAGATATCGAAAGCATCGGTTCCGGACACACTCTGGTCAGTGGTGCAAAGGCCTGTGCGCGGGGTGATAAACGGGCCACAAAATGAGCCAGGACCGCAAGAACCATTGGTGAATGGATCGCACAGTGGGGTACAAACGCCAGGGGTTGCATTCGCAGTATTTCGGCGACAGTACAGGTCTTGCGCACACTCTGATAATGACGCGTCACATACCGCGCCCGCTGTCTTGGCCCCTGCCGTGCGGCACAGGCCGAAATCATTATCAAAATTCAAGCAGGTGTCGGTTCCGCATTCGGCACTGGTCTCGCAAAGACTTGGAACACAAGCAAAGTTGGGCTGTGGGTCACCGACGTCGATGCAATAAAATCCTACGGAACATGAAGATGCTGCGAATTCTTCGGTGCAGCTGTTCAGACAGATGCCCTCGCCGTCGCCAGCATCGGCACAGGCAAAAGCGCCTTGCGTCGGCTTCGTGGGGTCACAGGCTGCTCCGACGGTCGAACAGTCAGGAAGCTTGCAGCCATCAGCAGTGCAGGTCGCTGTGCCTTCACACACAGGATCACAAGCCGAGACACATGTCCCAGCCGAGCAAACTTGGTTTGCGGCACAAGCGGGCAGGCATGGCACAGTGGTGGTCATATCAGTGGAGTCTTGATCCGAGCCAAGATCGACCGGATCTACGCTGCTATCAGAGCCCGCGTCATCTTGTGGTACGTCCGGAAACGAGTTGTTACCGATTCGGTCTACGCACTCGCCCGACGACAAATCACAGGTCCCGGGAGAACATTCAGAATCGCTTGAACAAGGCGCTTCTTCCACGTCGCCCGTTGCACAACTCGCAAGAACGAATCCGGCCAGTAACAGGTACCCCCAACGATACCCTCGATAACCAACACGGATCGTCATACCAACTCCAAGGCGCCCAAATGTGGGACGGAATTGAACATCGTTTGTCCGGGTGTGTCAAACACACGGCTAAAACTCACGTTCTAGAGCGGTAAACAGATGCCTAGATCGTTGACCAGCGGGCTGCAAACCAGCGGAGAAGGACAGGTTGAACGCTCGTAATTTCCGTCCACTGCCCGACCGGTGAACTGACAGAATCGGTAACAAACATTGCTGCCGCCATCGACGGCGCAGATCGAATCTGGCCCACAGGACTCGCCAGGACGCGTACATGGCCCATTCACAGTCGCGGTTTCAACGATCGGCGCGCATGAGCCCACATCGGCGTTGTACGGGAAGTTGAACAAACAAGTCTGCCCTGCCCCACATGGGGTATCAGCCGCAGTTGCGTCGAACGGATTGCATCGCGGTGTGCAGACTGACTCAAGCCCCGGGCCTCCCACATATTGCGACAAAAGTGAGGTCCCAAAACCGGTCTGAGAGGACCGTGGAAAGAGGCACTCGGCCGTAGCGACACAATCCGACGACCCGCAGGGGGCGCCGATCGGAATATCACCCGCCACACTGCAAAACGACGGCTCTTCCTGAGTGATAACGGTCATCCCGTCTGCGCCCGAAACCTTCAACGAAGCCACTGGCAAGCAGGCAGCCTGCCCCGCTGGACAGATCGGGTCCGTAAATCTAGTCGCATTGCACGCCGTCGCGCACTCGCCCATTTCAAACCCGTCGTAGCTGAGCGCGCGACATGATTGGTCTGGCTCACATTCCAAGGTCCCATTTGCCGGGTCGCCAAGCACACATAACGATTCGCATCGGCCTCGTTTGATGGGATCAAATCCCGGCGAGGTTGAGCCAACTTCTGAGCAATGAAGCCCTTCGGCACAGCTGCCGTAAGTAGCCAGCGGCACACAGGATTGCCCCGGCTGCGCATCACCCAGTGGAACACACAGGTTCCCCCAGACGTCCGGACCGCTCACAAAATCTGGGCCACACCCCATCGATGCGCCCAAACATCCGCCTCCATACCCTTCGCTGCCGGACCCACAAGTCTGTCGGCACGCGCCGTAGGCTTCGTTTCCAAGCGGTACGCAGGTGTATCGAGGAAGGTCTGATGCGTTGACGGGATCGGAAATTTTCGAGAACACATGCAAGGCAGGAGGAAGGTCATCGGAGTCCACTGCCGTGCCGCTGACGTAGATAACGATATCCTCACTCACCGCGACTCCATTGAGCTCCGCCAACGCTAGAAACCGATCGTTTCGCGGCGTGCCAGGTGCAAACGCCAGCAAATCCCAATCACCCAACGGCAAGTCGGCCCCTGTTGTGGTGCCTGAGAGCAACTCGATCTGGTTATTAGGAACCGAGAGATCGTCGCCTGTGGGCACTGCAATCAGGTCGATGGCATCCCCGAGGTTAAGAACTTCGGCAGTCTGGGCATCGATCGTCTGGCGACGCGAGACAGCCAAAAGCGAATCGCTAACCAACGGCTCGTCATGCAAAACAACTTCAAGCGATTTTCCGGCGACAAAACTGACAGACGACTCCACCAACGCTGGATCGGTTGCCGGGGCTCCTGCACGTAAAACGCGGATCACAGCCTGACCGCCCGGGACCGAGTACGACATCGCCGTTCGATCGCCCGCGGCGAGTGCGGGTGCCGTCAGGTTGCCATCAACATAGACGTCGATCGTGGCGGCGCGCGTTCCCACATAGGTGATCCAAAAATCGGCAGGAACGGCAGGCGGATTGGGGCAAGCCGTATCCCGAATGCCTTGATTGACCTGCGACACCGTCCCATCGGACTCAGTTGGAGCGTTGGTAATATTACAGACTGGCTGACAGCGCGAAATGGCTGGAATCCCAAGCGACGCAACGCCTTCTTGGTAGGTCGCGCACACATTCCCATCCTGACAATTTCTAAGCGTGGGGTCGCATTCTTCAAAGGCCGCAATATTTCCTGCCGGGCCACACACGCCGTCGGTGGCATTCAACGCCAGACACGTCCTTCCCGCTCCGCAAGAGCCGACCTCGAATGGAGTACAGGTCACGTCGCAAAAACCAACTCCTGCTCCTGCCACACTTTCACTGGCAAGCAGGCAAGTTTGGTCGCCAGAACACGCAGCCGAATCAACACATGGTTGCCGACAAATCGCGTCGACACAGGCTAAACCCGCGGTACAGGCGCCTTCAAAACTGCCGATTTCAGTTGCAACATCAACACCCACGCATGACTCGCCGATGCCCTTAAGGCCTGCCGGAAAACAATATTTCGCCGAATTGTCCAACTCGGCGCAAGCCGCGCCATTTTCGAAACCCGCGGTTCCGCCGTAGAGATCTTGGCATGTCTGCAGCCCCGCCACGATGCCTTCGCATTCTGAGGGCCGACATATGGTCTCTCGACAGGCGCCCTGCAAACAAACCTGACCGGTCGTGCACTCCCCGTCACTGGCACATGTGGCGTCACCACTGCTGGCAAGCCAAAAACATAAGGACCCGGCATCACAGGTTCCGCCCGCCTCGCAGTTATCAGCGCAAATCGGAGGTTGGGCGCCAAATCCGTCAAGGTCCACACACAGCGCCCCATCGACGATGGGCAGCGTCGGGTCGCACGTCACACCAGCAACGGCGCACTGATCGTCTGGGACTGCGCACACGCCTTCAATGCAGGTCTGTCCGATGACACATCCACCAAAACATGGAACAGCTTCACATGACCCGCTGACGCAAGACTCGCCGATGGCGCACCCGCCACAGTCATCGTCTGAACAGCCAAGAAACGTCGAAGACACGACGAACAACACCAAAAAAATTCTGATCAACTTCAGCCTCCACAACATCCAGGCACATCGTAGGGATCCCCGTTCCATGAATCAAAGCCCAAGAAAACAAAAAAGGCGCCCGAAGGCGCCTTTTTAAGACCGAGGTCTTATGTCTTAGCGGCAAACACCCAGGTTGGCGCCTTCGCCGAACACTGCAGTGCATGTGCCTGTTGCACAGCCACGATTGGCCGCACCGAGTTCACAAACACGGATACACTGGTTGCCACCGGCTCCGCCGAGGCACATCGAGTTGGGTCCGCATGCTTTTCCAGGCTCAGCACAAGCTGCGTTTGCTGCTGTGTTAGCCATGTTCGTTCCAATGGTCTGGCAGATGCCTGTTCCGGCGCTGAACGTAAGGAAGTCGACACCACAAACCTGCCCTGCACCACACTGATCAGCAGGTCCTGCGAAGGTACAAGCCTTCATGCAGACGCCTGCGCTGTTTGAGTCAGAAGTGTCTTCGAACGGCGAGATGCTGTACGAATTTGCGCAGACGGCTCCGCCAACACAGTTATTTGGCAATTGGGTTGGAACTGCACAGGCGCCGCCAAGTGCAACCGCACCTGAAGCGCTACAGAAGCCTGCTGCTGCTGCACCTTCTGGGAAGCAGTTCTGAAGGCCAGCTGGGCAGTCGGTGTCTGCAAACGGGGTATCGCACGAGACACCGCAGCGACCGAATGCGTATGCAGCGTTTCCAAGGGGGTCACATGTCTGACCATCACCACAAACAAGCAGTGGGTTCGGGATAGCAGCTTGGTCACAGAACGCTGCGCATGTTCCCATGTTGTTGCCACCGGCCAAGCAATACGAGCCTTCGGCACATTCACCAGGAGCACAAGCGTCACCAACAGCTTTGTCACCACCTGGCAAGCAGACGTGACGGACACCGCGGAACGGTGAGCAGTTGAAGTTTTCGGCGGTGCAACGATCAGTGCCGTAATCGGCGACGTCGCACTGGTCAAGACAAGCGCCCGAGTTGGCTGATTCTTCGCCCGGATCGGACAGGTTGAAACAGTATTGCGATCCGTTGGTCGTTGGGCAGCTAGCATCCGAAGCCGTTTGTGAAGCAGCTCCGCCGTTACAACGGGCAACACAGCTCGCAGCGCCGTCACCAAAGCTGAGGCAAGTCAGACCACCAAGGCAACCCGACGAAGGGGTCACAAGGTTATCATTCATGTCGAAGGTGGCGGCCACGCATGCTCCGCCAGGACCGCTTGTTCCATTATCGTCAAGACAGATGCCGTCGGTCTCAGTGACAGCCAAGCAACCTGTGCCGGCTGGGCACTGATCGGTGGTGTAGGAGTCACAACCAACTTGGCAAAGGCCTGCGCCGGCATTGAGGAAGTCTGCATCGGTATCACCGACACATCGCTCTCCGTCACCGGTGCATGCTGCATCGTTGGCGCATACTTGCGTGCACTCGCCTTGGCAAAGCAATCCGCTCGCGCATTCGTCGATTTCTTCACATTCAACGCCAACTGTTTTCTCGCCAGCTGGGAGGCAGAGGAAGTTGTCATTCGTTGTGCCGAAGCAGAGGCCGCCGTTCGGGTAGTTGAATTTGTCGCATCCTGCGAAGTCTTGGAATCCAGCGCACTGCGAAGGAATACAAGCGGTGGCTCCACCCTGCTCAAGCGAAGCGCAAAGCTGGCCCGAGGTGCATGGGTAGGCTTCGTCATCTACTGGAGGCGTACATGCGCGAAGGCATTTCGCGCCAAGTCCGTCGTCCGCGCAAACGAAACCAGCGTTGGTGGCATCGCCAGCAACACAAGTTTGACCAACAGCCGTGCACTGTGTGGCGTTGTTTGTTGGCGTGTTCGTCGAATTATTATTCGTGTTCGTCGAATTATTATTCGTGTTGTTCGTCGAATTGTTCGTAGTGGTCTTTCCGTCGTCACCATCGTCACCGCAAGCGGCAGCAAGTGTGAACAAACCCACGAGGGCAAGTGTAGAGATCCGATTTAACATGAGTACTCCTTCAAAATTCGACTGACTTCAGTCCGAAATAAGGCGCGGAAGGTATTAGATGTAGGTATGTGTGTCAATTGAGTTACAAAAAAGCCCCGAAATCCGCAATTTTCAAGGCTTTGCGAGATTCGAGGCTTCATGTCGTCCGGAAGGAAAACTACTCGTTTTCGGCCGAATCCGAGAGACCCAAGCGACTTTTCAGCAAATCGCCGAGCGTTGCAGCGCCTCCTTCATCCGTAAAACTCTTCATTTCACTGTCTCCGCCCAACTCGTCTCGCTTGAGCGAGAGACCGATGCGTTGGTTATCGCGGTCGAAGGTTGTGACCAAAACGTTGACTTGATCACCGGGTTTGACGACCTCGGTCACGCGGTTCACACGCTCTTCGCGCAGTTCCGAGATGTGAATCAGTCCTTCGACACCCTCGACGATCGTGGCAAATGCACCAAAATCAGTCGTTCGTGTAATCACGACGTCGATTTTCTTGCCGGGAACTGCGATGGCCACCGCCAAATCCCACGGATCCGACGTCAACTGTTTGATGCCCAAGCCAAGCCGGCCTGCTTCGACGTCTAGGTCGATAATCACAGCTTCAATCTGCTCGCCTGCTTTGAAGAAGTCGGAAGACTTGTCGACGCGCTCGCTCCAAGACACATCCGAGACATGGATCAAACCGTCGATTCCTGGCG
>JBBKVQ010000389.1:0-5827 GCA_037968515.1 Bradymonadaceae bacterium
AGAGAGCCGCCGGTTTCGGGCTGCATTGCGGCAATCAGCGCCTGTTCCATCGATTGCGCGGCTTCGGAGGGGCTTTGTTTGAACAAGAGCCCTTCGAGCTTCCACCAAATCGTGGGCCCATCCATGGCTGTTTCAACTTGGACGGGGAAGGTCGCCCCGACAAGCGCTGCGAACATCTGAGACCACATGCCGTCAGCCGGGGTCAGCGGCGGGGCGTCCGTCCATTTCGACTGCAGCACCAAGATATTTGCAGATTCGACAAAAGAAACGCGGGAAACACAGAGGTCCTCGGCCCAAAGGGCTGGTGACCAAAGCGTGATGAAGGTCATCACTAAAGCGTGTTTCATAGGGTTTCCTCGTCTTCGGTGTCATGAAAATCAGTGAAGTCGATCATGAGTCTACCGTCTTCGAGCTGCGAGATCACATCGACGAACCGGTGGTTCGTTCGAATGTCGTCGGGTGAATACATATGCCGTGCAAAAGTCTGTTGGCCGTAGGTCGAGTCGTGGCCAATCATGGTTACGATAATGCTCAGAAGTGGCGAGGTAGGGGACAACCCGTCCGTGCTGGTCAGTGACGTCGGTGCTCAACATTTCGCCCAACTGAATGATGGCGGCTACGAATACGAGGTCATAAAACAGCTCGAGCCAACTCACCTTCTTTTCGTGGTGATGGGCTGTGTGCAATGTTGGCAGATGAAACCAGCGGTTTCTCATTTAAGTACCTTGTCGGTGGCTTTGAACCCGAAGAGGTTGGCGCGCATCAGAAGGACGGAAATCGTGAAAATGTGTCAGTGTTTTGCGCAATTGGATTGAAGAGGTCAAGGATGTGTCGTTTTTTGAAAGTATTTATAATTCTATTCACTATCCTTTTTGCACTCCCATCTTTTGCCCAGTCCAAACGCGTGGACGCGGTGCAGGTTAACGTCGGCGTGGATGCCTGGAAGGACCTAAATCGAGTCAAGTTCACCTGGACATTGCCTGCAAAAAATCTGTCCCGTACCTACGATTGGAATCTGAAATCGGGTGAGGTCGAGGTCACCCTGGAAAAGGAGAAGCGGCGGATTCGCGCGTCAGGAAAAGGGCTGACCGATCCCGCGGACATCGCGGCTCATCAGGCTTTTATCAACGATTCATATTGGCTGCTTTTTGAGTTTCACACCCAATGGGATTCGGTGAAGTTCACCAATGTCGACGTTGTCCCTGAAGGCGTTCCCGCAGGTTCTGTGGGCGTGTCAGTCGAGTACGGCTCGGGCGGATACACTCCGGGAGACCGTTACGTGCTTTGGGGTACACCTGACGGGCAGATTACGCACTGGCAGTACTTTCCCGGCGGGGCGAAAGAAGCGAAATTCCTGATGACTCGGGAAGGTTGGCAGGCCAACAAAGGAACGCGCATGCCGACGGTCTTCAAGGCAGCTGGAGAAACGTTCATCGAGATCACGGGTCTTGTCGTCGAGTAGACTCAGTAGATGAAGTCGTCGATGCCCTCGGTCACCGTGAGGACGACGATCGTGTCGGCGCGGACTGCCGGATCGACGTTTGTGAGTGCAGCTTCAAGCACAGGTACATGCTCCGGCCGGTCGACTAGAACGTGTAGGATTTGTTTCCTCCAAGCGTCCTCTGCGGCGACGTTGGCGCTACTGACCAGAATGTCGGCGAGCTTCTTATCCATCAAGTTTTGGGCATTCGCGGACGAGTAAGGCGTATCGCGCGGAAACGACACTGCGCGCGTCACGGACACGCCCACTTTCAGCGCTTCAAATTGCACCAGCAAGTCGGTGATTTTGCCTTGGACGTCGTAAACGACCTCGGTTTCGGTCTTGAGCAAAATCGCCATATCGCAACGATTCAAGACTTCGAACGAAAACACTTCAGAGGCAATCGAGGAGCCGCCCGCGTTGCCGTCGGTGATGATTTCCTGCCCACCAAGCGTCAGGCGCGAAAAGTCAGCGTCGTCGTAAGGGTCGTCCTGAAAATCAATCGTATTCACAAACAGAAATGGCTGCGACGACAGGAGCTCGGTCATATCGATGTCGCCACACTCGCCCGAGATCGTGCCCATGGCCGTTGGGCTCATGTCTGGCACGCCTGAGTCATTGCCTCCGTCGGGGATGGTGGCGTCCGCGGTGCCGGTGTCCGTTAGGTCCGACCCCATATCGAGCAGGCTGACGTCAGCGCCAAGGTCCGCCTGGGCGAAGTCGCCGCCAGTATCGTTGTTATTTGCAGTGTTCGGCGTGGTTTCGTCGCCGCAAGCAACGAGGGACAGAAAAAGCAGCAAGGATACGATGTTGAATTTGTTCATGGCGTGATCGTTATCGTGGCCAGCCCGAGCTGAGTGATTGTTTCGGTGGGTTCGCCATCGTCTCCGTCTTGGGACACGACTTCTGCTGCCACTGAATACTCACCTGGTTCTAATCCCTGAAACCAGCTGATCGCGATGTTGGTGAGCTGGATCGTATCTCCAGTCAGCGTCGCGCTTTGGTAATCTCCGTCGACTCCATTTGCCTCCAGAAAAATCCGGGTTCCTTCCACGTTGATTGGAGCGTTAAACCCGGAAACGCCGAGCGTGACCGAAACAAATTGATCGGTCATTCCAGTTGAGGCGGCACTTATCGAATCCGGAGAGATAATAATGGAGTCGATTGTTGGGGTGGTGGACGCGTCGTCGGAGCCGATTCCGACATCATCCGAGCCACTTGAGTCTGCCGCGACGTCTTGCCCAAGATCGATTTCGACATCGGTGGTGTTGTTCTTTTTCGTCGTTTCGCTGCCGCAAGCGACAGATAGTCCGACGCCGAAAAGAACTAGGTATTTCAAGGTGTTGCGCGGCATGATGTTGAGCTCGGGACTGAGTAAAGTGGGTCACTAAACGTGCGGATGGTTTGTGACGGCCAATCGATTTCGAAAACGTTCCACGTGTCGCCCGTGCTGCCAAGGCGTTTTGGGCCCCAAGTCTGAGTCAAGACGCCACGAATATAGAGCTTGACGGTCGAATTCGACGGACCGGAAAACGACTGATTATGGCTGTCGGCCCAATAATGCAAGACAACTCGGTAGGTCTGGCCGTTGATTCCTTTTTCGACGTTGATGTTTTCGGGGCCAAAACCGTCGACGTCATCGCGGTCAAGAAACGGGTCGTCTTGCCAATCGCCCTGGACGCCCCAATCAGGTTCGGCATTCGAAAAATAGCAGTCGTTGCCACAGAATAGACCCTGGCCAGGAAGCAGCAAAAGATGGGTGTCAACGTCGGTGTCGTTGGAATCCCACTCGACCTCGATATGAATGTCCTGATCCGACAAAGGGGGCGCTTGGCTGGTGCCGGAGACATTGACGCGTGCCGCCGAGTTGGACGGATCGTCGTTTCGCACCAAGAAAAATCCGTTGGCCAGCCCGGCGCGGCGAGGAGCAAAAGTCATTTCGATGATTTGCGACCCGCCTGCTGGAATAACGCCGGCCGTCCACGGGCTGGTGATTTGGAAGGCGGAAGAGGTCGGTATGCCGAAAAAACGTCCTCGTTCAATTGCGCTGACAGTAAGATTGCGGGCGCCACAATTGGTCAGGGTGAACGTCTTTGCAACCGGTGAGCCACGCACGACGGATCCGTAGTTCAGTGAGGTGGGATTGACCTGGATGCATGGGTCGTTTTGAGCGTCTTTGGCTGTTGCCGTGACCGGAACATTGACCTCCGGTTCAAACGGGTCACTTGAGCGAATCTTGATCGTCGCGCCAGATGTGCCGATTTCTGCGGGATTGAACCCAACATCCAATACGGTATTTGAGTTCGGCTGAAGCGTCAGCGGCAGGGCAGCATTCGTCACCGAGTAAGCACGACCTTGTTGCAGCACCAAGACTTCACGGATTTCCAAGGGGGCTTGGCCCACGTTCCCAACGGTGAGAGGTCTATTAGTCGCAGCGTCGCCCGGTTGGTAGGAAATCGTGATCGCCCTTGGCTCCACTTGGATGCGGGGACAGTTTTCGGCACAAATATCGGTGCCAGAAATCGTGCTGGAGAGCTTCAGTTCTGCAAACCCGACGGTTGAATTGCTAAGGTGAACCCGCAAAACCGCCGTATCGGGCGTGTTGTCGGTGGGGGAATACTGGATGCTGATGGTGCGCCGGCCCTGACGAACCAAGTCGCCAACAGCCAGATTAACGACTTGGAATTCGGTGCTTCCTTCCCATTCGAGTGACTCCACCGCGCTTTCTTGGTCGGCTAGGAGGACCAGTTCGGCCTCCAATAACGTGGGTTCACGCGCAGGTGTAAAGGTGAACGCGAGGGATTCTGGTTCGAAGTAGAATGGACCACAATCCGTGCAGGGTGTCGTCACGTCGGGCGTCGATCCATCGGCAGGCGAGGTGTCTGGAACTCCGACGTCTGGCGCCGACATACCGCGGGGCGTGCACGTTTGAGTGATGGGATTATAGGTATCACCATCCTCACACGCAGTGGTGGTGCCGGATGTGTCGTCGGAACAAGCCGCGAACGACAGAAAGAAAACAAAAAGCCAAGCGATACGCATGATAACTCCAGAGTCAACTGGCGGAGTCTGGCAGACCCATCGCATGGCTTCAAGGGACCGGTGTTACTTGACCGCCCAATTCACAGGGCAAGACACGCCGGTTCCGCCGATGCCGCAATAGCCATTGGGGTTTTTGGACAAATATTGCTGGTGATAAGGCTCGGCAAAAAAATATTTACCTAAGGCGTCGACTTCCGTTGTGATTTCTCCAAACCCACGTTTGGTAAGCTCGGCCTGATAGAGGTCTCGTGCGGCAACGATGGTTTCGAGTTGGGCATCAGACGTGCCGTAAATCGCCGATCGATACTGCGTGCCGACGTCGTTTCCCTGCCGCATTCCTTGCGTTGGGTCGTGGTTTTCAAAAAACACGGTCAGAAGCGCATGAAGGCTGATTTTTTCGGGGTCGAAAACCACCCGGACGACTTCCGTATGGCCGGTACGACCTGAACACACTTCCTCGTAGGTGGGGTTTGGGGTCGTCCCGCCGGAATACCCCGCCGAGGTCGAGACTACGCCGGGAAGCTTCCAAAAGATGCGCTCCGCGCCCCAAAAGCAGCCCATGCCAAACACGATCGTCTGGAATGCGCTGAAGTCCGCCTGGAGCGGTGCTGCAAATACATGATGAAAGACGCCGATCTCCATTTCGGACGCGCGTCCAGGGAGCGCGTTTTCAGGGTCGACCATTTTGGTTTTTGAACTCAGGTTGAAAAACATGAAGTCTCCTCGTTGGAACCATCAGATTCCGAAGCTCGCCGTAAGTTTCACCTTGGCCTATCATGACTGACACGGAGGCCAAAATTGCGAAAAATTATATTTGTAGCTGCACTACTGTTTCCCCTGAATGTCAGCGCCGAGACGCTCACCGTATCTAGCGTTCAGGGCTTGTTGGATGCCACCCAACAAGCCAACCCTGGGGATGTCATCTCAGTGGAAGCTGGGACCTATCGGGTGGAGCAAAATATCTCGCTTAATCGTCCTGGGCCGATCACGATCAAGGCAGATGGGGCCGCAGTTATTGAGTTTGATGCGGTTGAAGGATTTAAGGTTAATGCCCCGGATTGGACATTTGATGGGCTCGAGATCCGAGGGGTCTGTGCAAACGACAGTGATTGTGAACATGCGTTTCATATCGTTGGAGCCGCTGACCGAACCGTGATTCGAAACAGTCGAATCATCAATTTTAATGCGCAAATCAAGGGCAACGGTAATGGCGATACGCCGCGGCTGTTTCCCGACGATGTGCTGATCGAGTTCTCCGAGTTTTTTGACGAAGCTCAGCGCCAGACCTCTAACCCCGTGACCAAA
>JBBKVQ010000390.1:0-11634 GCA_037968515.1 Bradymonadaceae bacterium
ATGATTCCACTGGTCGACCGTGTTGCGCGTGTGTTAAGTAAATCGCAAGAGAACGAGCCAGATTTCAATTTGTAAATTCTAGAAGTACCGTTCCGAATTGAGGCAGAACGGGCGTTCTCGGAGGTGTTGTTGTGACTGAACAAGATATTATTGACGACGATGTTTTTCAGGATGAGTTGCCTAAGTCGGAGGAGACCTCGGACGCTGCGACTTCAGCCAATTCCGACGAAGCCGATTCGGCAACCGACGGGGACGTCGGCCGTGCTCCGATCGACGATCTTTTTCTGAGTCCAGAAGACTCTGACGTCGAGGTAGTGGGCACGCCAGAACTCGTCGAAGTGCTGAGCGATAACGAAAGTGATTCCGGCCTTGTTGCACAGCTTCGCGAAAAACTGGCCGCGGCTGAAGCGGAACGTGATGAAGCCAAGAATCGCCATCTGCGCACTGCCGCCGACCTGGAGAACTTTCGTAAACGCACCGCGCGTGAGCGCGAAGACATGCGTAAGTACGGTATTGATAAAGTCGTTCTTGAGTTGTTGCCCGTGATCGATAATCTTGATCGTGCACTTGAGCATGCAGAAAAGTCCGAGTCAGGCATCTCGTCCATCATCGATGGTGTGCGGATGGTTTATCGGCAATTTGTGACCTCGCTTGAGAAACACGGCGTGGCGTCATTCGACGCACGCGGAGAGGCATTTGATCCGACAAAACATGAGGCGATTCAGCAGATTGAATCGGCCGAACATGAGTCGAACACAGTTCTTGAGCAGTATCAGAAGGGCTACTTCCTTCATGATCGTCTGATTCGGCCAGCACTTGTGGCTGTCTCGAAGAAGGTCGAGATTGCAGTACCCGCACCCGATGCGACGGACGAAGCTTCGGTTGAAGCAGAAGCCATCGAAGTCGTGAATTCGCAAGAAAGCGCGCCAGACCTTGAAGAAGTTTCTGCAGAGCAATTAGCCGACTGAACCCCCTCACGGATTGATGTGCAATGGGCAAGACGATAGGCATCGACCTCGGCACGACTAACTCGTGCGTTTGTTACGTTGACGGCAAAGAGCGCGTCATCATTCCTAACGCCGAGGGTGGTCGTACGACGCCATCTGTCGTGGCGTTCACCGAAGATGGGCAACGTTTGGTCGGTGCGCTTGCGCGCCGTCAGGCCGAAACCAACGCCGAAAATACCATTTTTGCGGTGAAGCGCATGATGGGTCGTCGATACGACGACCCGATGGTGACTCGCGTGCGGGAGTCCATCCCCTATAAACTGGTCGAGGCCGAGTCGGGCGACGCTTGGGTCGAGATCCGTGGAAAGGCTTATTCGCCGCCTGAGGTCTCATCCTTCATCCTCCGGGACCTGAAGGAACAGGCTCAGGACTTCCTCGGTGAGGAGGTCACGGATGCGGTCATTACGGTTCCTGCCTACTTCAACGATGCACAACGACAGGCCACACGAGACGCAGGGCGAATCGCAGGGCTGAATATTCTGCGCATTATCAACGAGCCCACCGCGGCAGCGCTAGCCTACGGTCTTGGCACCGGAGAGTCGGCAATTTCGGACGGCATCAAGGTCGCGGTTTACGACCTCGGCGGCGGTACCTTCGATATTTCGATTCTTGAACTCGCCGATGGCGTGTTCAGCGTAATGTCGACATCGGGCGATACGTTCTTGGGCGGCGAAGATTTTGATTACAAAATCATCGACTGGCTTGTGGACGGTTTTCAGGCGGAAAACGGCGCCGACTTGCGCGCAGACAAGATGGCAATGCAGCGCCTTAAAGAAGAGGCCGAGCGGGCCAAAATGGAGCTGTCGAGCCTCGACAAGACCACGATCAATCTTCCGTTCATTTACGCGAACGAATCAGGCCCGAAACATATCGAGCGCACCCTGACTCGCAGTGAGTTCGAAAAGATGACGTCCGAGCTCGTTAAACGCACTTTGGACCCATGTGGTCAGGCGTTGCGCGAAGCGGGAGTTCAGAAGAAAGACATTTCCGCCGTGATTTTGGTCGGCGGTATGACCCGTATGCCTCTGGTGAGAACTCAAGTCGCGACTTATTTCCAGAAGGAGCCCGACAAGTCGGTCAATCCTGACGAAGTTGTTGCGCTTGGTGCGGCGATTCAGGGTGGCATCGTGCGCGGTGAACTTACCGACGTTTTGCTGTTGGACATTACGCCCCTGACGCTGGGCATTGAAACCATGGGTGGCGTGTTCACGCCTTTGATTCCGTCGAACACAACCATTCCGTGCAACTATTCGGAAATTTTCTCTACGACCGTCGATAACCAAGACATGGTTCGCATTCACGTCCTCCAGGGCGAGCGCGCTATGGCGGACGAGAACAAGAGCTTGGCGCTGTTCGAACTGCACGGTATTCCCCCAGCTCCGCGCGGTCTTCCTAAGGTCGAAGTGACGTTCAAGATCGACGAAAACGGCATGGTTAGCGTCACAGCCCGCGACTTGGGAACCGGTCGTCAACACAGCATCAATGTCGTTGCCGACGGTGGCCTTTCTGAGGATGAAATTCACCGAATGATCGACGAGGGAGCGCTGAATCGCGCGACCGATACTGAAAAGAAGGCCATCATCGATCTGCGCAACCGCGCAACCGGCCTTGTCTATTCGACGGAACGCAGTCTTGCGGAGTACGGCGAGTATCTTCAGAAGCACGAACTCGACGAGATTCACTATGACCTTCGTACGGTCAAAGAACTCTTGCAGGATGCCACCAAAGAAGAGCTTGAAGCGATTCTGCAGAGCCTCGAGGCATCGGCGTATCGCCTTGCAGAGGCGATGTACAGTGGGATTGACACCGGCAGTTCCGAGCCTTCTGAGTGATCTCCGTGTGTATTTTCTCGGTGTGAATTGTTATGGCGCCTGACCTTTATGAATTACTTGGTGTCTCGCCCTCGGCTCCACAAGATGAAATCAAAGCTGCGTACCGAAAGCTCGCGCTGAAATTCCATCCGGACCATAATCAGGACATGCCTGAGGCTGAGGAAAAGTTCAAAGAAATCAACCAAGCGTACGAAATTCTGGGAGACCCGGAAAAGCGTGCGCAGTACGACCGATACAAGACCACAGGCTTCCCGCCTGGCGGATCTTCTCCTTTCGGCGGGGCCTATCAGACCGCAGATTTCTCGGATTTTGCCGATATCTTGAGCTCGATGTTCGGGGGTGGAGGAGGGCAGCAGAGGACCCGTGCGCAAGGTGGCCGGGATTTTGTGATCAAGTTATCGGTCTCTTACGAAGAAGCATTTAGGGGAACCAGCAAGAAGGTCCAGGTGCCCTCGCAGGCTGACTGTGACCGTTGTGATGGCGAAGGCGCCGAGCCTGGCACTCATGCTGAAGGTTGTTCGCAATGTGGCGGCACGGGAACGATGCGGGTGCAGCAGGGCTTTTTCGCACTGTCTCGACCGTGCAATAGGTGTCGTGGCACCGGTCGGTACATTCCGTCTCCGTGTCGGATCTGCAAGGGCGCAGGGTTTGTCGATCGCGAGGTGAGTCTGGACGTCGAAGTGCCGCCAGGAGTCGACGCGGGTCAGAAACTTCGGTGGGAAGGCAAAGGGGCACGCGGGACAGGCGGAGGGCCTGCCGGAGACCTTTTTGTCGTGGTCGAACTTGCCGAGCATAGCCTGTTCATACGCGACGCGCTTGATGTGAAATGCACCGTGCCAATCACGTTTACTCAGGCCGCGCTGGGCGGGAAGATCGACGTTCCGACCCTCGAGGGCAAAGTGTCGATGAAGGTGCCTGCTGGCACGCAAAGCGGCCGAGTCTTTCGATTAGCGGGCAAAGGGTTCCCCAACGTAAAGAGCTCCAAGCGGGGCGACGAACTTGTGCAAGTGTTCGTCGAAACACCGGTGAAGCTCACCGATCGGCAAAAGGAGCTTCTCGAGGAGTTCGGGACGCTCAGCGGCGAAGATGTCGAGCCAGAACAGAAGAGCTTCTTTGGCAGAATGAAGGACCTCTTCGAATGAAACGCCGGGAGTTCATCATTCTGGGCTCCTTATCATTAGCTTCCACTTCGCTTTGGGCGGCCGAAACAACCCCTCTGGTCGGATTTTTGGCGCCTTTGACGGGCGAATATCGGGCGCTTGGTCGCCAGATGGTTGATGCAGCGCAGATGGCCGCCACGGAGCAAAACGCCATGCTTCTGGTCGAGGATACCCTGGGTGAGCCCGAAGGTGCGTTGAAGGCCGTTGACCGGCTGATTGCCCGCAAAGCCCAGATAGCCGTGGGACCGGTTGGCGTCCGTGAGTCGGTCACTGCCGCAGGTTGGACGTCCCGAAACGCATTGCCCTTGATTTCACTTTGCTCCGATCCGAGCGTGGTTAGCGCTCCCTTAGTGTCACGCTGGAGGCTTTCGCCGTTTGAACAGGCTCAACAGCTTGTTGGATTGGTGGGTGGAACCCGCGCGGCAGTGCTCGCACCAGACAGCGAGTATGGGCGCGCCGCGACAGACGGTTTTGTTACGACTTGGAAGTCAGCGGGCCGTGAGGTCTCACAGGTCGCTTTCTACTCCGAAGAAAAACCTGATTTCCGGCGTGCACTTGACGAGATCACGGGGACGCGGAAATTCTTGGGCGTCGGCAAATCGCTGGATGAAAAGAAGGCCGATAAGTTTGGCTACATCACCACCGGCAAACGTCGTCAGATCGACTTCGATGTCCTTTTCATTCCGGATTTTCACACTCGGGTCTCTCGGATATTGGGTTATCTCTCAACGGTGGGGATTCAGGACGGCGATGGAGGATCAGGTGTGGCGGTTCAGCTGATGGGTCTTGGTGGTTGGCGAGGAAAGACGATGGAACTCACTGGCGGAAAGGCTTCAGGTGCGCTGATTCTGGACACCTACGGTGGGGTCGATGATGGTGGTCGCGCCGAAGAGTTCGATCGCGCGTTTGAGGCTGCCACCTCACGGCAGGTGACTTCGTTTGAGGCCGAAGTGTTTGACGCTGTTTACCTGGCGTCGGCCGCGGCTCGGCTGCGTCCGGCCGCAGCGCACATTGCATTGCGGTCGCTGATTCCGTGGACTGGGGTCGCCGGTGAAGTTGGCAGGCGACCTGATGGGTCGATGCGGCGTATAGGACGTCTCTACCGTTTTGATGTCGATGGTCGTGTAGTACCGGTGGCTTGATGGATGATGACGAAAAGATGAGTTCGCACGGCGTCTGGCGTCATTGGGCCCTGCTGGCGCTCGCCTTTGCCACCACGACCTTTGCCGGGGTTTCGTTTGCTGGCGCCGACCCGTTCGATGCGTCGTCATGGCAAGACTTAGCCACGATGGGCGGCGCTTTCTCTTATTCCGTCTCGGTGATTGCCATCTTGGGCATCCACGAGCTTGGCCATTATCTGCAATGCCTTAGACGGAACGTTCCCGCGACTCCTCCCTACTTTTTGCCGGGTCTCCCGATTCCAGGTGTTGGCCTCTTACCCTTCATTGGGACCTTTGGCGCTTTCATCAAAATGCGTGCGACCAAAATGCGTGCGATCGATCTTTTATCGATCGGTGCGAGCGGGCCGATCGCGGGTTTTGTGGTGGCGTTACCTATTCTGATTGTCGGCATCGCGCTCAGTGATATTCGGCCGATTCCCCCCGACGCAGACGTGCTCACGCTGGGCGATAATCTGCTGATGTTTGGTCTAAATCAGATTTTTCACCCGTCGATTCCGGCTGGGTCGGACGTCTGGCTGCATCCGATGGCGATGGCAGGCTGGGTCGGATGTTTTTTGACCGCACTGAATCTGGTGCCGATGGGTCAATTGGATGGCGGTCATATTGCGTATTCGATATTTGGTGAGAAGTACCAACGTGTCGCCCCGTGGATTTTTGGCATCGTAGTGTTCCTTGGAATCTTTGTTTTCCCGGGCTGGATCATGATCGCTGGGTTGGTTTGGATGATGGGTTTAAAACATCCGAAGATGCTCAAAGATGAACCGCTAGGCCGCAGTGGGGCGACGATCGGTTGGGCGTGTCTGTTGATTTTTGTCCTGACGTTTTCTCCCGCGCCGATTCAGGGCCTGGGATTGCCTCAAATGTTTGGCTGGTGGTGACATGGAGTTTCGATGTGAAGCATGTGAGCACGTGGGTGTGGCCGCTAGCACGAAGGCTGACGCCGCAGGCATCGCACTGATCTGCGCGAACTGCGGACACCCAAACCGGCTTGATCTTGGTGGGGTTCCGGGCCCTGCACCAGCAGTGCCCGCCCAAAAGCCAAATCCTCCATCATCTACTTTTGTCGACGAAGCCTTTGTCCGTTTTTTGCCCATGTCAGGCGACGGAGAAAGATGCCCCAAATGCGCACACGTGGCCGCGCAACCCGATCAGTTTTGCGCTAGATGTGGACTGAATTTGGAAGCCGCACATCGTTTTGCCCCCGGCGAAGCACCGTGGGAGCGGCCGCCCCTTGGCCTCGAATCCGAGTGGGAACAAGCGAGGCTTCTATGGCAGGCCTTCGAGTCGAACGGAGAATCCGAGCGATTTGCCCGGTTTGCTGATTTCATTCGAGAAAATGAATTGCACGATATGGCGGCCCGACGGCTCAGGTTCTACTTGATTGATCATCCCGACGAACAAAATGTGCTCAGCCTGCTCCGAGAAATTGCCGGGTCGGTCCATACCCGTATGATGGTTGCTCAAGCACAGGCTCAAGCGAGCACTGCAGATTTTTCTGATGTGACGCAAAGAGCGCGCAACGTGCTATTATGGGGAGCGTTCTTTTTTTGGTTGGTGATTCTAGTGGTCATCGTCACCCGTTATATGTGTTAACGCGCGCAGGAATCGATGTACGACGAATTTGAATTGATCGAAAAAATCGCCACGGCGTTCCCAACGCCAGAAGGCCTCACGCTTGGAATTGGCGACGATTGCGCAATTCTTGATCCAGGTCGATTCGATCTCGTGACGACGGACACACTTGTTGAAGGTGTCCACTTTCGTCGCGATTGGATGACTCCTCAAGATATTGGCTACAAGGCCCTTGCCGTATCGCTGAGCGATGTTGCGGCGATGGGTGGCGGGCCAGGAGCTTTTTTCCTCAACCTGACCCTCGGGCCGAATGACGACAAAGAGTTCGTCGATGGGCTGATCGAAGGCATGCTTGAAGCCAGTCAAAAACTGTCGCCGGACGGATTCGAAGTTTCCGTGGGTGGTGGAGATCTCACGCGGACCAGCGGTCCTACTGTGATTACGATTACCCTCATGGGTGAGGCGAGTCCGGCTGGACCCGTGACACGTTCCGGGGCACTGCCTGGGGACCGAATTGCGGTCCTTGGACCCGTCGGCCTCAGCGAAGCGGGTCTTCGGATTCTGCGTGGGGACGTCGATGTTGACCCGGCAGACTTCCCAGCGTTGATTCAGGCCTATCGCCGCCCAGTACCCCGCGTACACGAAGGGGCTCTTCTGGGTCTGTTTGGTGTTCCGTCAGCTTTGATCGATGTCAGCGACGGTCTGGCTCAGGATATGTGGCATATCTTGAAGCGAAGCGGGATGGGGGCCTCACTCGAAACTCATAATCTGCCGCGCCATCCTGAACTGGTGAAGTTCTGCGAACAGACTGGGCTAGATATCCTCGATTTTCTGCTTTGTGGCGGCGAAGATTTTGAGCTCATTGTCGTTTCGCCCCCGGCGCGTATGACTAAACTTTGGGATCTTGCGCGACGATACGGATGGGACGTTTACGATATCGGCGAGATACGCTCGTCGACTGAAGGACTTCGCATTTTGGCACCTGACGGCGAGCCTATTACACGGCAATTTCCTGGCTTTCGGCACTTCTGATGGCAGATAATGGCAACGAACATCAGTCTGCTTCGTCGCATCGCGATGTCGTAGAGAAACTCTGGACCGCTCCCGTTTACCAGGGTTGTGTCACAGAGATCTCCGTTCCTTCGGCATCGTCGCTGCTTGTAGCTGAAGCCCGGTGCGGTCATATCCCAGAGCGCATCCTTTCTTTGATTCCCGATGACACTCGGGTGATTGCGCTGGATCCGTCACGCGCGATGTTGGATTTGGCGCGTCAACGCATGGACGAGTCGGCTCAACGTCGAGTGTTTTTTGTACCGCAGCGGGTCGGAGCTCTGTCTTACGCCGATGACGTATTCAAGGCCTCGATTTGCCTCAACGGGGTAGTGACCGCAAGAGAAGCCGAAGAGGCGCTCAAAGAGCTGGCACGTGTGACCTGCGCTGGCGGTCAGATCATTTTTGCGGTCCCGCTCAACGCGTGTTTCCCCGAGTTTTTCGATATACTCGACGAAGCCTTGCGGGCTCATCAACTTCACGATGTCTTGGGCCGCATGTATGAAATGCAAGACAGCCTGCTGACGCCTGGGCTGCTAAGCGAGATCGCAGAAAACGCCGGCCTGCATGACACCGTGTTCCAAGAGTTGACCTGGGAGGTCTCTTTTGCGAGCGGGCAAGAGTTGCTCATGTCCCCCCTGATTCGAGAGACTTTCTATCCACATTGGATGGGAGTGGTTCGATCGTCGGATCGTGATGCGATATTGCGGTATATCGCAGATGCGGTGGACACCTACTGGCATGATGATGAGTTCACATGCCGAGTGGTCGCGGGATGCCTTCGGGCCGTCTGCTAAGAGCTGCAATTCGCAAGACCCTAAAACAACGAAAGCTGAGTGACCGGCGCCATGCGAGCAACACCGGCTGCGGGCGTCCAGATGGGCGACGGAGTGCTGGGAGCTGCGACGTGGAGCGACACGTTCGACCCCGCCAGAAAGGCTTCTGCGGTTCGTTGTGCGCGTTCTGGGGTGTTATTCGTTTCGCTCAGGTGGGCGAGTACGACACGTTGAAGCTTATTGTGTGCGACCCGCTCAAGCAGGGCGCGGGATTGGTCGTTTGATAAATGTCCGCGAGTTCCGCCGATTCGGCGTTTCAGGAACACTGGATATGGTCCACTGCGCAGCATTTCCGCGTCATAGTTGGACTCGAGGATCAGCGTGTGTGCGCCCGCGACCGCTTCAACCGTTTGGTCCGAATACGTCCCAAGGTCGGTCACAAAACACGCGATATGTCCGTGGCTTTCGAACCGGAGGCCCATGACCTCGCTCGCGTCGTGCGAAACGCGAAAACCAGTAAGATCAACGGACTGCGTGCCAACTGTGGTCGATATGCCTGGGCGAAGCACATGGGTTTCCTGATTCAGGTCCAGCGCCTTCAAAGTTCCGGCAGACGCGAATACGGGCAGATCCGGGCGTGCTTTTAGGAGTAAGTCCAGCCCGCGCACGTGGTCGTGATGCTCGTGGGTCAACACGATGGCTTGCAGGCCCTCAACTCCACCAAGCCCCTCGAGCCCCGCAGAGATTCGGCGGAAGGGCACACCTGCGTCGACCAAAATCGATGACTCACCGAATTTTAGAACGCTCGTGTTTCCCGTGGAGCCGCTGGCGATTGTCCGAATTTTAATGGGGTGGTTCATGGCCGTCTCTGGCAACCGGAAGCAGCGTCGTCGTGACACCATCGGAGCCCACACTACAAAAATCGTCAGGGCCTGTCGCGGTGTGAAAGACTTTTCTTGACGCGGGTTACATTTGTTCAGTAAGTTACATCTGTTCACCCGCCGATGCAATCCGCAATCCGGGTGCTCAAAGGCAACCATGGACAGGCCAGAAAAAGAACTGACGGACCGGCAGGTTGAGGTGCTCGAATATATTATTCTGCACATTCAGAACACTGGTTTCCCGCCGACGATTCGCGAAATCGGAGAGCATCTGAGCATCAAGTCGACAAACGGGGTCAATGACCACCTGAAGGCACTTGAGCGTAAAGGATACCTTTCCAGGGAAGATGCTAAGTCCAGGGCGATCCGTCCTGTTTTTGCGCCAGACGGGTCGCCGATGCCTTCGTCTGACGACGTTCGGGTCCTAGAAGACGTGCATTCCATCCCAATCGTGGGACGAATCGCCGCCGGTGAGCCGATTTCGGCGATCGAAAATGCGGAAGACCATGTGTCTATTGGGCAAGGTCTACTTGGCAAAGCTCAAGGGGTTTTCGGCCTGGTGGTTCGCGGCGAAAGTATGATCGAAGACGGAATTTTCGACGGTGATTATATCTTCATCAAACCGCAAAATGACGCGCGCAACGGCGAGATCGTGGCAGTTATGGTCGATGAAGAAGCCACCGTGAAACGCTTCTATCGCGAGAGCGGGCGAATTCGGCTTCAGCCCGCGAATGCCAGCATGGAACCCATTTACATCGATGCTTCGCAGTGGAAACACACCGTTGTGTTGGGCAAAGTTGTCGGTGTGTTCCGCAGACTGCATTGATCCAGTTTCCTTGCCGTGGGCTTGACGATCCTGCGTCGTGGCAGCAGGCTGCGCCTGCCTAAAGCGCTGAGATAATTGTGAGCCTGTGGAAGCAGATAAAGAGATGGCGGGCTGCTAAGCCGGTCTTTCCGCCTGAATGGCGGTCGATTCTTGAGGAGCACTATCCGGCTTACGCCCAACTGGGCGACCAAGACCGAGCCGTGTTCGAAGTGCGGCTGCAGCATTTTGTCGAAGATAAAAACTGGGAGGGTGCCGGTGGCCTAGAGGTGACCTCAGAAATGCAGGTGCTCATCGCCGCGTCGGCCGCGCGCATTGCGCGACGGCTGCCTCTTGAGGTCTACGACGGCCTGGAATCGATCGTGATTTATCCGGGAACCTTCGAACACGAAGAGGGCCACGGCGCTTACGGCCTAGCCCATCGTTGGGGCACCGTCGTGTTGAGCTGGGATGCCGTGACGCACGGGATCGACATCCCCCACGATGGTAATGACACAGCGATCCACGAGTTTGCGCATATCTTGGACTTTGAGGAAGGTTCCGCAAACGGCACACCCCTGCTTGAGCACGGCGCGGACTACCGCTCGTGGGGCCGTGTGATGGGCAAACATTTTGCCCGGTTGCAAGAGGGCGCAGGAATTCGCAAAGTCATGGATACCTACGGAGCGACAAACGAAGCCGAGTTTTTTGCCGTGGCCACTGAGTCGTTTTTTGAACGTCCCGAAGCGCTGAAACGGGTAGCTCCTGACCTCTTTGATGAGTTATGTGGATTTTATCGGATTGACCCGACTCACGATGAAAAGGATGAAGATGAATGACACGGTCCAACATCTGATGACCCCAGATGGATCGATTCGAGCCGTCATAATAAATGCACGCGATACGGTCGCGCAGATCATCAAGGCGCAGGAGCCCGGCGAGGCTGGCGAGGCACTGGGTGAGCTTGTGATGGGAGCGACTCTGGTTCGCTCTACGATGGATCCCGACCACCGCCTGCAGATGACGCTGAAGTTTCCCAATCTGTCGATTTATGCCGATGCGTTGCCCCAAGGCAAGGCTCGTGGCTGGGTTGCGGCGCGCACCAATACATTGAAAACTCCCCAGTTTCAGGTCGCACGAGTTTTGGAATCCGGTCAGGTTCACGAGGGGACGATCGAGGCCTGCGAGAGCATCTCTGAGACCATTACTTCGTACATGCTGTCATCCGAGCAAACGACGTCCACGGTGGGAGTCAGCTGTTCGATCGTAGATGGTCAGGTGGTGCACGCCAGAGGATTCCTGGTGCAGCTACTGCCCAATCCCCGTGCGGATGAGCTGGAGGCCGTGACGCTTGCGCTCGAGAATCTGCAGTC
>JBBKVQ010000391.1:0-9841 GCA_037968515.1 Bradymonadaceae bacterium
GAGCTCGGCAGCGGTGGCAACAACCTGGTGAAATGAGTGACGGCATCCAAGTCGAAGTCCGTGAGTTCAGTCTGAATGTCGAAGCTCGCAAGCTGGCATTGATCCTGAGCATCCGTGCAGGGCCCCTCAGAAAACAGGCTCGAGGTCATCCCCAAATCCCCAGCAAAAGCGGCAGCGTTTTGCTGTCGAAGTGAGGGCTGACCCGCCTTCCATCCAAAACGCCCCAAGGCCTGCCGCCCTGTTGCGGCATCAATCACCACATTTGCCCGACCAGAAATGCCGTCGTTATCCAAATCCTGGGGATCCACAAGGGCCAGGATTTCTTCGGCGGGGATCGACTCCAAAAGCCCGAGGCCTTGAATTTGTTGGGCCAATCGGGGCGACATCACCAGTGTCTCGGAAGCTGGCCCGTACCCAAGGTTTACCAGCTGGTAACGAGGGCGTCGCAAAGTATACCCGGTGCCGTCTGCATAGCGGCCGCTGATGTCTTCGTGGGTCACGATCACCTTGCCTTCCCCGGGGGCGCTGCGCAGGCCACGCGGCTGCAGTTGGCTGCCGTAAATGGGGTCGGGCAGGGCGCTCTCTTGCGCGTCCGAGAGCCGAAAAAGCAGCCCTACGCCCGCTGCCGGCGCACGGCCCGCGCCAGCGTGACATTCCCCACACGATGATGCGTTGAAGACCGGCCCGACTTCTTCAGGCGACCATTCAAGTGCAAAAAGCGACTTACCCAGAAGGAACTCGTCGGTTACCGGGCCTTCGTTGCCAGCCGGCGACAAGGTTGGCTCTGCTCGATTATTTTCAGGTGGATTTTCTGGGGGGAACTCCGTGTAAACACAACCACTAAGGCTCAGCATCAAAACTAATAAATTCATTTTCATTGGAAACCTCCATGACTCATTGGTCGTGCAACGCGCATGTTTTTGTGCACGCCCGTGACAAAATCATGTTTTTGATAAATCCTCTCGGCCTCGGAGGTTGTATGGGACTTATTTCTAATCTGTCGAAGACATGGTTCAAGAGCAAAGGGTGGACGGTTAGCGGAGAGGTGCCTAAGGGCAAATACGTCGTGATCGCCTGGCCACACACGTCGAATTGGGACCTGCCTCTGACAGTCGCCGTTTCGCAGACGATGGGGTTCAAACTCCATTGGGTCGGAAAACACACCCTCTTTAAGGGGCCGGCTGGTGTGCTTTTCAAAGCGATGGGCGGCATTCCAGTGATTCGTTCGAAACGATCGAATTCGGTACAGGCAATGGCCGACATCATTAACGGTTTTGACGGCGACATGATGTTGGCGCTTGCCCCCGAGGGCACACGCGGCGCGGTTGAATCGTGGCGAAGCGGATTTTATCATATCGCAAAAGCCGCAGACGTTGGGATTGTACTGGGTTTCCTAGATTACAAGACCAAGACTGGCGGTTTAGGCCCCGTTATTGACCCATCTTTGGGCGCAAAACACGTGATGGACGAGGCGCGTAAATTCTACGCAGGAAAGGGCGGGAAATTTCCGGAAAACGAGTCGCCAATTCGACTTCGAGAAGAAGAAACAGAAGACCTCGCACCAAAGGGCTAGAAATGGGGACAGCGCTTATCACGGGGGCGTCTGCAGGCATCGGCGCCGACCTTGCTGCACTCTTTGCAGCTGACAAACACGACCTCGTTATTGTGGCGCGTCGACAGGAGCGCCTTGATCAACTCGCGGCAGAACTTAAAGCCAAACACGGAATCAACGTCTTTGTGATTCCAGCAGACCTGGCAGATCCGCACTCACCTCGCGCAATCTATGACGCCATCCAATCAGCGGGTGTGCAGGTCGACTATCTGGTCAATAACGCGGGACTTGGCACGAACGGCAAATTCTGGGAGCTCGATGAATCTCGGGAAATGGCGCAAGTGCAGGTCAACGTGAACGCACTCATGCATCTGACGCGGCTGTTTTTGCCAGCGATGATCGAGCGAAAATCAGGACGGATCCTGAATATCGCCTCGACGGCTGCATTTCAGGGCGGGCCTTTCATGGCCACTTACTACGCCACAAAAGCGTTTGTGGTGACCTTTACCGAAGGCCTCGCCGGAGAACTCCACGGCACGGGGGTCTCAGCGACCGCGCATTGTCCCGGCGCCACCCATACCGAATTTGCAGCGATCGCCGGAAACGACTCGTCCAAACTGTTCAAACAGCCTGGAATCGCAACCAGCTTAGACGTCGCTACCGACGCCTACCGAGCGATGCACAACGGCAAAACGCTCAAAATCCATGGCTTGATGAATCGGTTGGGAGTTTTTAGCGCGCGATTCGCCCCGAGAGGGCTGCTTGCATCGGTCGCCTCTAAACTGAATCAACCTTGATGGGATAAGTCCGATCCGTGTTCAAACGCTGGTTGGCTATGGTACGGTATTACCTTCCAAACGATGGCTCCCCATGACGTTTAAGAGCGAAATTCTCGAGCAAACCGTGACCTATACAGGTGACGCCATTTCGGTTCGCTCGCTCGAGGAATTGATTGGCGGCGAGAGGCTGCGCCAAAACGAGCAGGTTGATGAGCTGACGCGTATGCATCAGCGAAACAAGGATTTGCAGACGGCGCTTGTCCAAGAGATGGACCGGTTGCGGCAGCTTTCGCAAGAGCTTCAGAAGTCTCGTCAAGGCCAACGCAACAAACTTGCTGACATGTTCACTTGGCTCCCGTTTGTCAAAAGCAGCGCCACCACGCGTCGGTCCATCGAAGACCTGCTTCGCCGACAATTTGAAATGAGCTCGATGCGCTTAAGAGAGGCCGCTGATTTTGCTGACCGACTCGATGGCGCAAAAATCGACTTGTACGACGAAATCGACCGGCTCAATCGAAAGATCATCGAATCTGCCCACAACGAAGAGACCGCCGCTGCCCGCGTGCTCGCGCTGCGCGACGCAAAAATCGAAGTGGATAAGACGTTGCTGTTGGAGCCACCGGGAACCAGTCGTGAACGCGAACTCAATGCCAAGCTCGATCGGATTCGTCGGATGCTCGCCGAGCACACCACTAAACTCAAGCTTTACAGCACGGCCGAAAACCGGCTCGCAGCGCTCAAGAAGAACACTCGACAGCTTGTAGAAACCATCGCCCACTTGCAGTCCGACATCACACGTTACGTAACTGCCGCCAGTGAAAAACTGGATCTGGTGGCTGGGCAAATTCAGGCCATCGGGGCCGCAGCCGACGCTGCCAATGTGGTGCTCGAGCTCAAGCAGTCTCTTGATGCCATGACCGAATCGATGAACCTCACTACCCAGTTTGTGGTCGAGACCCAGGCGTACTTCCGCGAAAACGTCGACACCATGATTGGCGACCTCGAACTCTATGACGAAGAGACCGAAGCCGCGCTCGCGCGAAACTTGGCCTTCAACGAGTCATTTGATGAGCTCGACGTCGAGTACGCCCTGACCTCGGCCCTTGCGAGCCAGATCGACGCGCTGGAAGAATTCGACGATGAGGTCGAATTTCACCTGCCTCAAGAGGTCGAAAACTCATGACCGAGCTCCTACCCGGCGCTGTGATTCCGTCGCGGACTCTAAGCGACGACCAAGCAGACCTCTACGTGGACAGCTTTCGGAAAGTGTTGCGAGCCGCTCGATTAAATTCGCATTATCCCGACGGCCGAGGGTTGGCCGAACAGGCAGGGGTATTTGCGACGCACGTTCATCGTGGGCTGCATAAAGGTCTCGACATCGATGAACGCACCGGCCTGCCGACCTACAAAGAATGGACCCGGGCCCAAACCGACATCACGCTGGCGGCCCAACAGCTGGTGCAGCTTGGGTCGCGAGAACTATTGGTGAAAAAGGCCGCACAGCATCCGGACTCGGCCCACTCAAGAAACCTCGCTCGGTACGATTATTACACCCAAATCAACGGCACCCAATTGGTACCGCTTGGGACCATGAACGTGGCTGTCCGCCGAGTCGATCGACAGCGCCAATTGGCCCATTTTCATGTGGTTCTCGACAAATTGGACGCGTCGGGTGTTTTTGTCCGCTATTCGATCGACGTTGCGCAGCACGGCGAATCAGCGATTGCCTCGGTCGACGGTCGAGACCTGGCCAACCAGTCCGATAATTTCCACGCGCTGATCTACCAATTTACCTCGCTCGATTCGGAATTCATGTTCGTGAAACTAGCCTCGATGGCCGGCCTTGAGGTGGAGCGAGTGATCAAAGGCACAGTCGGTCCGTTTTTTTTGGATTGGATGCAGGCGCCGGAAGGGCTGACCGTCGCTCCAGGCGGGGTAGTCGGGACGTTTGGACTAGATATGGCGGCCGTAGACGTCGAGGCGACCCGGAATAATGACCCGTTCCCATCATCTTCAAACGATGCAAAAACCCGGGCAACCTACGTCCAAGTTGCAAACAAGCTCGGCTACCGGGTCTTCAAGGACCGCAAATTTGTATGCCCACATGCAATGGTTGGCGACCTTCGCGCGTTCACGCAAAGTCGTGGCACCAAAAACGTGGTCTATGGCGTCTAGCTTTTAGCTCCAATCAGGCAAAAACATGTCGATCGACCCTCAACATGCTCTTCAGACGGTCTCCTCTGATGCTGTTGTCGATAACCTTGTCACCCAATTTGCCAACTCCTGGGACTGCGTTCGCGAACTCGTCCAAAACTGTCTTGACGCCGGCACCACCCGCATCGACGTCTGGACCGAATACCTGCCGGGAGACGGTTTCGAAGGCACGATAGCACTCCATGTCGACGACTTCGGCGACGGCATGGACGAAAACATCATCGACAACCAGCTGACCAAGCTTTTTGCGTCCTCCAAAGAAGGTGACCTCACCAAAATTGGCAAATTTGGGATCGGATTTGTGTCGATTTTTGCCCTCAAGCCTCAGGGGGTTCTGCTGCACACAGGGCGGGGCGGCGAGTACTGGGAAGTCCTCTTTCACGCGGACCGAACGTTTTCGAAAACCCGGTTGGAAAACCCCATCGAGGGCACTCAAATCACCCTGTTTTTAAGGGGCGATCGTAACGCCTATGCCGAAGCGGCCAAGCAGGTCCGTAGTACCCTCAAAAAATGGTGCAAATACTCTGAGACTGAAATCGTCTTCGAGGACCGTGAAGCCAACACCTCCGAGGTCATCAACGAGGTCTTCGAGCTATTCGGGATTGGCGGCGCACTGATATCCCCCGAACCCGGAACCGAGTTCGCTATCGCGTTCCAAGACGAGCCAGAATACGAGTTCTTCAACCGTGGGCTAACACTCGCAACGACCAAAATCGCCGAAAACGTACTCGTTGAGGCGCGGGTTCAACGCTACCGACACATCGGTTTTAAGGTTAAATCTCGTTACCTTGAGCACACGCTATCGCGCGACACCGTGCTCCGAGACGATAATTATCAGACCGTGATGCATTACCTTGACCAGGCCGCCAAACAGATCTCGTCAAATCTCGTGGTTGAACTCGCGGCGCTCGCGGCCAAACCTCGCTGGACCGCTGACGACCTGATTGGCTATGGGCAACGGCTGCGCTTTCTGGCCACCCAACACGACAGGGGCACTTCGAATCTGAAGATCTTCCGGGGACTCCACGGCGAGGCCTACAGCGCTGGTGACTTGTTTCGGGCATGGCAGGCCGACGGGCGCATTCTGATGGACGATGTTCCAACCGAGCTGTCAGAGCGGCTAACCAAGGCCAAGATTCCAGTGATCTTCGGTAAGCCCGCCGGGGATTCTAGCGCATTTCCTTGGTACGACCTGACGGAGATTCTTTTGGGGTACGCGAGCAAACACGCTTCTTCGACCATCAAAGGCGCCGTGATCGATTTTTTTTCGTCGTATCGCGAAAGGATTGCGAAAGGCCTGATCTCACCCCGGCAGGTTTACATCCCGGTCAGCATCGATGCCCATGTTCCTGCGAACTTGGTCACATTTTTGAAAGCCGCCCATTACGTTTTGTGCCGTGGGTTCGAAACGCCAATGGCGCCCTTCACCACGATCACCCCGCTGGATGCCGCTCCGGTTCCGATCTTTTTGGTGCAACAAGCGCGGATGGGCCAATTGAAATTACCCCCGCAGAATAACTCGCTACGACAGGCCGGTGACATCGCCGTGAATCGTGAACACCCGCATTTTCTGTTGTTGCTGCGATTATTCGCGGTCGAGCCACAGATTGCTGCCTACTGCCTCGCAAAGGCGCTGCTTTTGCAGGACGACCGCGACCTAGCGATGGATGGAGCGCTCATGAACGCCGCCAGGGAGATCCAATGAGCAACATCGACGAAGTCATCGCGCGCAGCCAACAACCCGGCGAGTTCAAAGAGAAACGACGGTTTACGGTGGAGCGACAGCAGGCCATTCAGAAAATGCGGAAGTTCGCACTCGCGACGCCCTACAACTATATCCTTGAGCTGATCCAGGCCGCTAACGCTAACGATGCGTCGTACATTGATATTCGGGTTTCCGACGAGGCTACGATCCTATCCTATGTGGGAGGCGGCTTTTCCGCCGCCGATCTCGCACAGCTTTTCGACTTTCTGTTCACCTCAAAAGATCGACTCGACCTATCGGCACTTCGCCAATTGGCACTCGGTGTCAACGCGTTGATGATGGCCGAGCCGTCCTCGGTCATCATCGAATCGGGCGACGGTACGCTTGAAGGCACAACGCGAGTTGTCATAAGCCAAGGTGGGACCTCGGTCGAAGTCGGAATTCCCCAATTTGCCTTGGATGGAACGTATATTCGCGCCGCCGGCCTGAATCGCTCCAAGCTTGGCAATTCGGTGCCTCAAGAGCGCAATATCATAGAGCAATCTTGCATCACAGCCCCCGTGCCGCTGCTCTATAATGACGATGCGATCTTCGGCTACACGTCCACCCGAATCCCCAAAATCTCGGGATTTAAACGCACAGTCACGTTTGATGAGGGCGATTTTTACGGGGTGATCGGCATTGCCTCCACCGCAAACCTTGCCCACTTCAGGATTTTAACTTTTGGAGTTTGGGTTCAGTCGCTAGCTCGTGAGTTTGACCAGAAAACCAAAATTGGGGGTGTGATCGCCTTCAACAAACTTCGCAAAACGGCTGACCACGCCTCTATCGTCGACGACGATATCCTCGCAGAAATGTGGCTGCGGCTAAGGCCATACGTCGCAAAACTAATCGGCGGCGAAACTGGTGCCGCGACGTTTGACGTCCATTTACTGGGCGATTCGACGCCTATGATCCCTATGGCCGTGCGTAAACTCGCCAGATCGGCCGAATCTGTGATCGCGTTTTCAACGCAGGCCGTGGCGATGCCCAGCAAGGCCGAGCTAGCTGCCGAGTTCGGGCGACTTTTGAACGCTCCGGTGCTGATTTTTGGCAAAGAAGATCCAAGGTCACTCTCGGTATTGGCTGCCCCAACACCCGTGATTTTCCCTCAGCTCACGCAGGACGAACTTGATTTTTTAAGGCAACCCGTCGCCTCACCACCACCGCCACCTTGGCTTGTCGATGCCGCTCCTTTGGATTCAATCGGTGTCGATCTGCTCAGAAACTCTCTTATTGAGTTCAACACCTATGCATCCGTTGCGGACTTCCTGGCTGCGCTCGACGAAAATGCTCAGATTGGGATCACGGCGTATGTACCTGCGGACGAACCCGTTCGCGGTCAATCCATGTGCGAGCTTCGCATCGCCAAACGACTTATCTGGGTCGGGGTGATCTCGAACATCGCCGGTGCACATATCGTTGTGGACCTTCCCCATGTCTCATCGAGCCTTGCCTTGGCCGAAGTGGAACCCGGCGGCGTCGTGGTGGCGGAGCTCGTTGCCAACATTACGGTCGAGGCCAGACTTCGCGAAATCAACCAGCTGATGGACTGGATTCTGGCGCGTATTTCTGCCAACTCGCAGTCGAGCAACGCGATTTCGATGATGTTGCGCCGAGCCTCAAGCAGCGTGATGCTCGCCCTGCGGACGGATGCTCAGGGCGTCATAAGCGTTTGGTTGCCGACGCCTAATGCCCCACCAGCGATGATGGATCTGCCCATCCTGCGCTTGTTTGATGGGACTTGGATCACCTTGCGTCAACTCGCCCAGAACATGAATCGGTGCGGAGGCCTGATCTACGCCACGGTGCGTGGACATCGCGCCGAACTCGATGGCATCGATACATCCTTGGTATTGGACGTCGATGAAGTCGAGGAAGCACTGTTGATCCGGATGGTCGGCGAAACTTCGTTCGTTCGGCTAGATCACCGCGATGTGTTGGCCGAGGAATCGGGCTTTCAGATCCGAGATTTTGCACTTGGATTGCGCACTTACCGGACGGACCGCCCACTTCTTGCCGAAGGCGATGGCCAATGGTCAGACGCAGTCGAAAAATCTCTGCTCTCCCAACTCGCTGTACTCGCCTTCCGAAGTCACAGAGAAGACCTCGTCACCGAGGACTACCGCCGCCACGCCCGCCGGCACCTTGCTTACTACTGCGTGCACGTCACACCAGACCGCGATCTTCTTAGGCTGCGTAAACAACCTCTGTTCAAGACCATCGACGACCGACTCGCGTCAAAGATTGACCTTGTGCGGTTTGCCGCTGTGGCTCCCTCAAAACGGGTACTAATGGCCGACGGATGGGCATCTGACGCTGCATCATTGCAGTCCATCACGACCCTGCGCGCCTGGTCCGACGGGAATTTGGTGCTGGCCCCCAACCCATTTCTAGCTCGACTTCTGGACTCGATCGGATTGGTGCGCACATCGGCTGAGCCCGACAAGCTGGGTACCGCTCAGCCATCAATGCCGCAGTTTCTACGCACGATCGACGTTGCCCATCTGGGATTTCGCGGCGAGATCGGCATCCCGCTGGTCAAGCAAGAACAGGCTCATGTCGCATTCATTGATCTGGCTCGCAAACAGGTCTTTAGCCTTGATGCCATCGCGTCGCATTATGGGATCTGTGGTGAACTTTTCAGCGACCAAGACGCAAAACTCAAACTTCAACAGGTGGAACAGGTTTGCTTGGATCAGGCCAGCGCGCTGATTCACGAGCTGCTCGCGACCGTCGCTAGAGGCGATGCAACACACCGCCAACGCTCGATCGAAGTTCTTCTTGAGTACGCTGCGAGACACCTGCAAGTCAGTGCCGGCGTGCTGCGCTGCGAAGATGCGATCGCCGAAATGGTCCTACAATTGCCCCTCTTTGAATCGGTACACGGCATCCCTTTGCACGCCCGCCACTTGATTGCGCAGCATCTCTACGACGTAACTAGGGGGCTTCCCGATCGCTGGCGAGACACCGTCACTGATCTAACCGGAGTAGAAGGGCGTTGGCTTGAGCAGATCTGCGACGGCCGCCTCAGCCCTCCAACACCGGCGATTCAGGCATTGCCGTCCCTATCGGTGGCAATGTCTGTAGATAAACGAAAGAACGTCGACTCCTTGCTGGATTGGGTCCGAAGCGGCATCCAGACCTTGCGCCCGGACGTCTTTAAAACCCCCGATCTGCACGGCGTGCAGGGACAAGATGCCCAACTCGTTTCCTTTCGAAACGACCTCAACACGATCCTCATCAATATTGATCATCCGATCTTTCGTGCCGCGCTCGGTGAGGAGTCGAACCGGAACGGGCACTGGCTCATGCTAGCTATCTACGCGTTTCTCAATGACTTCAGGCACGAGATTACAAACGCCCATGAGCTGACGTTTCAGGCGAGCCTAGCAAACGAGATTCTTGAATCATCAAAACGCGCCTGAAAGCAGTTGACACCAAAGAAAGCCTCTCTTATAAACCGCCCCTCGCTCAGACGAGCTGCGCAGATAGCTCAGTAGGTAGAGCACGGCCCTGAAAAGGCCGGTGTCCGCGGTTCGAGCCCGCGTC
>JBBKVQ010000392.1:0-7723 GCA_037968515.1 Bradymonadaceae bacterium
GCGTCGTCAACGACGTCGGCCTTGTTCAGGAACACAACAACAGCAGGAACACCGACCTGACGAGCAAGAAGGATGTGTTCACGTGTCTGTGGCATGGGGCCGTCAGCAGCCGAAACGACAAGAATCGCTCCGTCCATCTGTGCAGCACCAGTGATCATGTTCTTGACATAGTCAGCGTGGCCTGGGCAGTCCACGTGAGCGTAGTGACGGTTTTTCGTCTCGTACTCAACGTGTGCAGTCGAAATGGTGATACCGCGCTCCCGCTCTTCGGGGGCTTTATCAATCATGTCGAAGTCCATCTTCTTTCCACCGAACTTCTCAGACAGGACCTTAGTGATGGCCGCAGTCAGAGTAGTTTTACCATGGTCGACGTGACCGATGGTGCCGATGTTGACATGCGGCTTAGTGCGCGCGAACTTTTCCTTAGCCATTGGTTACTCCTTCTACGCCCTAAATCTCGGGCCAGATCGTGCTTTTCAAAAAATGACGTCGTCAAACAGCGAGCGACTCGACGGAGCCGCTTTACATTTGACACCTATAAATGTCAAGAGCCCTCGCCCGGACTCGAACCGGGGACCCCTTCCTTACCATGGAAGTGCTCTACCACTGAGCTACGAGGGCAGTCGGCCTTTTGGGCTAACTGAACCAGAGCGGGAGACGAGACTCGAACTCGCGACCCTCAGCTTGGAAGGCTGATGCTCTACCAACTGAGCTACTCCCGCTTATGTTCTCTCTATGTCTCACGTTTAACGGTGAAACAGTGGTGGGGGAAGGATTCGAACCTTCGAAGGCTGAGCCGCCAGATTTACAGTCTGGTCCCTTTGACCGCTCGGGTACCCCACCATTTAGTACAGTCGTCCGGTTGGTATCCGGAAGCTGGTGAAGGGACTCGAACCCGCAACCTGCTGTTTACAAAACAGCTGCTCTGCCAATTGAGCTACACCAGCACATATGCGCTGCTTCAACTTTTCAAAGACCGTCTTTCAACGGGCCGCTAGGGATAGTCAACGCGTACAAACGTGTCAACAATGGAATTACCAGATTGATGCATTTTCATTCGATCAAGCACTCGTCTTGACCCGAACATTAGGCAATTGAGCCCTTAAAGCATCAAAAACCTCAGAAGTTAGCCTTTGATCGATGATTTGGAGTTCGTCCAGGTGATCAAGCAAGGAAATATTGTCCGGCATGGCCCTGAGGTCGCCCTGAGTGAACGCCAGGACCTTCAGCGACGGAATACTCGCCACGGCGGCGATGAACGCCTCGAGCTTATCTGGGTCGCTCAGGCAGTGCCAGAAGCTGAGTTTTTCCAGTCGAGGCAACTCCAACAACTGTGCTGGGAAGGCTTCGAGCGCGCTGTAGGTCAAATAAAGCTCGCGCATCGCTTTCAAGTTCGAAAATGTGCTTGGCAGCCTCCGAAGCTTCACAAAACGCAGGCTCAGCACCTCAAGATTAGTAAGATCACCGATCTCATCGGGTAACGAGCGCAAAGGCGCGTCATCCAGGCTCAGGTCCCGCAATGCATGCAACTGCCCAATCCTTGCGGGGAGCGTGTAGATCTCGTTGAAATCCAACACGAGCTTTTTGAGGTTTTTTGCGGTGAACACCTCTTCGGGAATTTCCGAGATCCCGGCGTCTTCGAGGGTGATCGAGCTTCGTTCATCCAGATCGCCCAACGCCGCAAACAACGCGCGGCGTCGCGTGGTCGGGTTTTCCTTAACGACAGCCTTTCCGTCGACCAGCGCAGCGGCGATCTTGGGAAGGTTCAGCTCGGCTAGGCCTCCGGTCTTGAAGTCCAAATAGTCGGACTCGAAGAGCTCGCTGGCCTCGTAGCCGCTGTGCTCGATGTCTTCGAAGTGACCAAAAACCATTTCGGCCTCGACGCTACCGAGCAGATGGACCCAATGGCCGGCGTTGATCAGAGTATGTGTTTTGGACTTCCCGCCCACGGTCACGCTTTCCCAAGAGGAACGCTTGGCGTCAGGAATCGCTGCAAAAAACGTCCCCGTAACGTCTAGGTTACCGGCCACACCGATCGCGCTGCGCGCCACGATGTCTTTGGCGGCAAGGTCTCCAAGGACCACCAACATCGTCTGACCGCCTTCCCTGCCGTCACACAAAGCGCCATCGATGTTTAGGTTTCCCCAAATGATGGTCGGACGAGCATCAACTTCGAAGGTACCGGTGTGGGAGATGTCGCCGTCATGGACCAAGAATGGCCCTGACCAAGCGTTGATCATGTCAAGAATGCCAGGCTGCGCTCGTGATTCGGAGTTCTTCACCAGGGCGATCGCCTCGGCCAATCCCACTTCTCGAACGTATGCAGCGTTAGTCATTGGCTATTTTGTCTCTTGAATTCGTAAAGCAGAATCGCTGCTGCAGTCGCAACATTCAAGCTCTCAACGCCTTCTGCGAGCGGAATCTGTACGCGGAAGTCACATCCGCGCTCGACGAGAGGCCGGATCCCTTTGTGTTCACCGCCCATCACGATCGCTGTTTTCATGCGTAAGTCCACGTCCCACAAGGTGTCTTTTGAGTCCATGAACGTACCGACTGTCCAAAACCCGGCCTCTTTGAGAGCCTCAAGGGTTCGGGCCACATTCACGACTTGAACGATTGGAATTCGGAAAGCACAACCGGCTGAGGCGCGAATCACGGTTGGAGTGATCTCCGCGGCGCGATCTTTGGGGATCAACACGGCTTCGACGCCCATTCCCGAGGCCGTTCGGAGGATGGAACCAAGGTTTTGTGGATCTTGAACCTGATCGAGCACCAAGATACAGGCTGAGGTTCGCTCACCGATACCGCTCAGAATATCGTCCAAAGACGCATAGTGGAACTCGGTGAGTTCAGCGACAACGCCCTGATGGCGGCCGCCGTCAGTCCACTCGTCTAGGGTTTCCTTGGAAGCGACCTTGAGCTTGAAGCCGTGACGATCACACAGCTCTCGGACTGTCTTTAGCTCGATCGCGTCCCAACGAGCGGAGGTCACCGAAAGGACCTGGTCACGGGCGGTCTGTAGGACCTCTTCAACGGGGTGTACGCCGTAAATCTTCACAGGGACGCTCCAATTTTTTGTATCGCTAGAAGTGGATCGGCGGCCTGATAGACGGGACGGCCGATCACAAGATACGAGCTGCCCAAATCCAGGGCTTCCCGTGCGCTCATCGTGCGGGTCTGGTCATCACGTACAGCATCAGCCGCACGGATTCCTGGGGTCACAAAGAGTGTGGTTTCAGGTAAAATCGGCCTTAGTCGCGCCAGCTCTTGAGCCGAACATACGATTCCATGAGCGTCGGCATCTAAGGCGAGCAACGCGAGCTTTTCAGCCCAATCTCCAAGGGTGCATTCGACGCCAAAGCTGTGAATTTCAGGGGCCCCAAGGCTTGTCAGCGCGGTGACCGCCACAACTTTAAGACCTTCACGGTTTTTTACAGCCTCAACTGCCGAGGCGACCATGTGGCTTCCACCCGAGGCGTGGACCGTCAGCATGAATACGGCATCATGGTTGGCTGCCGCAGCGCATGCGCTGCCCACAACGCTGGGGATGTCGTGATACTTCAGGTCCAAAAACACCGAGGCCCCCCGCTTTCCGATCGCATCCAAAATCGACGGCCCAAATGCGGTGAACATCCGCGAACCAATCTTAAACTTGTCGATCGCCGGAAACAGCGCATCGACCAGCGCAAGTGCTTGCTCTTGGGTGTCGACATCAAGAGCCACGATCGTGTGCTTTCTCAGCTGGGCGGCTTGCTCGGGGTTCATTTGATCGCCTCACGTACTTTTTGGGTCACAAGCGCGACAACTTCATCGACGTTTACAAGCGTGTTGTCGGCGTCCTGACGCGCTTTGAACTCGACCTGGCCCTCTTGAAGCGTTCGCGAACCGATCGTGATCCGAAGAGGAATCCCGATCAGGTCTGCATCCTTGAACTTCCCTCCGGCACGCAGATCACGGTCGTCCAAGATGGCCTCGACTCCGGCGGCTCTAAGCTCCGCGTAGATTTTTTCGGCGGCGGCAACGACCTCTGGGTCCTTGATTTGAAGGGGCAGAATCGTCACGTGGTAGGGCGCAATCGCGAGTGGCCAGATGATGCCGTTTTCGTCGTGATTCTGTTCAACGACCGCGGCCAGCATGCGGGTCACACCGATCCCGTAGCAGCCCATCTCGAGGAAACACTGCTTGCCCGCCTCGTCTTGAACCGTAGCGTTCAATGCTTGGGAGTACTTGGTGCCCAGGTAAAAGATATGCCCAACTTCGATGCCACGATGGACCTCGAAGCTGCCGCCACAGCGTCCACAAGGGTCGCCACCTTGAGCGAGACGGAAATCTCCGAACGCGCTGACTTCGTAGTCCCTGCCATGATTCACGTTGATCGCGTGGGTATCTTTGAGGTTCGCGCCCGCAGCACCGTTGACCAGCGCGCTGATCGACCAGTCTGCGTAGACAGGAATCGTCAATCCCATCGGTCCGGCAAATCCGACGGGTGCTTTAGTGGCATCCCAGATTTCACCGTCGACGGCCATGCGCAGCTCAGTAACGTCTTTGCCAGTCTGCTTCTTATGAAACGCCTTGATCTTGATCTCGTTAGCGCCTTGGTCACCGCGCATCAACACGGCGATCGCTTCGCCGTCAGCCATGAAAATCAGGGTTTTGATCAAAGAAGCCGCTGGAAGTTTCAGGAACTCTGCCACGTCATTGATCGTTTTTTTCGACGGCGTTTCGATGTTGGTGAGTGGCTTCAGTTCGATGGAAGCGTCGCGTGTCAGCTCTTCGATTTTCAGTTCGGCTTTTTCGACGTTCGCCGCGTAGCCACAAGCGCTGCAGCTCACGATCTCGTCTTCGCCGGTTTCGGCCAGAACCTGAAATTCATGCGATCGGCTTCCGCCGATATTGCCTGTATCGGCTTCAACGGCACGGAACTCGAACCCGAGGCGTTCGCAGATGCGATTATAAGCTTCGAACATAATGTCGTAGCTCTTTTGGGCACCGGCCTCGTCGAGGTCGAACGAATATGCGTCTTTCATGATGAATTCGCGGCCGCGCATCAGACCGAAGCGTGGGCGAGTTTCGTCGCGAAATTTCATCTGAATCTGATAGAGGTTCAGCGGAAGCTGTTTGTACGAGCTCACGTCGTTTCGGACGAGATCCGTGATGACTTCTTCGTGCGTGGGCCCAAGGCAGAAACCCGCTCCCTTGCGGTCTTCGAACCTCAGGAGTTCCGCGCCGTACTCTTCCCAGCGACCGGATTCTTTCCAAAGTTCCGCCGGCTGAACCGCAGGCATATGCACTTCCTGAGCACCTGCTGCGTCCATTTCCTGACGGACGATCGCTTCGATCTTTTTCACGCTTCGCCAACCGAGCGGCATAAACGTGTAAATACCGCGTGCGAGCATGCGAATATAACCCGCACGAATCAGCAGGCGATGGCTTGCGACATCGGCATCAGCTGGGTCTTCTTTGCGAGTAGGAACGAAACCTTGGGACATGCGCATGGGTGACTACCGTAATTGGGTGTGCAGGCTCGGGAAGTAACCCATTCACTCGTGATTGTCACGTTTAGCGGGCGCCCAGCGTTGGGGATACTATCTAATCCGTCGAAACGGCAGCAGTAGGCCCAGCACCAGCAAACCCAAGAGGCTGACATCCTGATGGCCGGTAGCTGAACAGCCTTCATCGGTGCCATCGGTCACAACCACGTCACGGCTTGGTCCCTTGTCGCCGTTCGGTCCGATCGCAGTCACTCGTAGGGTAAAGTCGACCGGAGGTTGTTTATCGGAGAGTTCATCCGTCCAAGACACCCAAATCCCGCCATCACGAGGCAAGAAGGCCTGTGAGAATACAGAAAGACGTTGGGGAGCTCGCCCTTCGATTCGGGTGACCGTGTAGCCAACTTCCGGATCTACCGGGTCAATTCTGAGGTCAACTCCTGCGTTATTGTCGCAGGTGGTCGGTAGCGAGTCCCCACGCAGTATGGAATTCGCGGTGACTTCGAAGTCCTCGAAGACGATGGCGGGTAAGGTCGAGTCCGTCCTAAACCATTCGATGGGAGTGGGCGTGCAGGCAAAACCGTCGGAAGCCAGACAGAGCGCCACGACCATGATCAATGCGGCGACTGCGTGTTTAAACATAACCCATCCATGAACCGAGGTTCTGTATTTTTATCAGAACGCTCCCCACGGATCGACTAATTGACGGACCTAAGTTAATGGGCGAAATCTTCGAGGGTCATCGTGCTCAGATCGTCGTCGGTGTAGACAGCAAAGCCTTCGCGACGCAGTAACGCTGCCGTGATCCCGAGTCCAACGATCAGGGTCCCTGTATGAGTCCCGTCGTAGATCTCAAGGCTGCCGCACGAAGGACTTTTCGCCTTGAGCACAACAGCCTGGACGTTGTGAGCTTTTGCCAAGGCCAAGGCATGTTTCGCCCCATCGACAAAGGCCTCCGTGACATCAACGCCATCTGCGGTCAGGACCTTTGCGTGGCCATTCAAAACGTCACTTCCATCTCCGCCGACTATTTCGGCGGCCGGGCGGGGCACCGAGAGCCCGCCGCTGACTTCCGGACAAACCAAGATGACACGCCCATCTGCCTGCAGCTGGTTGAGCAGTGCGTGGCCTTTGCTGGCCTTTCCGTCGTACCGAACGGGCCGTCCGAGCAAACACGCACTGACCAGAATTTTAGACGATTGGGTCATTGATTGATGAAGTTTTCGAGAAGGCCACGGAGCTTGGCCGCGTCCTCGGGTCGGTCTTTCACCAGATTCTTTAGCTCGCCTGGATCAGTAGACAGGTCATAGAGTTCCTCGCTCCCCGAGGTCAAAACCTTGATGAACTTCAGGTTTCCTAGAACGACCGTTTTGTGGTGTTCCTTCCAGCTGGTGTAGGGCAATAGCTCGGCAAAAATGGGACGTTCTGCGAGGGCGCCGCCAACCATAGCTGGCACGAGGCTCGTGCCATCGTAATCAGCGGGAGCGGCGTATCCAAACATGTCGATCACTGTGGGCCCGACATCCACAATCGAGACGGGCGTTGAGACCTTTCGTGGCTGCCAGCCTGGAACACGGACAATCAGCGGAACGTGGACGACCTCTTGGTAGAGGTTTTGGCCGTGAAAGAAGTAGCCATGTTCGTTGAAACCTTCGCCGTGGTCCGAAACGAGTACGATTACCGTTTTGTCCCAAAGCCCGCTGGCCTTCAGTTTTGAGGTAATCTTGCCCACGTAGTCGTCGACAAACGCGATTTCCGAGTCGTAACCGTTGATGAACTTTTCGCGGGTGTCGGCACCTTCGCCAAAGTCGAATTCCTTGTGGGTGATCCAACGTGCATGGGGTTCAAACAAGTGGACGACAGCCGAAAACGGCTTGGCGTCCGGAAGCGCCTGCTTTTGACCCATTTCGTCAAGGAAAGGCTCAAATTTGCTCCAGATCCTGGGTGCTGCGATATCGTCGTTCGAGGGCGCGATATCGAGCCAGCCTTCATTATCCCATTTCTCGAACCCCTGCCCTAGGCCTCGTTTTTCCTGAAAATAGTGGTGCGACGAGAACCCAAAATTGGCGTGTCCGTTATCTTGAAGAACCTCGAAGAAGCTCGTGTTTTCGGGCTCAACCTTTGGGTAGTTATACTGGGCGCCCTTCCATTTTGTGCGGCTCGCATATCGGCTCACAAAAATCGCCGGCATGCTGCGAGGCGTATGCGGCGAAGTTGCCATCGCGTTACTAAAA
>JBBKVQ010000393.1:0-2668 GCA_037968515.1 Bradymonadaceae bacterium
GGCCACCGCATGACCCAATTGCGAAAGGCATAAAATGGTGAAAACCATCGTCTGCCAATGCACGTCGTTATCATGCAAAAAGAGCCACTGGCTGGCGATCGTGACCAGTCCCATCAGCAAGCCCACCCATACGATATGAATGCCCATGCCACCCGCAAAGACCGAGTCTTTGGGGTCTCGTGGCGGGCGGTCCATAATTCCGGGTTCCGGGGGTTCGGCGGCGAGCGCGAGGCCTGGAAGGCCGTCGGTCACGACGTTGATCCAGAGGATATGAATCGGCAGCAACGGAATAGGCAATCCGATAAGCGGCGCCAAAAACATCGTCCAAAGCTCGCCGGAATTGCTGGTGACAATATATTTTAGGAATTTCAAAATATTGTCGAAAACTCGGCGGCCCTCGCGTATTGCGTTCACGATTGTCGAGAAATTGTCGTCGAGCAGAATCAGGTGAGCGGCTTCTTTGGCGACGTCGGTGCCTGTGATTCCCATTGCGACTCCGATGTCCGCCCGGCGCAGCGCGGGTGCATCGTTGACGCCATCGCCTGTCATCGCGACGTAATGGCCTCGATCTTGGAGCGCCTGAATGATCTTGAGTTTTTGTTCGGGGGCGACACGGGCATAAACCCGAATATCTTCAACCTGAGCCGCAAATTCTTCTGGCGTTAAGGCCGAGAGTTCAGATCCCGTCATGACCACGCCGTCTTCGTCGAGAATGCCCAGGCGTCGCGCGATATTTCCCGCGGTGCCGGGATGGTCACCCGTGATCATGACCACGTGAATTCCCGCAGCCTGGCTGGTTCGAACCGCCTCGGCGGCTTCAGCCCTAGGTGGGTCAAGTAGGCCGACCACTCCAAGGAGGTCCAGGTCTTCCTCGGCCGAAGCATCTAAATTTTCGGGGAGGGCGTCCCATTCGCGAATCGCCACGCCGATCGTACGCAGACCATTGACGGCCAAATCATTCGATGCTGCCAATATCGTTTCGTCCGCTTGCAAGGCCTCGACCGCGCCTTTGGTGACCGAAAAAACACTGCCATCGGGTCGACGGTGAAACGTCGTCATCCGCTTGCGATCGGAGTCAAATGGGATTTCTGCGACTCGCGGGTGGGTCTTTTCAAGCTCGAGCTTGGCGTGTCCGTGTGCCGCGGCAAACACCAGCAGCGCGGTCTCGGTGGGGTCGCCGGCTGCTTCGCCGTTCGAGTCCATGTCGGCGTCGTTACACAGCGCCATCGCCAGCAAGAAGGGGTCGTGCGAATTTTCTGTCGCTTCACTCGCCTCGAAGTCCTTGGCGCGAATCACCTTTCCTGCAACATAGACCGTGTCCACCTCCATGCTGTTCATGGTCAGCGTGCCCGTTTTGTCGGTGCAAATATACGTGACTGAACCCAGCGTTTCGACGGCAGGGAGCTTTCGGATCAGCGCGTTTTGTTGAACGAGTTTTCGGGCCCCAAGAGCCAGCGCAACGGTTACCAATGCCGGCAGGGCTTCGGGGATGGCTGCAACCGCCAATGAAACGGCTGTGAGCAGCATTTCCAGTAAGGGCTGTCCGCTGAACACTCCGACACCAAAAAAGATGCCGCATAGAGCCAACACGATGAGTGCGAGTCGTTTTCCGAAAACCTCCAGCGATTTTTGAAGGGGAGTCTTGGCTTCTTCGCCTTCTTGAAGCATCTGCGCGATCTTGCCAAACTCCGTGTTCATCGCCGTTTCGACGACTAATCCGCGTCCGCGGCCGTAGGTCACGACAGTGCCCTTGAACCCCATATTATCGCGGTCTGCGACCACTGTTTCGGCGGCCAGTGTTTCGACGCCTTTGTCCACGGGAAACGATTCGCCCGTCAGCGCAGACTCGTCGACCTTGAGGGCGGCGGTGTCTAGCAAGCGAAGGTCCGCTGGGATGATCGCACCAGCTTCCAGCAACACGACGTCCCCTTGCACAAGGTCCGAGGCAGGAAGAGTCGAGCGTTTGCCATCTCGCAAGACCAACGCGTTAGGAGCGGCCATGGCCTTTAGTGCCGCGATGGCTTCCTCGGCCCGATACTCTTGGACAAATCCGATGACTGCGTTGATCAAAATGATTGAAAGGATGGCGATCGCGTCGACCCATTCTCCGGTGGCTCCGGCAACCAAAGCCGCACCGATCAAAATGACGATCATGAAGTCTTTGAATTGATCCAAGAACATCATGAATGGCGATTTGCCCTTGGTCGCCGTGAATTCATTATGCCCGTCGCGCGCTAGTCGCACGCGGCTCTCTTCGCTTGTTAGGCCGTCGGTCGTCGACTTCAGGTGCTCAATCGCTTCGTCTGTTTCTTGGGCGTGCCACGCAGTATTCATGCCTGAGCGTTTAGCACGGGGCTCCAAAAGTTGTCAGTCGATCGAGTTTTCGGTTTTCGGTGTGCGGTTTAATTTTTTTGAACGACGAGGTCTCCAAGAACAAGGCCAAGGTGGTTGGCTAGTTATCGTGTGTCGCGTTCTAAGTCAGGAATCAAGGACGATTGCCACTCCGAAAGGGGCTCGATACTGACCCCCAGAGAGCCTTTCGAGACCTGCTGCTTCCAGGTCGCGACAATTCTCCCGCCGGCAATCACTGTGGGCATCACGACTGCCGATTTTCTCCAAACCTGCTTTTCTTCGCTGGGGTCGATGACCCAGCTCTTGTCTTTATGCG
>JBBKVQ010000394.1:0-3085 GCA_037968515.1 Bradymonadaceae bacterium
ATTCATTGCCTCTTCGGTGACCTCGGTCCGTCCCTGTTGCGTGAGCGGCACCCCATAGAGGTCGACGGTCACCAACCCCAGTCCAATACGCTCAAACCAGGTCGTCCCCGCAGGAGCCGTCCCGTCGATAAGCGCAACATCGAAGCGTAGTTCGTCGGCGGTACGTTCGTCAGCAGTACCGATCAAACGACGCCAATGCATGTGAAACGAACCCACCTCGGCCTGTCCGGTTTCGTCCGCACCCGAAAGGATCGACCCACCACCCATCAGACCCACAGTCATAGTGTCGGCGTAAGGCCTCCAGAATGTCTGGAAAAACGTCGCTTCCTGTTGGTACGAAAACGACTGGCCGACACTCACAAACCAGAGCGCGAGCTCGGCCGACTCCTCGATATGAAGGTCAGCCATTCCGCTGGCGTACCCAACGGACGCTGAATCGGGAACAGCCGCCCCTCGCGCACTTAGGTCGACCCGAGCGCCCCAACGGTTGGCCCAGAGCGGCCCACAATAAAACGTGCACGGCTCTCCGCCCCAATCTGTAAGCCGAAGGCTGAGCACACCTGCCAACTCACCTGCTGTGTAGCTTGGCACCGCAGTGGCATTTGACGACGGAAACGCCTCACCCATCCCCGTCAGGCCAAGGGCCAAGTCGAGCTCCAGCCAATCCGTTGGCTCTTCCGCAACGACGTCTTCCATGAGTTCAGCATCGACTGGCTCAAGAGCAAATGCAGACGCCGGCGCCATCCAACAGAGTAGGCTTAAAATAGATAGTAATTTGGACACCTCCGACCTCCAGACTCGCCAAGACGGCTGATGACCTTAGATATTCAAAGCAAGGCTGGTGCCAGACGGTTCCGCCGTGGCAAAGGACCGGCGTGGCCCGAGTTTGGTGCCCGTCATCTATGTCGTCGAAGGTCGCTAAAAACGCCGATGTACACGAATTGCGCATGATGATGAACAAACCACGGACACTCAAAGCGACACCCCCGAAAACCGAAAACCGAAACCCGAAAACCGGCCGACGGCCGCAGCCCTATCCCACGAACGGCGCCGGAGCTGGCGTGAAGGGCCGCTGGCCAGCCTCTTGAGCTTTGCCCACCAACTCACGGTATTTGTTCGACACCGCGCCCAATCGCTCGTCCCATTCAGGGTCAGGCACTTGGCCCACAATCGAATGATGGAAAGTGACAAGATTATAGGCGAGCGCAAAGGGCTCGAACAAAGCTGCCTTGACGGCCCATGCGGCTACCAAAGCAAGCACCACGGCGATGATCTGGAAAGGCACAGTCTTCACGAAAACCAACACCAAACCAGCCGGGATCATGAACCCAAGGAACAAAATAAAACCGACAAGTTTGCTTAAAAGCCAGACTTTAGCCGCCGTAATTAAAATAGGTTTATACGATTGCGCGTACAAAATGATGCCGTGCCGCGCACTATTCCAAATATTATCTTCACCCCGGTAAATCGCGTACGACAGGATCGATTCGTCGACATAACTCAAGGCTCGATTCAGTATTTCTGTGACGGCACGAATCGCGTCTCGAGCGCCCTCAGGCAAGGGAAGCCAGCTCGACAGGCGCAAGACCTTGCGCTGCAACGCCCGCAGCGAAGCATTCACCATCATGTCGACGCCGTACAAAATAGAGACGTCTTTAAAATGTTTTTCGATCGTGTGTTTGCCGTACTCGTACTGAGTCATTCCGCCTGGCAATTCGCCGTTTTTGATAAGTTCCGTCATCGCCGCGATATGCGCGCCTTTGACCATGTAGAGGATGTAGCGCTGCGCATATTTAACAATGCCGGCGCCCGCGCCAAACCCGATGACGACGCAAACAGTCGACAAAATCCCGACACCCAGCTTGCCGAATAAAAACGCCAGTCCGCCCCAGATTCCAAACCAAACCAGGCTGGCCATGAAAAACGCACCGTAGACCAGCGAGTTCACCCCAATGAAGGGCATCGTGCGTGAAACCAAGGCGACCGCCTGCGACCAATGACTCTTTTCACTCATGAATGACCTCCAATTCTCGCTAGGTTCTTCGAGCCGTACACGGTCCGCGGCCTGAATCGCAGTGCCGGGCGGGAGCCCGGCGCACCAATCACGGCCATTGTGCTGACGAGCTGCCGAATGCGCAAGCCAACGCCCCTAAATGCCCAATTCGGCGCAGATTTCCTCTACGAATTCAGCCCTTTCAGCGTTGCTCAAAAACGCCTCTGGTCCTGTTCGAATCCGATGCATGACAAACTCCGATGGCTTGAGCGCGGCGCGAAGAGCCGTGTTCTTCCATGTCGGCTTCGGTTCAACATAATCTCGCAGCGGGGTAAAACCTTCGCTGAAATATCGGGCTCCGGCTCGGGGGTCAAAACCCGCTGCGGCCGCCCAAGTCGTCGCCCGCCGAATAGATTCACGTTCGAATGTCCCGATTTCCACCGTCGTGCCAATTATTGAAGCTCCAAATCCCACCGCAGAAAGCGGAGCGGCGAGAGCGAGACCAAGCCATTCAGGCAAGCCCTCCAATTTTGCCAACGAGGGCTCGCTCCAGTCGACCGAACCCCTGAGGATGCGCACAAGCAGGTCGCTGGCTAACCCGTGAGCCATTGCGAAGGCGAGCAGGTTGGGATCCCCATCTTGTTTCAACCTCGCCGAAAGCGAGACAAGGCCGAATATCGAACCTGGTAAGCCACCGACCGATACCAGCTTGACTTCGTTGCGCACCCATTCCGGGCGGCATTCGTCCAATTGTGCCAACACGGTTTGCGCCACATCCATTAGAGTCGCGCTGCCAGCAGAGTTTCGAGCGCCACCTGCGCCTCCGAAAATTTGGAGATGCCCTCGGCCAGCTTCTCGTTGGCCATCTTGTTTTCGGCGTGCATCGATTCAAAAACCGATTTCGACATTTCGATTTTTTCGATGTCCATGCCCTTCGCGGCATTCGGATCGAGCTTCCTCGGCAGGGTTCCTGAGGTTTCCTGAAGTTCCTTCAAGAGGCTCGGAGCAATGGTCAGCAAATCACAACCCGCGAGCTCGGTGATTTCGCCCATATTGCGAAAACTTGCGCCCATGACCTCGGTCGGGATGTCG